>CAJWXC010000048.1 GCA_913048215.1 uncultured Flavobacteriaceae bacterium | reverse complement strand
TCCATAAGCCTTATAACTATCTGTTTTGTAACTAAGACTTGGGTTTGTCATCATATTTTGCGATACCATTATAAAATCAAACCTATCATCCAGACCACCACCAGCACCCCCTCCAAAACCAGAAGAACTTGTGCGTGTACTTTGGGTATGTACGGCTCTAAAATCTTCATTGTTATTCCAAGCTCCTGGAGTGTCAATAGGGTCTGCCATTGCTATGTTATTAGTTTGATCTAATATTTCAAGATAAGCGGGCTCTGTAGAGGTGTATATATTAAAATCTCCGGCAAACAATACATAGGCATCCTCTTCAAGCTGTTGGGTGTCATTAACAAATGCCTCTACCATAGAGAGTCTTAATTGCTGATTGGCTCCCCCTTGGCTTGATTTTAAATGTGTTACGTATGCATAGATGCGTATAGGGTTTGTATCTTGACTTGTTGTATTTAAAAGCAATGTGTATTTATTTATGTCTCTTACGGGTGTGTTAATAATTTCCGTATTTTCAAGAACAAACATATCATTTCTGTAAAAAAGGGCTTGTTGTAGATCACCACCGCCAGATTGATTTTCAAAATAGGGGGCTGCACTGTATATGTTACCATTGCTGGGGTCACCATTTAAGGCCGTATTTAAAATAGCATCTGCTCCTTCTTGGCTTTGTAGTTCACACACCATAAATATATCTGGTGCATAGTCTTGCACAATATCCTCTAACAAGCTAATTCTGTTTGGATTTAACTCCGGAAATTCTAAGACATTATAAAACATTGTCTTTATACTGTTTTGAGCAAAACTGGCGATGCTAAATAGCAATGCCGATGAAATAATAATAGTTCGCATATAACTGGGGAGTTGTTAAATTTAAAAATTAGGACTAAAGTTGTTTTTGTTATAAAAGTTATTTAAGATAGAAAGTACCTCGTCTTCTGTGTCTACCACATGTACCATCTCTAAATCTTCCGGACTTATGTTGCCTTGTTCTAGCAGAGTGTTTTTTACCCAATCCATTAAACCACTCCAAAAGGACCTTCCTACTAAAATTAAAGGAAACTGATCAATTTTTTTTGTTTGTATTAGTGTAAAAGCTTCAAAAAACTCATCAAGGGTTCCAAAACCACCTGGCATTACTACAAAGCCTTGTGAGTATTTTACAAACATAACTTTTCGAACAAAAAAATAGTCAAAGTCTATGCTTTTATCTTTGTCTATATATGGGTTGTCATGTTGTTCAAAGGGTAACGTGATGTTAAGCCCAACAGAGGTTCCACCCGCTAGGTGCGCTCCTTTGTTTCCGGCCTCCATAATACCGGGTCCACCACCTGTAATTACTCCATAACCATTCTCTGTGATACGTTTTGCAATGCTTTGTGCTAATTTATAGTATGTATTGTCTGGTTTAGTTCTTGCAGAGCCAAAAATAGAAACACAGGGTCCAATACGGCTCATTTTCTCATACCCATTTACAAACTCACCCATAATTTTAAAGATGGCCCATGAGTCATTGGTTTTTTGCTCGTTCCAGTTTTTGTGATTTTCTTCAGACCTCATTTGAATGTGTATTAAAAATTAATAATGTATCAAAAATCAAAGTACATATTTACCTCGATACTTACTATTTATTTTGTAATTCTTTCTTTAAAAACTTTGCTGTATAACCTTTGTTTGTTTTTACAATTTCTTCTGGAGTTCCAGTAGCCATTACCTTTCCACCACTTTTGCCACCCTCTGGTCCAATATCAATGATGTAATCTACTGTTTTTATTACATCAAGGTTATGTTCTATAATTAGAACAGTATTCCCTTTTTCTACTAGCTTTTGCAGCACAATCATTAACACTCTAATATCTTCAAAATGTAATCCTGTTGTAGGTTCATCTAGAATATAAAACGTATTTCCTGTATCTCTTTTTGATAGTTCTGTTGCCAATTTAATGCGCTGGGCCTCTCCACCAGATAGGGTTGTAGATTGCTGCCCAAGGGTAATATATCCTAAACCAACATCACTGATAGTTTTTAACTTTCTATAGATCTTTGGAATTTTTTCAAAAAATTCACAAGCTTCATTGATAGTCATTTCTAGTACATCATAAATAGATTTCCCCTTGTAACGTATTTCAAGGGTTTCTCTATTAAAACGTTTTTTCTGACAGGTTTCACAAGCCACATAAACATCTGGCAGAAAATTCATTTCTATCACTCTCAATCCACCACCTCTACAAGTTTCACATCTGCCCCCTTGCACATTAAAGCTGAATCTTCCGGGTTTATATCCTCGTATTAATGCCTCTGGCACTTTGGCAAACAAACTTCTGATTTCAGAAAACACTCCAGTATATGTTGCAGGATTTGATCGTGGTGTTCTACCAATTGGAGATTGATTAATGTCTATCACTTTGTCTAGATGTTCAAGCCCTTTAATTTTTTTATACGGCATTGGTACTTTTACACCATTAAAAAAGTGTGCATTTAAAATAGGGTAGAGGGTTTCATTGATAAGTGTAGATTTACCACTTCCAGAAACACCTGTAACCCCAACCATAATTCCTAAGGGTATTTTTACGCTTACATTTTTTAAATTATTGCCAGTAGCTCCTGTAAGCTCCAAGGTGTGTTTGTTGCCTTTTCTTCTTTTGCTAGGTATTTTTATTTCTTTGGAACCATTTAAATACTGCGCAGTGAGTGTATTGTGTTTTAATAGTTCACTTGGGGTTCCTTCACTTACAATTTCACCTCCAAACTTACCGGCTGCAGGGCCAATATCTATTACATAATCTGCGTGTTCTATCATGTCTTTATCGTGCTCTACAACGATTACAGAGTTTCCTATATCTCTTAAAGAGAGTAAAGATTTTATAAGTCTTTGATTATCTCTTTGATGTAGACCAATACTTGGTTCATCTAAAATGTACAAAACTCCCACTAGCTGAGATCCTATTTGAGTGGCCAACCTAATACGTTGTGCCTCTCCACCAGATAATGATTTAGAGCTCCTGTCTATTGCCAGATAGGTAAGACCAACATCTATTAAAAATTGAAGTCTTGTTTTTACTTCTTTAATAATTTCACTAGCAATTTTTAGTTGGTTTACGCTAAGATGATTTTCTAAATCTTTAAACCACCCCGCCAACTCTATGATATCCATTTGCGCTAATTGTGCAATATTTTTATCATTTACTTTAAAATACATAGATTCTTTGCGTAGCCTACTTCCCTGACACTCTGGACAATCAATTTTATCCATATACTCCTTAGCCCAACGTTTTAATGAGGTAGTTTCACTAGCATCATAGGTGTTTTGTATAAAATGAACAACACCTTCAAAATCTATTTTATAGTTTCGAGTAATTCCTAGAGTTTTTGATGGTACGTCAAACTTATCATTTCCTCCATAGAATATAAGCTCTTTGGCGTCTTTTGAAATGTCTTTAAAAGGATCTGTTAATTTAAAATTAAACCGTTGAGATATGAGCTCTAATTGCTTAAATATCCAATTGTTTTTTTGTGGACCATGAGGGGCAAGTGCACCATTTTTTATTGAAAGGTTTTGATCTGGAACTACTTTATTTATGTTTACTTTGTGTAGAGTACCTAATCCTTTGCAACTTGGACACATTCCTTTAGGGGAGTTAAAGGAAAAATTATTTGGCTCTGCATTTGGGTAGGATATACCACTTTGAGGACACATTAAAGCTCTACTGAAATAGCGCGTTTCATTGGTTTGATTATCCAATACCATCATCACATCATTTCCATGATACATCGCTGTTGCGATGCTTTCTGTTAATCGCTTATCATTGTCTATGCCATCACTTATTTTTAAACGGTCTATGACTGTTTCTATATCATGGGTCTTGTAACGATCAATTTTCATTCCCTTAACAATATCAAGAACCTGGCCGTCTACTCTAACTTTTAAAAAGCCTTGTTTTGCAATTTGCTCGAAGAGTTCTCTGTAATGCCCTTTTCTTGACCTAATGATTGGGGCTAGGATACTCACTTTTTTGTCTTTAAAGTCAGACAAAATAAGCGCTTTGATTTGAGCATCACTATAGCTCACCATCTTTTTGCCAGTGTTGTAGCTGTAGGCATCACTAGCCCTGGCGTATAATAGTCTTAAAAAATCATAAATCTCTGTGATGGTCCCAACGGTAGACCTTGGACTTTTACTAGTTGTTTTTTGCTCAATGGCAATAACGGGAGAAAGCCCATCTATTTTGTCTACATCTGGACGCTCTAGATTGCCTAAAAATTGTCTTGCATAGGCAGAGAATGTTTCTATGTAACGGCGTTGTCCTTCTGCGTAAATAGTATCAAAGGCGAGAGATGACTTACCACTTCCAGAGAGTCCTGTGATAACTACCAATTGGTCTCTAGGTATGGTGACATCTATGTCTTTAAGATTATGGACTCTAGCGCCCAAAACATCAATACTTGCCAAGTTTTTTCCCATAAGTTGCAAAGGTACTCAAAGTCTTTGAAAATAAAGGGCTAGGGGTGGTGTGTCAAATGTTAATTAACAGCCAATATATGATAGCTTGGTGCTACTATTTTATGGTACTGCTGAGAAATGAAAGTCCAGAAAAAACCATAAATACAAGCGCAGAAATCACAAATGAAAAGCTCACTGCAAGTACTATTGCCGGCAAGCCAAACAAGGTGCTAATAAGCGGTAACAAAATACCAAAACATACTATTGCAGAAAATAATAGATAAAGATTTTTAAGTGATGAGGATAGGCTATTTTTTTTGTCACGTTGCGTTTTAAACAATTTTGGTATTAAATCTTTGTTTAAGTATTCACCAAATTTTGATAAAAAAACATCATTAAATGATGAGTCTTCAAAGTAAATAGGATCAATGGTATTGGCTATGGATATAATTTTATCTTGATGTCTTTCATGTAATGCATCGAGTTTTAGCGCGTTTTTAAAGTCACCAAATCTATAACCAAAGTGGTACCAAAGCCCAGATCCTACTTTATGTTCTAACCATTTTTTTAAAATAGCTGTGTTGTATTGCAATGGGTATAGGATTGTATTTGGTAGCTGTTTTTGTTTTGGTTCTGTGTAGAGTAATGATTTTAGTTCAAGATATAATGTGTCTGTATCATCTTGTCCTTTTTTTTCTTCTAAATAATCAATGGCAAGTTTAGATTTCCCTTTGTAGAACTCTTTCACCTCAAAAAAGCTTAAACCTTCAAACTCAACATCTATAAATGTTTTTACCTCAGGGAGCCAAAGTTTACTTTTGTAGATAATTTCAATAATTTTACGTGCAGCATTCATTTTATTAACAAGTACGTTGAGGTTATTATTGCTGGAGCCCAATAACCTATTGGCCCCAAAAATGCTAAACACGATGTATCCTACCAGCAAAATAGATGCAACCCCACTAATTGCTATAAATAAAGAGATCTGTTGTTCAAGTAATTCAATAAAAGCAGGTGCGTTGGTAATCTTTTGATCTAAAAAGAATATTAACAAAATGCAGAGTATGCTTGAAAACACAAGTGGTATCAAGATAAAATAGTTTATAGAAAACAATTTTTTACGCATCTTATTATAAATCTAATACAAGAATTAATTTCCAGATTATTATAAAACAGTTAGTTAAGTTTCTTTAAAACAATGCCAAATCTACAGAATTACGTAGTCTTTATCCTACAATTTGAAGAATATTTGTAGGATATTCGATTAAGTGCACGTTATGTTATTGTGTGTTTAGTAGTGTTTTTTTAAAAACCTACAGCCGTATCGTCTCCTCTTTTGTCTGCTCCAGCCTCAAAAGATCCATCTGGGAGCACTAAAATTGCATCTACTTTTCCAATAATTGAGGGGTTTTTGTAGTCTACAACATACCCTTTGGACTCAAGACTTTTAATGGTCTTTGTATCAAAACTTGTGGCCTCTACTCTTACAACATCTGGCAACCATTGATGATGAAATCTTGGGGCATCTACAGCTTGTTGCATACTCATGTTAAACTCATACACATTTAATATGGTTTGTAGCACAGAGGTTATAATGGTAGATCCTCCGGGTGTTCCCAGGGTCATCCAAAGTTTGTTGTCTCTCTCTATAAGGGTTGGTGTCATAGAGCTAAGCATTCTTTTTTGAGGTGCAATGGCATTGGCATCTGCGCCAATTAATCCAAATAAATTTGGTGCTCCTGGTTTTGCGCTAAAATCATCCATCTCATTGTTTAAAAAGAATCCAAGTTCTTTGCTGTATAATTTTGAGCCAAAAGAGGCATTTAGAGTTGTTGTCACCGCAATGGCATTACCGTAGCTGTCAACAATAGAGTAGTGGGTAGTCTCTTTGCTCTCTGGAGCTAAAAGGTTTCCATGTTTGATTTGATGGGAGGGTGTCGCGCCTTGGAAAGAAAAACTTTCCATGCGTTTTTTTAGATAGGCATCACTAAGAAGAGAATCTACCGGTATATCAATAAAATCTGGATCTCCTAAATAATGGCTTCTATCTGCATAGGCTCTTCTTTGAGCCTCTACTAAAACCTGTGTTGTTTTTGTAGTGTTGTGACCATAACTTGCTATAGGAAAATTTGCTGTTGTTTTTAGTATTTGTGCCAAGCATATTCCTCCACTAGAGGGCGGTGACATAGATATAATTCGCAGGTCTTTGTAGTTAAAAATAATTGGTTCTCTCCATATAGCTTGGTAATTTTCTAAATCTTTTAAACTAATAATACCTCCATTTTTTTGTAAAAAACGTACAAGTGTTTTGGCAATATCACCTTGGTAAAATGCACTTCTACCTTTGTTTGAAATCTCCTGTAGTGTAGCAGCTAAAGCTTTATTTACAAACACATCTCCGGGCTTAAATTTTTTAGTGTAGAGAGAGTTTTCTTTGTTTGTTTTTTTAATTACTGCACTATAGTTATTTAATTGTGCAGCTTGTTTTTCTGTAATTTTAAAGCCATTTTTTGCTAATAAAATTACAGGACGCAAAATGGTTTGTATGGGTAGGGAGCCAAATTTATGATGTGCTTTAAATATACCTGCGATAGTGCCAGGCACACCAACAGCTAACCCACCTGTTTTGCTCTTATCACGAAGGTATGTATTGTTTTGGTCTAAGTACATATCCTTACTGGCCAAAAGGGGTGCTTTTTCTCTATAATCCAATGCTCCAACTTCTCCTTTATGTGTTCTATATACCATAAACCCGCCACCACCAAGATTTCCTGCATTTGGATAGCAAACTGCCAATGCCATTTCTGTAGCTACCATAGCATCAAATGCATTGCCCCCTTGTTGCATTATGTCTCTCCCAATTTTAGAGGCTTCCTCTCTAGCAGAAACCACCATCCCCCTTTGGGAGGTTACTCCCAATAAAGGTTGTGGTGATTGTAAAATTTCTGTTTGAGGGTTATTGCATTGCCAAAACAACAGCAGTACAAATAGATAAAGCAACGCGTGTTTTATTTTCATGATAAAGATGTTGTTGTATGTTTTGAAAATGCTTTTAATTGCTCAAAAAAGATAGTAAAGTCTTTTTCAAATTCTGTGTAGTGTTTTTCTAAATCAAGGCTTGCTAGATGCATGTTGTTTTTGTGTTTAACACGCCTACCCATTTGCTCTAAAATAGTATTGATACCCTCAACAGAGGCATAGCTTAACAGCCAATTGTTTGATTTCATGATTGGCAACATGTTCTGGATTTTAATGGGTAAGATCTCAAAGTTAGTTTCAAGTAACTTGTAAAATTGAGATACATACTCACCTAAAGGGGTTTGGTGATACTGCTGCCAGTTTTTTGCCAAAAAATGATCATAAAAAACATCTACTATTACACCACTATAGTGTCCATGATTTGTATGCAAGCGTTTGGTGCATTGTCTCACTAAAGGGTGTTGATCTGTAAAAGTATCTATGCTACGATGCAGTAAAATTCCTTTTTGTATCTCTTTTTTAAAATTGAGATATTTTTTTCCTTTAATACTATCTGCAATAAAATTACCAATAGTTAGACCTTCATCTTCTCCAGAGAGATATATATGCGCTAGAAAATTCATTGTGTAAATTTACACAAATTACAAGGCAACATTTTCTTTTTAAAAAAGTATATTTGTGCAAAATTATAAGCCCTAAAAACAGCCTATTTTTATAGGCTTTATTCAAACAAAGCAAGACAATTTAACTACCTATGGGTTTTAAGTAGTTAACAATAAATACGCTACTACACAATGACATTAATAAAATCAATTTCTGGAATTAGAGGTACCATAGGAGGTGCCCAGGGAGAGAATC
This sequence comes from uncultured Flavobacteriaceae bacterium, assembly GCA_913048215.1. Taxonomy (GTDB): domain Bacteria; phylum Bacteroidota; class Bacteroidia; order Flavobacteriales; family Flavobacteriaceae; genus Patiriisocius. Next base: position 5,850 of record CAJWXC010000048.1, on the reverse strand, counting down.
TTACACCTATAGACGCTGTTATGTATGGTGCAGCTTATGGTACTTGGGTAAAACAACAACACCAAAAAGAAAGCTATCGTGTAGTTGTGGGTCGTGATGCGCGCATCAGCGGAAGTATGATTCAGCAATTAGTAATCAATACATTAGTTGGTCTTGGGGTAGATGTTATTAATCTTGATTTATCAACCACACCAACGGTAGAAATGGCCGTTATGATGGAACATGCAGACGGAGGTATTATACTCACAGCAAGTCATAACCCAAAACAGTGGAATGCACTAAAATTATTAAATAATAAAGGAGAGTTTTTAGATGCAGCTGCAGGGCAAGAAATTTTAGATATTGCTGAGGGCGGAAACATGTTATTTGCCGATGTTGATAGTTTGGGTACAATTTCAAGAAACGATGCCTATATAGATTTACATATAGATGAAATACTTGCGCTTGATTTGGTAAACATAAAGGCTATAAAAGCGGCAAATTTTAAAGTTGTGGTAGACGCAGTCAACTCTACGGGAGGTATCGCAATACCGCTTTTATTAGAAGCCTTGGGAGTGCAGCCTGTTAAGCTGTTTTGTACTCCAAATGGAGAGTTTCCTCACAACCCAGAGCCTTTAAAAGAGCATTTGGGTGATTTAATGCAGGAGGTGGTTTCTCAAGGTGCAGATTTTGGTATTGTTGTAGATCCAGATGTAGACAGATTAGCCTTTGTTGATGAGAAAGGCGAAATGTTTGGTGAAGAATACACCTTAGTGGCCGTTGCAGATTACGTTTTGGCAAATACCCCAGGTAATACAGTTTCTAACATGTCTTCTTCAAGAGCCCTAAGAGATATTACCAACAAACATAACGGATCTTATAAAGCAAGTGCTGTTGGAGAGGTAAATGTGGTACAAACAATGAAAGACACTAACGCTGTAATTGGTGGAGAGGGTAATGGTGGTATCATTTATCCAGAATTGCATTATGGGCGAGATAGCCTTGTTGGTGTGGCATTATTTTTAAGTCATTTGGCTGAACAAAAAATGACCGTAAGTTCGCTCCGCGAAAGCTACCCATCTTACTTTATGAGTAAGCAAAAAATAGCACTTACTCCACAAATAGATGTTGATGCTATTTTAGAACAAATGGCAACAATCTATAAAGCAGAAGAAATAACAACTATAGATGGGGTTAAAATAGATTTTGAGAGTAATTGGGTTCACTTACGTAAATCAAATACAGAACCAATTATTAGAATATATACAGAAGCTGCCTCTCAACATCAAGCAGATACTCTTGCAAACGATATTATTTCTCAAATCAAGCAAATTGCAGGTCTTTAGGTTAATATCTTGTAGTATATAACACAAACACTTATGCAAAATATAGATACAGCTACACTTTTACTTATTGCTGCTACGGTTGTTGTCACTTTAATTGGTTTTAAAGACAGGGCTTTTTTTGAAAGGTATAAATTCAACATTGCGGCTATAAAAAAAGGGGAGAAGGTAAGACTGCTCTCTTCTGGTTTTTTACATGCAGATGTCAACCATTTGTTATTTAATATGTTGACACTTTATTTCTTTGCACCTGTAGTTGTGGCATATTTAGGCGCCCTACTTTTTGTTTGTATTTACCTAGTTGCTCTTTTGTGTGGGAGTTGGTTGTCTTTTGTATTTCATAAACAAGAACCTTATTACAGTGCTATTGGCGCTAGTGGGGCGGTTACTGGCGTATTGTATGCTGCTATTTTGTTAAACCCCAGCATGAGTTTGTATTTGTTTTTTGTGCCTATACCCATACCCGCCTGGCTTTTTGGTGTTGGGTATTTATTATATTCTATTTATGGTATGGTTACTAAAAGAGATAATATTGGCCATGATGCTCATTTTGGAGGCGCTATTGCCGGCTATGTGTTAACCCTTTTTTTTGCCCCATCCATATTCTTTGATAGTCTCTGGATTGTTGGGCTCTTGGCACTGCCTATTGCGCTGCTGTTTTATTTGAAACAAAACAATAAAATATAACCTTTGTTTTATTGTTTACCAAAACTATAGGTGTAACCAACTGTTATTTCTGTAAAGTCTGCCTGCCCAAGGTTTGTGTTTAAATGTACCCCTGTGTATAGGTTATGTGTGGGTTTTTTGTGAGTACTAATTAAGTAGTATTTAATGCCTAGCCTTGTGTTGATTGTCTTTTTTAACTTGTATTTGCTATTAAACTCACCAAGCACCCATCCCAAAGGGATCTCTCTTGGAGTATTTACCCAACCTTCATTAATGCGCCAGTCTATTTTATAGGCTTCTTTAAAAAGGTTAACTCCAGCACTAAAGTCTAAACCAAAATGATCTAATAAAATTTCAGTGTTTATATACACTGATAGGTTTGTGGCATTTTTAAAAGGATGTTGTTTTAGATATTCAAATTCTCTGGTGTCCTGCACCAATGATTCATTGTTGTTTATATAATCATAGTAGTGCTCATAAAACCGATAGTGTGCGCCCAATCCAACTTTAAAAAAGTTAGAAAATACATACCCATATTCTCCAGAGAGGGTATACACAGCTTTGGTGGTGTTAAAGGCTTCTGCCAATACATTCCAACCATGTCCAGCTCTTAGTTCTAGGTAGTTATACTTGCTTTTTTGGTATTGTGGTATTGGCGGCTTATTTTCTAGATTGCTACTTTTTTTTAAAGGGTTGTGTACTGCCCCAGAGAGGGAGCCTACAAGTATGTTATAACCTCTATTATCCAGTTTTGTATGCCCATTAGAGTGGTGGGATAACCCAACACCCAATTTCCAATCTATATTTTTCGTGCTATAGAGTTTGTATTTTATCAAAAATCTAAAGGCCCAAGTAATATCTGTAGAAACAGCTCTATTGTTTGGGTTTGTAACAGGATCGTATTTTTTTGTAAAGTAAGATGCGCCAAGGCCGGTAAGAATTTTAAATCTTTTTGATTTAAAAGCATTAAATTCTATCTCAGGGATTAAACTAATGGCCATACCCAAACTATCTAGTTGCCCAAAATCTGTAAGACCAAGACTCAATCCTGTTTGAAGACCTTTGAGTCTTTGTGCCCACTCTCTTGGGGTATATGTATAATCTTTTGAAATAGAAACCAAATATTGTTTATACATCTTGGTCTGAGGAAAATCTGTGTTTGAGGGGAGTGTTTTTCCCAAAAGAATTTCTGGAGTAATAACGATGTTATTATTTTTTCCAGAAATATTTTCTTGTGCTTGTAAAAGCAAGCTGAAAACAAAAAAGACTAAGAAGATTTTTTTTTGCATTTCAAGTCTTAATTAAAATATTTTTTCTTTAGAAATTTTTGATAGACTAGGTCAGTATGTGAAAACAGCTAATGTGGTTTTTTACTCAAAATAACTAAAAGAGTCTCCGTCTTTTATGTTAAGTAATGACTCATATATAAGTTTTATAACATTTTCTACATCTTCTCTATGTACCATCTCTACTGTGGTATGCATGTAGCGCAGGGGTAAAGATATTAGGGCAGAAGCCACGCCGCTGCCACTGTAGGCAAAGGCGTCTGTATCTGTACCAGTGGCCCTTGATAATGCAGCGCGTTGAAAAGGTATTTTATGAGCTTGTGCAGTATCTGTAATAAGGTCTCTTAATTTTTGTTGCACGGCAGGAGCATAGGCAATAACCGGTCCATTTCCAATTTGAGCATCTCCTTGGGTTTTCATGTTTATCATTGGTGTGGTCGTGTCGTGAGTTACATCTGTTACAATGGCAACATTTGGTTTAATGCGCTCTGCAATCATTTGAGCTCCTCTTAGACCAATCTCTTCTTGTACACTATTGGTAATGTATAGGCCAAAGGGCAGTGTTTTTTTATTTTCTTTTAAGAGCCTTGCCACCTCTGCAATCATAAATCCTCCCATGCGGTTGTCTAGCGCTCTGCATACAAATTTATCTTTATTTAATATGAAAAATTCATCGGGATATGTAATTACACAACCTACATGTACTCCCATTTTTTCAACCTCTTTTTTGTTTTTGGCACCTATATCAATAAAAATATTATCTGGTTTTGGGGCTTCTTCTTTGCTTTTGTTGCGCGTGTGAATGGCTGGCCAACCAAAAACTCCTTTTACAATTCCTTTTTTGGTATGGATGTTTACAATTTTAGAAGGTGCAATTTGGTGGTCACTCCCTCCATTACGTATTACGTATAATAGCCCCGTATCGCTAATATAGTTTACATACCATGATATTTCATCTGCATGACCTTCTATAACTACTTTATATGTTGCTTTTGGATTTATAACAGCAACAGCTGTGCCGTAGGTGTCTGTTATAAACTCATCTACGTAGGGCTTTAAATAGTCCATCCATATTTTTTGTCCATCCCACTCGTAGCCTGTTGGCGCTGCATTGTTTAGGTATTTTTCTAAAAATGTTATTGATTTTTTATTTAATATGGATGTTGCCATGAAGTATAATTTTAAATTTGAATCTCAAAATTAGATAATTAATAGCGAAGTGGGCACCTTCATTTTATTATTTTTGGAATGGTTTTAGCGACCTTCTGTTAAACAATCAATTTTATATGAATCTAACACGTCTTTTATATATAAGTTTCTTTTTAAGTGGTATGTTTTGTGGGGCCCAAACTCCAATAGAGTATAAGACTCAGCAAAAAGATTCAATTGCTACGTATTATTATATTGTGCAAGGTGATACCATCCCCCGTGAATATATAGATTTAGACGAAGTTGTACTATTAAATAAGTTATCATTTAACAATGTAGTAGATAGGCGTAGGTATCTTATTTTAAGGAGAAAAACACGTAAAGTATATCCATACGCAAAACTAGCTTCAGAGAGACTCCTTACCATGACAAGCCGCATCGAAACCATTAAGAAAAAACGCCAAGCAAAAAAATACACCAAACGCATTCAAAAGTATATTGAACAAGAGTTTTCTGAGGAATTAAAAAAACTAACTAGAACAGAAGGACAAATACTTGTGAAATTAATCCATAGACAAACAGGAACTACCGCCTATGATTTGGTGAAGGAGTTGCGTACCTCCTGGCGTGCCTTTTGGTATAACACCACGGCCAATATATTTGATATTTCTTTAAAGCAAACATACTCACCCTTTGAGGTCCAGGAGGATTACTTGATTGAAGATATTCTAGAACGTTCTTTCCAAGCAGAAATTTTACAAAGACAAGCACCATTTTTTAAAATAGATTTTTTAGAACTATCCTCACACTGGGATTTAAAAGCGTCTAAATAAATATACTTTAAAGATTATTTTTACATATAGTTATCACAAGCAGTAATCTAGCTTTGAGTTGGTATGATTTTTTTTGATCAAAGGTTTTGCAAATTTGATTTAATATTGAAATTTTATTTTGTTAATTCATAGCTTTTTTACCCTAAAAGGAAGCTCTAGCACCACTTTTTAGTGTTGCAATGAAAATAAAAACAAGTTGTAACTAAAACAGTAACAGTAGCTTGTGTTTTTTCTTTTTTTATTTTTAATTTTTGTTTGTTTTTTCTTTGGCAGCTACATTTAAAACATAGTATATTTGCACCCGCTTACAAAAGGTAGTTCACCCTATTTTTTTACTGCAAAAAAGTTCTTAAAAATTTAATTTATTTTCTTTAAAAAAAAGGTTGTGTAATCTCAAAAACAATTTTAGATTTGCACCCGCTAATAAAGTGAATATTTACCCGATGATTTGGCAATAAAAATAACGGTTCGATTCCGTTACATCAACAAAAAATTTCTGATACTTATGTAGCGGAAATTATAAATCAAAGTTTACTTTGATAAGTTCATTGAGATATTGAAATTGACAGCGTATGAATTTGATTGGAAACGATT
>CAJWXC010000047.1 GCA_913048215.1 uncultured Flavobacteriaceae bacterium | reverse complement strand
TTTCAACACCTGCTTCAAAAGATTTTTTAGCATTATCCCAAGCTCCACCAGCATTGTTTTGGAAGATTGCCCAAAGTACACCACTTACGGTAACTCCGGCCATATAACCCCCTAACATTTCAGCAACCAACATATTATTATCTGGATATACCAAAAGGCCAACAAGTACAATAACAATTGGAAAACCAATAGTTAAAATTCCTGGCAACATCATTTCTTTTAAAGATGCCTGAGTAGAAATGGCAACACATTTATCATACTCTGGTTTTCCAGTACCTTCCATAATACCAGGGATATCTTTAAATTGTCTCACTACTTCATTTACCATTTCCATGGCAGCTTTACCAACAGCATTCATAGCTAGTGCAGAGAATACCACAGGTACCATACCACCCACAAATAACATTGCTAGCACTGGCGCCTTAAATATATTAATTCCGTCAATACCAGTAAAAGTAACATAGGCAGCAAAAAGTGCCAATGATGTTAAGGCAGCTGATGCAATAGCAAAACCTTTACCTGTTGCAGCGGTTGTATTACCAACAGCATCTAGAATATCTGTACGTTCTCTAACAATAGGATCTTGTTCACTCATCTCTGCAATACCACCTGCGTTATCCGCAATAGGCCCGAAAGCATCAATGGCCAATTGCATAGCTGTTGTTGCCATCATAGCAGAAGCTGCTAAAGCAACCCCGTAAAAACCAGCCAAGGCATATGATGCCCAAATTGCCGCTGCAAACAATAAAACAGAAGAAAATGTAGAAATCATACCTGTTGCTAAACCAGCAATAATGTTTGTTCCAGCACCGGTAGATGATTGTTGTACAATTTTTAAAATTGGCTTAGAACCAAGTCCTGTGTAGTATTCTGTAAAAGCAGAGATTCCTGCTCCTACAACAAGTCCAACCAAACAAGCATAAAACACTCTCATTGAAGAAATGTCTTGAAGCCCCTCACCAAAGAAGTCCATCTGCATTGTTTGTGGCAACATCCATGTAACTAATCCGTAACATGCTACAGCAACCATTATAATTGATGCCCAGTTACCAATGTTTAGTGCTTTTTGCACATCCGCTTCTTTTGCATCGTTTGAAGATATTTTTACTAATAAAGTTCCAATAAGTGAAATAATAATCCCTACACCTGCAATTGCCATAGGCAATAAAACAGGGCCAATTCCACCAAAGGCATCTTGTATGGCGCCGCCCATGTCTTTAATAACATAGTTACCAAGTACCATAGCAGCCAATACTGTTGCTACGTAAGATCCAAATAAATCTGCTCCCATTCCTGCAACATCACCTACATTATCTCCTACATTATCTGCAATTGTAGCTGGGTTTCTAGGATCATCCTCTGGAATGTCTGCCTGTACTTTCCCTGCTAAATCTGCACCAACATCTGCAGCTTTGGTATATATACCGCCACCTACTCTTGCAAAAAGAGCAATAGACTCTGCTCCCAAAGAGAAACCAGCCAGTGCCTCTAACACGATGGTCATATCCATGGTATTGGTCCATTGACCACCCATAAACATTTGATAAAAAACAATAAAGAAAAGTGTTAACCCTAAAACGGCTAATCCTGCAACACCAAGACCCATTACAGTACCACCGCCAAAAGAAACTTTCAGGGCGTTTGGCAGGCTCGTTTTTGCAGCTTGCGTGGTTCTTACATTTGTTTTAGTTGCAATTTTCATACCCATATTTCCTGCAAATGCGGAAAAGATAGCTCCAATAATAAAGGCAACCACTATAAGGTAAGTAGTATTCATAAAGAAAGCAATCCCTGCTAAAATGATACTTGCTCCAACAACAAAATAAGAAAGTAATCTATATTCTGCATTCAAAAAAGCCAAGGCTCCTTCGTATATATGATCTGAAATTTCTTTCATTTTACCATCACCTGCATCTTGCTTCATCACCCAGGATTTTTTAATTAGCATATATACTAAACCTATTAGTGCCGCTGCTATTGGCATGTAAATCATCATTGCTTCCATATATTATTTGATTTGTTAATTAAGGCGGTAAAAGTAACAAATTAAAGACAATTAAAAAACCTCTTTTTTATAAGTAAAAATAGGACGTCTAAATTACTAGTTATGAGGGATTAAAGAGTAAAATTAGCCTTGGTTTTATGGCTCATAGCGTTGGGTAACTCTAGAAGGGATACTTTAAAACAGCAATAACCAACTTTAGAGGGGTTAAAACAAGCATCAGAAGTTAAATCCAAAGGTTCCTGTAAAACCAAATTTTCTGGCATTGGGATACTCAAACTCATTTAAGTAATTACCTCTAAAATTGACATCTAGCCTAAATACTTTAAAGATATTTCCTATACCAAAACTATATTCATAGTAGGGCTTATTTGGAGATTGATACACAATATTAGACCTGTTAATATCAATATTTTCTTGACTTATACTACCCAAAACCGCTCTAAAACCGATTACTTCTCTTAAATTAAAATCTCGTAGCCAAGGTATGCGCTGAAAAATTCTACCTCCAAAGTTGTGCTGCAGGTGTAAAGACACATATTGGTCACTCACAAATTCATAAAAATCTAACTGAGAAAACGTATTGTAAATACTAAAAAGTGTTTGGTTTCCTGGTATGGGGTTTAACAAACTTAAATTTACCTGACCAAAAGTTTTACCCGCCTCGATGGTTGATGTCAACCTTCCAATACCTCCAATATTCCAGGGCTGGGTGTAAAGCCCCTGTATGCGTTGGTACTCAAAATCTCCATCCAAGAATCCTTTTATACCATAGGTGTAGCCTACAAAAATACTCGGGAAACTCCCTTGGTTTACAATTGTTCTCTCCACTCCATAGCCAGAGAGTTTTCTTTTTGGAGTGAAAAGAGTTAAGAGCCGGACCTCTGGTTGTTGTACATCATTGCCGGTAGTTCCATCTTCTTTTAGATAATCTACAGAAAAGGTATCTGTGGCAGAGCTTAAAGACCTAAAAGATCCTGTAAGACGTATGTTTAAATTTTTAACGGGTTCTAGTGAAACTCCCACAGTTGCCAATTTAACACGGGTTAGCTTATCATTTGTGCCAAAAGTAATAAGGGAGGAAGATGCGAGATTTCTACCCAAAATATTATTGCTTGAGGTAAGACTTGCACCGGTTTGTTCTACGTCTTTTCTATAGCCGGCATAAAGGGTAAGCCTGTTTTTTCTGTTGAGTAATACCTTTGCAGAGAGCCCAAATTTAAAACGATCATCTTTAAATCCGTAAGCGCCAAACCCCTCAAGTCTCCACTGGTCGTTTTGAGAAAAATAAGTCCTACCGCCCAATCGAACCCTTAAACCTTCAGCCTCATTATAGCCCAAAAGCGAAAACACAGGTCCAATATCAAAATTTTCTATCTCATAATATCCAGAGGCTAAAACAGAGGCGGCGCTATACAAGGCCTTAAATCTTGGTACTGTTTTTAGGGTATCCAACATTTTATAAACACTCAACTCATCTTTATTTAATCGCTCCAGACGGTTTTCTTCCCAAAACGAATCTGGCCTGTTGTATATATCATACTGGTAAGGGTCTACTTGTATTTTATAAAAATCTTTCTCCTTGGGGGTGTCAAAAACATAATTGTCATACAAAGTAGTTCTTCTTCCATATACTCCTTTGGCTTTTTCTTTGTCCTGGAAACTAAAATCACTCATAAAATAATCTCGAGTAATCAAGAAGATAGAATCATTTAATACATCAAATTCTTGCTCTATATACACTTCTCTTATCCAGTTTACATTAGCGCTTTTAGAGGCTTGCAGATTGATCTCTTTGATAGCCCAAGTAGAGTCATTTACCCAAAAATCTCCCTTGAAAGTAAGTTCGTTTTTTCGTCTTGGATAGTAGGCTATGTTATAACACCACTTATCTTTTATATAGGCGCTATCTAATAGTACATAATTGTAAACATCGATACCCGTTTTAGACAAGGGGCTGGTGAAGGCTTTATCAAAAAACTTGAGGTAGTTGTCATACACATCATATTGGCTGTACAAATCTTTTAGAAATGCAATAAGGGTATTGTTATTTTCAAAGCCAGAATTTTTATTTCCTTGAAGGACTTCTCTCTCTTTGCTTAAAAGATTATCTCCATAGACCTTGGAGAGGGCCTCATTAATAAAAATTGGCAAGTAGGTTTTTCCTGTTACTTTGGAGGTGTCTATCTCTTGAAAGATAAACTCCATGCCTTTAAATATTTTATTTTCTGTGAATGTACTGTCTATAGTATTTAAATCAAACTCTAGCTTTTCGTATTTATCATAAGCGTATTGATTGAATTTTTTAACTCCATTTAGCCTGCGGTTGTCCCAAATCTTTTTGAGTATGTCAATGGCTGGGTTGTTTTTCTTGGAGGTCTTGCCGGTAAAGATGACTACCTCATCTAAAGATGCAGCCTCTTGCTCCAAAACAATACGCATGTCATAGTTAACCTTTTTATCTAATGTAATTTCTTTGTTTTGAAATCCTAAAAAAGAGACCACAACCTTTGAGTAGGTCTCATTACTTTCTAGATAAAATCGACCCTTCTCATTGGTTATAGTGCCTTGAAAACTGTTTTTAAAAACAACGTTAGCAAAAGGCACAGAAATCCCCTCTGAGTCTGTGACAAACCCACTTATTTTGGTTTGGCCAAAAGCGCCAACGCAAATTAGTAGTAGTAAAAGAAAAAAAGAGTTTCTCATCAAAACAACAGAACTCATTATAAAAAACATTATAAGGTAATGACAAATACAAAACTAAAATGTCTCCCACACAGACTTAAAAATATATTATTTTTTGTACAATACTTTTTTCACTGCCTTTACAACATCGGTGTGATTGGGTAACCATTGTTCTAACAAGGCAGGAGAATACGGAGCAGGGGTATCTGCAGTATTTATTTTTTCAACGGGTGCATCAAGATAATCAAACGCCTGGCTTTGGATTTGGTAGGTAATCTCTGTTGCTACATTTCCAAAGGGCCATGCTTCCTCTAAAACCACCAAACGATTAGTCTTTTTTACAGAATCTAAAATAGCATTAATATCTAAAGGACGAACCGTGCGCAAATCGATAATTTCGCACGATATGCCCTCTGCTTCTAATTGATCTGCAGCTTTGTAGGCTTCTTTAATTATCTTTCCGAAAGAAACAATGGTTACATCGCTCCCTTTGCGTTTTATTTCAGCAACACCTAAGGGGATTAAATATTCTCCCTCTGGCACCTCTCCTTTATCACCATACATTTGCTCACTCTCCATGAAAATAACTGGATCGTTATCACGTATAGCACTTTTTAATAATCCCTTGGCATCTGCAGGATTACTTGGCACAACCACTTTTAATCCTGGGGTGTTTGCAAACCAATTCTCAAAAGCTTGAGAATGTGTAGCAGCCAATTGCCCAGCACTTGCTGTTGGCCCCCTAAATACAATTGGACAGTTAAATTGCCCACCACTCATTTGTCTTATTTTTGCCGCATTGTTGATAATTTGGTCAATTCCAACCAAAGAGAAATTAAAAGTCATGTATTCTACAATTGGCCTGTTTCCATTCATAGCACTACCAATAGCAATCCCCGCAAAACCAAGCTCAGCGATGGGAGTATCTATCACTCTTTTTGCGCCAAACTCCTCCAACATTCCTTTACTTGCTTTGTATGCCCCATTATACTCGGCTACTTCTTCACCCATTAGGTAGATAGTATCGTCTTTGCGCATCTCTTCACTCATGGCCTCACAAATGGCTTCTCTAAATTGAATTGTCTTCATACTCATTGCCCACATTTGTGGGTACATTAAATTATACTTTACGATCTTTTTGTTTCTGAAATAGTTATACATAACTACCAACAAAATCTAAAAAAGCAAAAATAGTATTATTATCTTATTTTCTATACCACAAGTGAAGGCATTTAACATTTTATAACCAAGTATTTTACTATGCGTGCATAGTAAATAACAATATTATTCACTATCTTTGTAGTCGGAATTTTGGGTTAACTAGATTCTTGAAATTAAATAATAGTACTACCATTAAAATCAAAGATTACTATGAAAATATTAGTGTGTATTAGTCACGTACCAGACACTACTTCAAAAATAAATTTTACAGATAATGATACAAAATTTGACATCAATGGTGTGAATTTTGTCATCAATCCAAATGATGAGTTTGGACTTACCCGCGCGATGTGGTTTAAAGAAAAGCAAGGAGCATCTGTACATGTTATTAATGTTGGAGGACCACAAACAGAACCTACACTGCGAAAAGCATTGGCCATTGGAGCAGATGAGGCCATACGCATAGACACCCCAGCTACAGATGGCTACAGTGTTGCATTGCAACTGGCTCACGTTGCAAAAGAGGGTGCTTATGATTTAATTATTGGAGGGCGTGAGTCTATTGATTATAATGGTGGGATGGTTCCTGGAATGGTAGCTAAAATTATTGGAGCCAACTTTATAAATACCTGTATTAGTCTTGAGGTAGAAGACACCAAAGTAACGGCTATTAGAGAAATTGACGGTGGTAAAGAAACCTTGCAAACAACATTGCCACTAGTTATTGGAGGTCAAAAGGGATTGGTTGAAGAAAGTGATCTTCGCATACCAAACATGCGCGGAATCATGCAAGCTAGAAGCAAGCCTTTACATGTTAAACCTGCCATGGAGCAAAGTCCTAGAAGCGAGGCCACAACCTATGAGAAACCGGCTCCAAGAGGTGCTGTAAAACTGGTGGATACTGTAGATCAATTAATAGATCTGTTACACAACGAAGCCAAAGTATTATAAAAAACGGTTTTTAAACCAAATTGAATATCAAAAAACAATAAAAATACCTTTAATATATGAGTGTTTTAGTCTACACAGAATCTGAAAATGGTTCTTTCAAAAAAACAGCCTTTGAAGTTGTGTCCTATGCAAAGGCAATAGCCACTGAGTTGGGTACTACCCTAACTGCGGTATCTATTAATGCTGATAATACCTCTGAGCTAGGAGTATATGGAGCAGATAAAGTACTAGAGATAACAAATGACAGTCTCGCAAATTTTGATGCCCAAGGATATGCAGATGCGATATCTCAAGCTGCGGCATCACAAGATGCTTCAGTTGTTGTATTATCTCAAACGGCAAATGCAAAATTTATGGCACCACTTGTGGCTGTAAATCTTGAGGCAGGGTATGTTTCTAATGTTGTTGCTTTGCCACAGAGCACCTCGCCATTTAAAATAAAACATAGTGTATATACCAATAAGGCGTTTTCTTTAACACAGATTAACACCCCTGTCAAGATAATTGGTTTAGGTAAAAATGCATATGGCTTACATGAAAATGCAGCTGATGCCTTATCAGAGCCATTCTCACCAACTCTGCAACAAAGCAACACCAAGGTAATCTCTGTTGATAAAGCAACAGATAAAGTAACCATTGCAGATGCAGAAGTTGTGGTCTCTGCAGGACGCGGGCTTAAGGGGCCAGAGAATTGGGGTATGATTGAAGAAATGGCAACTATTTTAGGGGCAGCTACAGCATGCTCAAAACCTGTTAGTGATATGGGATGGAGATCTCATGGAGAACATGTAGGACAAACAGGAAAACCCGTGGCCGCCTCTCTATACATCGCCATTGGAATTAGTGGAGCCATACAACACTTGGCTGGTATTAATTCCTCTAAAGTAAAAGTGGTTATCAATACAGACCCAGAAGCTCCTTTCTTTAAAGCAGCAGACTACGGAATTATAGGTGATGCATTTGAAATTGTTCCACAACTAAACGAAAAATTAAAAGCTTTTAAAGCTCAAAACGCATAATTTTTATTACTTTGTGCCTTTGAAAATGGCTGTTTAAATTAGGACAAACATCCTGTTTAAACAGCTTTTTTTAATTTTAAAAACCATGAGTCTAGTTAGATTAAATATTAAAGGGATTTCCTACAGCCAAACACAAAATGGCGCATACGCCCTAATACTCAGCGAGGTAGAAGGGAACAGGAAATTACCTATCGTTATTGGGGCTTTTGAAGCTCAGTCTATCGCCATTGCACTGGAGAAAGAAATTATGCCTCCCAGGCCACTTACCCACGATTTATTTAAAAACTTCTCAGATCTTTTTGAAATTATTATTACCCAGGTAATTATACACAAGCTAGTTGACGGAGTATTTTATTCTAGTATAATTTGTGAACGTGAAGGTGTAGAAGAAATTGTAGATGCTAGAACTAGTGATGCAATTGCTCTAGCGCTGAGATTTAAGGCACCTATTTTTACCCACAAGAATATTTTGGATAGTGCAGGTATATTCCTTAAAACCGGAGACAAAAAAGAAGAAAAACAAGAACTAGAAGATGTCGTTTTAGATGATTTTTTACAAAGCGATGACACGCAAAGCCAATCCAGCACATCAGAAGATTACAAAACCAACACCTTAAAAGAACTTTATCGTTTGCTTGAGGGCGCTGTTAAAAATGAAGATTATGAAAGTGCCGCAAAAATAAGAGACGAAATTTCAAAGCGAGACTAAACCTTACCAAAAACTTATGAAAAAGCTATTATATAGTATTGTTGTATTTTTTTTATTTGGAAACCTAACTGCGCAAACCATTGAAAAACAATGGGTTTTTAATTACATCCATTCTGAGCAAGGAACATCACTTTTTGAAATTGACCAAAGCACAGACACCTTTACATTAGACAATGGCGCCTTTGAGTATTCTCTAGCTGCAAAAAATAACCTAAAGGCAAGTGGAGATTATATATTCCAAAATAATTTATTGGTCTTATTTTATAACCAGCCCACAGACACTATTCGCAGATATCGAGTAACAAAACTCACAGAGGATTCCTTATCTTTTTCTGAAAACAACATAACTTATTGGTTTAGTGCTGCACAAACTCTCACTAACCCAATAGATGCAAAAGAGAGTAAAAATACCATCATCCCCTCTCAAGGATTTTCTTTTAACAGTTTGTGGCGTGGGGTTCTGGGTATGGTGACCCTTTTATTTATTGCCTTTTTGTTTAGCGCAAACAGAAAAGCAATTAGTTGGCGCACGGTAGGAATTGGTCTTGCGCTGCAATTAGTAATAGCAGTAGGAGTTTTAAAAGTGGCTTTTATTCAAAAAATATTTGAAGGGATAGGAAAGCTATTTATTAATATTTTAGATTTCACTAAAGCAGGTAGTAAATTTCTATTCGAAGGGCTCGTAGTAGACATGGATACTTTTGGATTTATTTTTGCATTCCAAGTACTGCCAACCATTTTATTTTTCTCTGCCTTGACCTCTGTGCTATTTTATCTGGGAATTATCCAAAAAGTAGTAAGAGCCTTTGGTTGGTTACTCTCTAAGGTTTTAAAAATTTCTGGAGCAGAAAGTTTAAGTGTTGCTGGAAACATCTTTTTAGGACAAACAGAAGCACCACTTCTTATCAAGGCCTACCTTGAGAAAATGAACAAAAGTGAAATGCTACTGGTTATGATTGGCGGTATGGCAACAGTAGCGGGCGCTGTACTAGCAGCTTACATTGGCTTTTTAGGCGGTGATGATCCTGCCCTACGTCTTGTGTTTGCCAAACATCTATTGGCAGCCTCTGTAATGGCTGCACCTGGAGCTATTGTAATTTCAAAAATATTATACCCACAAACAGAAAGCATTAATACAGATGTTAAGGTGTCTTCAGATAAAATTGGCTCAAACATTCTAGATGCGATTGCCAACGGTACCACCGAGGGTTTAAAACTAGCTGTAAATGTTGGGGCTATGCTACTTGTGTTTGTAGCTTTTATTGCCATGTTAAATGGTATTTTAGGTTGGATTGGAGACATAACCACTGTTAATGATTGGATGGCCTCAAACACCTCATACCCTAGTCTCTCTTTAGAGGCCATTTTGGGGACTGTATTTGCACCCCTTATGTGGCTTATAGGAGTTGCCTCCAAAGACATGATGATGATGGGACAGCTTTTAGGGATTAAACTAGCAGCCAGTGAATTTGTAGGATATATTCAATTAGCAGAACTCAAGAATATTAGC
This sequence comes from uncultured Flavobacteriaceae bacterium, assembly GCA_913048215.1. GTDB lineage: Bacteria > Bacteroidota > Bacteroidia > Flavobacteriales > Flavobacteriaceae > Patiriisocius. The sequence continues at coordinate 4,348 of CAJWXC010000047.1, read as the reverse complement.
AATGTCATGCATCTTAACTACGAGAAATCAATAATCATGGCTACTTACATGCTTTGTGGCTTTGCAAATTTTGCCTCTATTGGTATTCAAATTGGTGGTATTGGCTCTCTGGCTCCCGGACAGCGCAAAACACTCTCTAGTTTTGGAATGAAAGCTTTAATAGGTGGGTCTATAGCCTCACTAATTTCTGCAACAATTGCAGGAATGATTATTGGATAACTCATCCATTAACTACATTTTTAAACAGTTAATAAATACTGATAACAGCGCGTTGGGAAATTTTACTGTTTTTCTTACATTACCTACATTTACAATTGAAAATATTAAATCCAAATGAAGCAATACCACCATCTTATTAAACACGTAATTGACAACGGAACACAAAAGCATGACCGCACAGGAACTGGAACCAAAAGTGTTTTTGGGCATCAAATGAGATTTGATTTAAGCGAGGGGTTTCCGATGGTAACTACCAAAAAATTACATCTTAAATCTATTGTGTACGAGCTACTGTGGTTTTTAAATGGAGACACTAACATTGGGTATCTGCAAGAAAATGGAGTGCGTATTTGGAATGAGTGGGCAGATGAAAAAGGAGATTTAGGACCCGTTTATGGACATCAATGGCGTAACTGGAATAGTGAAGAGGTAGATCAAATAAGTGACATTATACATACCTTAAAAACAAATCCAGACAGCAGAAGAATGCTAGTTAGTGCATGGAACCCAAGTGTAATGCCAGATAGCTCCAAAACTTTTTCTGAAAATGTTGCAAATGGTAAAGCAGCCCTACCTCCATGCCACGCTTTTTTTCAATTTTATGTAGCAGATGGCAAACTATCATGCCAGTTATACCAGCGTAGTGCAGATATCTTTTTAGGAGTGCCTTTCAATATTGCCTCTTACGCATTATTTACTATGATGATGGCCCAAGTTTGCGGCTATCAAGTAGGTGATTTTATTCATACTTTTGGTGATGCGCACATCTACAACAACCACATGCAGCAGATAGAACTTCAACTATCAAGAGAACCAAAACCATTACCAAAAATGGTACTTAATCCTGAGGTTAAAAATATTTTTGATTTCAAATTTGAAGATTTTAGCCTGTTAGATTACAACCCCCACCCTCACATAAAAGGCGCTGTTGCCATTTAACTCTTTTACCAAAACATATCATGAAAAAGTTGTTATTGTTACTGTTTATTTTTTCTGTAAGCAACTCATTTGCGCAAGATAACTGGGGAGAAATGAATAAAAACAAGCTCACCATGAAAGAAATCCCACCAGTATGGCCAGGTTGCAGAGGTAGTGTTGCAGAAAAAGATAGGTGTTTCAATCAACAATTAACAAAACACATCATGAGTAACTTTACCTACCCTGCACAAGAGTACAATAAAAACATTCAAGGCCGTGTGGTAGTAACCTTTAAAATAAACACAAAGGGTTTTGTAGAGATTAAAAACGTAAGGGGAGGAAACAAAGGGCTGCAGGAAGCGGCAAAAGCAAATATTTTAAAGATGCCTCAATTAATCCCTGGGATGATGGGCGGCAAACCTCGTGAGATAAACATGACGGTACCCTTTAATTTTAAAATTAATAAGAAGTAAATTAAGGTAAATAGAGTAGGTAGTCTTTCTTTTAAATGTAAGAGGTTTTATTTCTTAGATTGTTTCAATGCATGCAGCTCAGATTTTAAATCTTCAACAAACACATGGTATTCTGTGATTTTTTTCTTTTGAAACCCCAAATGATCGTCTTTAATTTGTTTTTTAATGTCCATTTGCATGTCATTGAGCAAGGATTCATCAATTGTATCTATCGAGAATAAATACATCTGGCAAATAACAGGCAATGCTTCAATTCCTCTCTGGGTTACTATGTAGGTAGTACTTTTTTTTGAGCCCTCTGGATCTAATTTTTCGATGAGCCCCATTTCTAGCATAGATTTTAATCTATTTGTAAGGATGTTGGAGGCTATTTTTTCTTTTGAAGATTTAAAATGTTTGAATTTTGACTGTTTGTGGCACAGCATGTCTCTCAAAATAAGAAGTGTCCAACTATCCCCCAACATGTTGGTAGATCTTGCAATTGCACAGGTTAAGTGTGAGTATTCCATAGGATGAATATTGTCTTAGTTCAAAAACAGCTTCAATTAATTTTTTTACAAAAATAAGAAAGTAAAATCATATGCCATTATTTTTTTGTGATATATTAAAGTGTTTAAAATAACACAACAAATATTCTAAACAAATATATTTTATAATTAATAGCTTTTCACAAGTAATTTATTAAATTCGTGTTAAATTAATTAAATATAATATATCATGAAAAATGTAATTACACTTTTAACTCTTTTTACCACTATGGTGATTAATGCTCAGTGGATGCAAGACACCTCTTGTAATAAAAAATCTGCGATTGTTGCAAACCAAGCTATTGAATATGTGGTCAACTTAGAATATATGGCTGCATTTGGGGCTGCAAATGCGGCACTTCTATTAGATGAAGATTGTGGTTGTGCAAAACTTACACTAGCCTATATTAGTAGTGCTAATACAAAATGGGGAAGTAGAGCACAAAAACTTGATGCCATTGACAAAACATCTTTAACACCTGAAGAAAAAGGGTGGTATGAGATCATGAGGGCAACAAGCCAGGAAAGAGCATCATTAGAAGAATTAGTAGCTCAGCAGTTTCCAGAGAGTCCTTTATTGAACTTTTTATCTACTTCAATGCAAGATTTCAATACATTTAAGACCTTTGCAGATAAGTTTCCAAAAAACGCTGCCACTGCATATAATATGATATCATATGGCTACACCAACGGAGGCTTTGGTGAGAACGACACCACACAGGCAATGAAATATGTAACCATGGCACAACAAATGCATGATGGCCCTAATTCTTATGATTCTATGGCTGAACATTATGCAACAATGGGAGATTATGAAAATGCGTTAAAAAATCAATTAAAAGCCATTGATTTTGGTACTTTTTCTTCACCCTACAGAACAAATGCGCTTCGCTACTATGCAAAAATAAACCAAGAGGATATTGCTAAAGAAGTTCAGCAAAAACAAAAAGACATACAACAGGCTATATTAGAGGGAGATTACCAGAGTTATAAAGAATTTGTACATCCAGAGATTGAGGTCTCTACAGGAGACTCAAATCTAAACCCATTTTATATTTATACCCAAAAAGATGTAAAAACAAATCCTGAAATAACATGGGCCTCTTTCCTGCTCTCTGATATGAAAACGTATTTTTCTCCAGATATGAAAACAGCAGTTGTTACATTTGTAGCAGATGGGCAATATACTATAACAGCTACAAATAATACAGTAGAGTATGCAACTAGAGCCTCCTCTACTTGGTGTAATACCGATGATGGTTGGAAAATACTACATACATCATTTGCCCCTAGAAAAGGGAAAAATGGCATTCCAGAAAGAAACTAAAAAACCGAAAAAACCTCTTGACATTTCAAGGGGTTTTTTTATGTTGAAAAACAACTATTAATTACTGTTTTTGTAACCGTAACTATACCCGTAATTATTATAACTATAGTTATAACCATAGCCATAGGTGTTATTTCTAGAAATACCGTTAAGCACAGTAACCATATTTTTTATTTTACCTGCTTGATCTACGTCCTTAATAAAATTAAGCAGCGCTTTGTCTGTATATCCATAGCGAACAACAAATATGGTTAAATCTGCAAGTGGAGTTACCAAAAAAGTATCTGTAACGAGTAATGTTGGCGCAGAATCTATAATGATTACGTCATAGTCCTGTTTTGCTTGTTCCAAAAAAAGTTGGAGTCTTCCATTGCTTAAAAGTTGCGGGGCATTTGGAGGAACAGGTCCTGCAGGTATAATATCTAAGGTATCAAAACCTTCTATTTTTTGTATTAAATCTGTTCTTGTAATATCTGTATCATGCAATAGGTTTGTAAGCCCTTTATCATTATGCACCTTATCTATAGACTTGTGTATTTGTGGGTTTCTTAGATCTGCACCAACCAATAATACTTTTTTACCCAAATTAGCCTCAACAAAGGCCAAATTAACACTTGTAAAAGTTTTCCCTTCTCCCTTTATAGTTGAGGTACTAACAATTACATGGGCCTTTTTGGTTTGTTGGACGGGCAATACAAAATTAAGATTTGAGCTTAGTATTCTAAATGCCTCAGAAAGCGAAGAATTATCATCTTTTTTACTTAAAATAAAATCTTTTTTTATCATTGGTAACTCTCCTAAATTTGGCACCGTTTCTAGTACTGTTTTGACATCATCAACAGACTTTACTTTTGTGTCAAAAAATAAGATTAAGTAAATAATAA
>CAJWXC010000046.1 GCA_913048215.1 uncultured Flavobacteriaceae bacterium | reverse complement strand
ATGTTACGGGCCACCAAGACATCAAACTAACTAAGATTTATGCGTAACATTCACGCAGTACATGTTACGGGCCACCAAGACACATCATAGATATATTTCTATTTTTTTTGTTTTGTTGTTAATATTAAGTAAATTAGTTGCTAATAAAAATTAATATTTTTTTTAACAATTAAAAACAATCTGTCATGAAACTAAAATTATTTTTTTTTGGAGTTCTAATTTCTTGTGGTGCTATTTCACAAACAATAAATCAACCAACCCTTCCCTCAAACGGTGTAACATATTCAATTGATACGTTTGATGATTTATTAGAGTTTTCTATCACTGGTCCTTGGGATTTTTCTGGAAACACTATAAATGGATCAAGAGAAATCGAAATTATTCCTATTGATAATACACCTTTTTCTGGGGAGTACCTTAATTCAACACATGCCTTATATGGTCTTGATTACGTTCAATTTCCAGGATATCTTTCTTCAGGCTATACCTATAATGGGGAAGAAAGTTTTTTATTAAGTAATTACCCAACTCCTCTAGTTATTCATCCATATCCTTTTTCGGTAGGGAGTGTTCACAATGATGGTGTATACGATGTTCCTTTTGTAGTTCCTGGCGGTCCTCCAGCACTCTTTAGAGACCACGAGGTTGTTACTGAAGCGGTATCCTCTGGTAGTATTACCCTACCCAATGGCACCACTATGGATAACGTCGTTCTTACTCGATCTGTTGCAACCTTCACAGATGGTCAAACAGGCTCTTCCCCTTGTATTACTACCCGTGAAACATGGGCTTGGTGGGCACCAGATATTGGAATACCTGTGGCGCAAACCTTTAACCAAGTATCTACCGGTGCTTGTCCACCAGTATCCTCACAATTTACTCGTTTTTACTCAGCAGAAACCCTGGGTGAATTAAATCAAGAGTTTTTAGATAAACAACTAGTTGTGATCTCATTAGCCAATAATAGGTTTGAATTACTTCTTCACAGTAGTTCAAATCAAAAACTGAACATGACCGTATACAATTCCTTAGGGCAATTGATATCTGGAGATAACTTTAACAAGACAAGTGCTAATACTTACAGTAAAATACTTGACATGTCTAAGCAAAGTTCTGGTATTTATCTTATAAAGGTTCACGATGTAGATACAAACACACTTAAAACAGTTCGAGTAATCGTTAAATAATTTTATCAACTAGACCTTTTTTTAGTTTAATAAAACCCAAAAATTAATACAATAATTTTTGGGTTTTTTATTTCTGCAGTACTGAAAAAGTCATTTTTATTTTGCTGTGTGATCATAATCTTACGTTAAGGTATTGGGCTTTTTTACAGGTATAACTATCTTCGTTAAAAAAAGAAAATGACAATTCTTATCACAGGAGCCACGGGGCTTATTGGTACTGCTTTATCAAAACGGTTGTTAGACCAAGGGCATACCATTCATTTTCTAACTACCCGCAAAGAAAAGATCCTAAACACCCCAACCCATAAAGGATACCACTGGAATCCAACTCTCCAAAAAATAGACCTTTCTGCTTTTACAAATGTGTCATGTATCGTTAATTTGGTCGGGGCTACCATTGCCAAAAGATGGACCCCTGCCTATAAAAAAATTGTCATCAGCAGTAGAGTAGAAACAACAAACCTGCTGTACAACTCTTTAAAAGAATTAAATCATGGCGTGACAAGTTTCATTTCAGCAAGTGGTATTAGTTTGTATCCAAATGCAGAGCGTGCTTTATATACAGAAGCCTCTAAAGAGGTAGCTGATAATTTTCTTGGAGAGGTTGTAGTTGGCTGGGAAGCTGCTGCAGACCAATTTAAAAGCCTTGGCATTGATGTAGCCAAAATACGCACAGGAGTTGTTTTTGACTCTCTATTGGGCGCTTTTCCAAGAATGATACAGCCCATAAAAATGGGTATCCCCTCTGTGGTAGGTGATGGTTCTCAATGGATTTCTTGGATACATACAGATGATATTGTTGCTATTTACAATCATGCTATAGATCAAAATTTAACGGGTATCTATAATGCTGTAGCCCCTGAAGCAATAAATAATAAAAAATTCACTCAGTTGGTTGCCGGTTTTTATAAAATTCCTATGTGGGCTCCACCACTTCCTGGTTTTTTATTGAAATTATTTTTAGGAGCAATGTCTATGCTTGCCCTTGAGGGGCAGCGAGTTAGTGTGTTAAAACTAGAGAATACTGGCTTTAAATTTAAATATCCTACGCTAGATAAAGCGTTGAGCAGTTTACTGAAAAAATAAGCTTTCTATTATTAGCAAAAAAAGCCTCAAGTTTTGCTTGAGGCTTTTTTTAATGTGTATGTTTTGATTTACATCACGGCAGTTACATCTATGGTAATTTCCATATCATCATCAATAAATTTATCTCCTAGGTTGTCAAAAATAGATTTTGAACCATAATTGATTCCCCACTTAGTTCTGTCTATGGTGAAGGTTTCACTCTTTACTTGAACCATATTGTCTTGGTTGGTAATTTGTACTGGAAAGGATATATTTTGCGAGATAGCAAGCATGGTAAGGTTTCCGCTCATCATTGTTTTTCCAGCTTCATCCTTCACTCCAGTAACAACAAAAGTTGCTGTTGGGTATTTTAAAACATTAAAAAAATCACCTTCTTTGCCCTCTACTGTGCCCTTTAAGTGAGATTCTAAACTTTCTTTGCCACTGTTTTGATCAAGGTCTGTAACAGTGATGGTATTCATGTCTATTAAAAATTTGCCACTTTCAATAGTAGTCCCTTGAAGATAAAAGGCTCCATCTTTAACATTTATGGTACCTGTGTGAGTGCCAACGGGCTTACTACCTAACCAGGTAATGGTAGATAAGTCGTTTTTAACGTTGTAGGCAACAGCTTTTTGAGTTGGTGCAAGTGTTTGTTTTGGGGCACTAGTTTCACTCTCTTTAACAGCATCTTTACATGAACTCACACCTAGGGTTATAAGCATGATGATGAGAATATTTAAATTTGATTTTTTCATTTTGATAGGTTTTTTGTTTTAAAATGTAAATGTAGACTTCTGTTGTTTTGTTTCTCTTAAAATAGTGCTAAACTTTGGTCGTGACATTTTGACATTTTTAAATAAATGGCAGTACTTTTGCACTTTGGTTTAAAAACAAAATACATGCACGCATGAGCAAAAAAGATACACACAAAGAAGCTGAAGTAGAAGAAATACTCGCTAACGAGCCTGCACAAGAAACACCTGCAGAAGCTCAGGTTGTTGTTGAAGATAAAAAAACAACCGAAGAGAAATTAAGCGAAGATTTGCAAAATGAAAAAGACAAACACCTGCGCCTGTTCGCAGAGTTTGAAAATTATAAAAAAAGAACAACTAGAGAGCGCATCGAGCTTTTTAAAACCGCTGGAGAAGATGTGGTAAAAGCTGTTTTACCTGTTTTGGATGATTTTGATAGGGCGCTCAAAGAATTTAGTGAGGATCTACAAGACCCTCATGTTCAAGGAATGATGCTTATTAGCAACAAGCTAAAAGAAAATTTAAAACAAAAAGGGTTGGAGGTTTCTCAAACCATCCCTGGAGATGTTTTCAATGCAGACAATCACGAAGCTGTGACACAAATACCAGCACCTACAGATGATATGAAAGGAAAAATCATTGATGTCTTAGAGAAAGGATATACCCTAGGAGGTAAAATTATACGTTACCCAAAGGTGGTAATAGGACAATAAAAAGAAGTTAATACCTCTGAATGTTTTTTCAGAAAAAGGACACAACATGAAAGACGATTTTTACAACATACTAGGAATTGATAAGAGTGCCTCTGCAAGCGAGATCAAAAAAGCTTACAGAAAAAAAGCAATAGCCTATCATCCAGATAAAAACCCAGATGACCCTTCTGCAGAAGAAAAATTCAAAAAAGCAGCTGAGGCCTATGAGGTTTTAAGTGACCCAAACAAAAAAGCGCGCTATGATCAATACGGTCATCAGGCATTTGAAGGTGGCGGTTTTGGCGGCGGTGGTGGTATGAATATGGACGACATATTTAGCCAATTTGGAGATATTTTTGGCGGCGGCGGCTTTGGTGGTGGCTTTGGTGGTAATGCTGGTAGAAGAACAGTAAAAGGAAGCAATCTCCGTATACGTGTTAAACTTACTTTAGAGGAAATTGCAAATGGTGTTGAGAAAAAAATAAAAGTAAAACGTAAAAAAGTAGCCGTTGGTACTACATTTAACACCTGTAGCACTTGCAATGGTTCTGGCCAAGTAATGAAGATTCAAAATACTATTTTGGGTCGTATGCAAACCTCTGCTACCTGTAATTCTTGTGGAGGCGCAGGACAGTCTGTTGCCAAAAAACCTGCCAATGCAGATGCACAGGGTATGTTAGCAACACAAGAGACGGTCTCTATAAAAATACCAGCAGGCGTTGTAGATGGTATGCAGTTAAAAGTGTCTGGTAAAGGTAATGATGCTCCAGGAAATGGTATTTCTGGAGATTTACTAGTAGCCATAGAAGAAATACCACATGATAGTCTACAACGTGAGGGAGATAATTTACATCATGATATGTACATTAGTTTTTCTGAAGCAGCATTAGGTACTTCAAAAGAGATTGATACCGTTACCGGGAGAGTGAGAATACCTATAGAAAGTGGTGTACAAAGCGGTAAGATTTTGCGTTTAAGACGAAAGGGGATTCCTTCAATTAATGGATATGGCACGGGTGATTTACTGGTGCATGTAAACGTTTGGACACCAAAAACATTAAATAAAGAGCAAAAAGAATTTTTCGAAAAAATGAGTGAAGACCCACATTTTCAGCCCAAGCCTGAAGATGAGGACAAGTCTTTCTTTGAAAAAGTAAAAGACATGTTTTCTTAAATTAGTTGCGTATTTATACTAATTTTATTATTTTTGTTTAAGCACTAGATTGCTACTAGTGTTTTTTCTTTTTCATAGCAATTTTTTTTTACCTCTCATGGTTTTCTGTGAGAGGTTTTTTGTTTTTTTAATGTGTAACAAATACCTTGAGAGAGAGACCTATTTAAAGATTACTAAAGTAATTGCATTGCACAGATTAATACATTTACAACTCACTTAATACCTTATGGAATATTTATTACAAGCCAACTCTGTCTCAAAAAAATATGGAGATTTCACTGCTTTAAACAATGTGTCTATTGCAGTAGAGAGAGGTACTATTTTTGGACTTCTAGGGCCAAATGGTGCAGGAAAAACATCACTCATACGCATTATTAATCAAATCACTATGCCAGATAGTGGAACAGTATTTTTGGATGGAGAGCCACTGCGCCCGGATCATATTCAAAACATAGGGTATTTGCCTGAAGAGCGTGGATTATATAAATCAATGAGAGTGGGGGAGCAATGTGTGTACCTTGCACAGTTAAAAGGCTTGTCTGTAAAAGAGGCTAAAAAACGATTAAAATACTGGTTTGAGCGTCTTGAAATTGGAGATTGGTGGGATAAAAAAATCCAGGAGTTAAGCAAAGGAATGGCACAAAAAATACAATTTGTGGTTACCGTACTTCATGAGCCTAAACTTTTAATATTTGATGAACCCTTTAGTGGATTTGATCCCATAAACGCAAACCTGATTAAAGATGAAATTTTAAGACTTCGAGATAACGGAGCTACGGTTATTTTCTCTACTCACCGTATGGAATCTGTAGAGGAGATGTGTGATCATATAGCCCTAATACACAAGTCAAATAAAATATTAGATGGAACTTTAATAGATATTAAAAAAAGCTACCAATCAAACACCTTTGAGGTTGGTCTAATTACAGAAAATAAGACTCAAGTAATTTCGCAACTCAAAGAAAAATTTGACTTACAACCAGCCCATTTTAAAAGTATAAACGATGCTTTAAAATACAAAATTAAACTACCACAAAACACAACCTCTAATGATTTGGTAAGTTATTTAACCTCTATAGGGAAGCTCAACCACTTTGCTGAGGTGATACCTTCTGCCAACGATATTTTTATAGAAACCATACAAAAAAACTAAACCTTATGAATCATCTTTCACTAATTATCAAGCGAGAGTACCTCAATAAGGTGCGAAATAAGTCTTTCATAATAATGACTTTTTTAAGTCCACTAATCTTTGTGGGTATTTTTGCTCTAGTCGGTTATTTATCTAGTATTAATAATGACAACATCCGTGAAATATCTATAGTGGATAATAGCGGCTTGATTGCTAGTAATTTTAAAAATACTGCTACAGAAAAATTCACGGTTTTAGACAATATAACAATTGAAGATGCCAAAATAGTAGCTTCTAAGGGTGGTACTTATGGAGTTTTGTTTATTCCTAAGACTACAAAACTTCAAGATTTAGCTTCAGCTACAACTTTTTACTCCAAAGAAGCCCCCTCTCTGTCTATCATAAGAGATATAGAAAACACCATAGAATCTCACGTTAATACAGCCATATTAGAACAAGCAAATATAGACGCAGATAAAATTAAAGCAATGAGAATAAGAGTGTCTACTCATCAAGAAACTTTTGAAGGAAAAGAAACTTCAAAGGCAGATGCTGTAGCTAAATTAATATTTGGAGGTGCTGCAGGATACCTGTTATTTATGTTTATTATCATCTACGGAAATATGATCATGCGTAGTGTGATAGAAGAAAAAACAAGCAGGATTATAGAAATTATTATTTCTTCTGTTAAACCTATCAAATTATTGTTAGGTAAAATAATAGGGACCTCTCTTGCTGGTGTGACTCAGTTTGTAGCTTGGGTAATTCTCATCAGTATTTTAACCTCTGTGGTGGGAATTGTATTTGGGATAGATACGGGTGCTGCACAATCTGAGCAACAAGAAATGATTGCCTCTGCCGGTGGCGGTAGTGCAGATTTAATAACTCAGGCATACCAAGCCTATGAGGGCCTACCCCTTACAAACTTGGTAATTATGTTTTTACTGTTTTTTATCGGTGGTTATTTGTTGTATGCCTCATTGTATGCAGCAATAGGAGCAGCTGTAGATAATGAGACAGACACACAACAATTTATGTTACCAGTATTAATGCCATTAATTCTTGCCGTTTATGTTGGTTTTTTTACCGTTATTGAAAATCCTCACGGTACTGTCTCACAAGTTTTTAGTTATATACCTTTTACCTCTCCTGTGGTCATGTTAATGCGTATTCCCTTTGGAGTACCACTATGGCAACAGGTGCTTTCTGTAAGTATTTTATTTGTTACTTTTACGGCTATGGTATTTTTTGCAGCCAAGATTTACCGGGTGGGTATTTTGATGTATGGCAAAAAGCCAACCTATAAAGATCTTTTAAAATGGCTCAAATATTAATAAGCAAAAAAGTTTGTAAGCCACCCGAATTAATTTTTTCTTTAATTGCACGGTATACCCTTAAGATTTCTTTAAATTTACGATAACAAGCTTACGAGCAACTAAATATAGTAAACCGTGCAAAAGGATCAAACAGACACTATAAGTGAGGTAGTAACACAGACCATTTGGGAGGCTATAAAAAGCTTTTTGGACCTAGGTTTTACTTTGGGATCTGGAGATCATAAAGTTCGTATCGCTGTTTGGACACTGCTGTTGGTGATTTTATCTTTTGTTGCAGCACGATTTTTTTTAAAGTGGATTCGCCTGTTACTTACCAGGAATATGCAGGAGCCAGATAAGCTCAAATTCATAAGCTTTTTTAAGTTTGTTCAATACATCACTTATATCATTGTTGGTTTTGCGGTATTAAGCGCCTCGGGTATTAATGTAACTCCTTTTTTAGCAGCTTCTGCTGCACTTCTGGTGGGACTGGGTTTGGCACTTCAAGAGCTTTTTCAAGACGTGATAGGAGGTATTTTTATTTTTATAGATAAATCATTGCTAGTAGGAGATATTGTAGAGATAGATGGTAAAGTTGCTAGAGTAGTTGAAGTTTCCTTAAGGACCACAAGAGCGATTACAAGAGATGATAAAATAGTGGTGATTCCTAACCATAAATTTATTTCAGAAATTATTATAAACTATACTCAAAATCATAAAACTACCAGGGAGTTAGTTAAAATAGGGGTTGCATATGGTAGTGATGTGAAAAAAGTAGAAGCATTGCTGCTGCAAAGTGTGAGTGAACATTCTAAGGTTTTAAAAAAACCCAAGCCCTTCGTGCTTTTTGATGATTTTGGAGATTCTGCTTTACAATTTAGTGTATTGTTTTTTATTACCGATAGTTTTTCTGACCCCAAAATTAAGAGCGAAATAAGATTTAGAATAGATCAACTCTTTAGAGAAAACAATATTTCTATTCCGTTTCCTCAAACAGATGTACACATTATCAATAAAACAATGTAATATCTCTAGGGATTTTCCGTCTTTATAAAACAAATCTATAACCTTGGGAGTCTTTGCACCTTACTGAAATATTAGAAAAATAAAACATGGCAAAAATATTAATAATTGAAGATGAGGCTGCTATTAGAAGGGTATTGGTGAAAATACTTTCTGAGGAGAATAGCGCTTATGAGCTAACCCAGGCTCAAGACGGTTTGGAAGGGATAGAGAAAATTAGAGATCAGGATTTTGATTTGGTACTTTGTGATATTAAAATGCCAAAAATGGACGGGGTAGAAGTGTTGCAGGCAGCAAAAAAAATAAAACCAGAGACGCCAATGGTGATGATTTCTGGCCATGGAGATTTAGATACGGCGGTACAAACCATGCGCCTTGGGGCTTTTGATTACATTTCAAAACCACCAGATTTAAATAGATTACTCAACACCGTTAGAATTGCCCTAAACAGCAAAGAGCTTGTTGTTGAGAACAAACGTCTGAAAAAGAAAGTGAGTAAGAATTACCAGATGATTGGTAAAAGCGATGCTATCATAGAAATTAAAGACATGATAGAAAAAGTTGCACCAACAGAGGCGCGTGTCTTTATTACAGGTCCAAACGGTACGGGTAAAGAATTAGTGGCCCACTGGATTCATCAAAAAAGTAGTCGCAGTAAAGGCCCAATGATAGAGGTTAATTGTGCCGCTATTCCGGGAGAACTTATAGAAAGTGAGTTGTTTGGGCATGTAAAAGGAGCTTTTACCTCTGCCAATAAAGATAGAGCAGGAAAGTTTGAAGCTGCCAATACTGGAACTATTTTTCTAGATGAGATAGGAGATATGAGTTTATCTGCCCAAGCAAAAGTGTTAAGAGCCTTACAAGAAAATAAAGTACAACGTGTAGGAAGTGATAGAGACATAAAGGTAGATGTTAGGATCATTGCTGCCACCAATAAAGATTTAAAAAAAGAAATTTCAGAAGGAAATTTCAGAGAAGATTTATACCATAGATTGGCGGTAATATTAATTGATGTTCCTGCCTTAAACAATAGAAGAGAAGATATTCCCCTACTTGTAAACCATTTTGCAGAACAAATAGCCTCAGAACAAGGAACTGCTCCAAAGAAATTTAGCCCGAAGGCTATTGTACTTCTTCAAGAGTATGATTGGACAGGAAATATCAGAGAATTACGTAATGTTGTTGAACGTCTTATTATACTTGGAAGCACACAAGTAACAGAGAAAGATGTTACCTTATTTGCCAGCAAATAATGCTAAAAAAATAGTGCTATTGTATTTCTTTTTGAAAACACACACAAATACTATGAAAAAGTTACCCATACTACTGCTGCTTCTTTTAATGAGTCAAGCCCTAATGGCACAAAATAACAGCCAAAAAGATGCTACCATGTTAGAGGCTATTTATAAAGCCTCTCTACTAAATGGAAAGAGTTATTCTTGGCTGGATCATTTGTCAAATAAAATTGGAGGACGTCTTTCTGGATCTATCAATGCTCAAAAAGCTGTAGCCTACACCAAAGCAGAATTAGAAAAACTAGGCCTTGATAAGGTCTGGTTACAGCCCGTTATGGTACCCAAATGGGTACGTGGTTTAAAAGAGTATAGTTATATGGAAACTGGGCCTGGTATCACTAGTGTCATGAATATATGTGCTCTTGGCGGTTCTGTAGCTACCCCAAATGCAGGTATAAAAGCAAATGTTATTGAAGTTACTTCTCTACAGGAGTTAGATTCTTTAGGTAGTGCAAATATTAAAGGTAAAATTGTTTTTTTTAACCGCCCTATGCAGGCAGATTTAATCCATACTTTTGAAGCTTATGGAGGGTGTGTAGACCAACGGTACTCTGGAGCTAAAGAAGCTGCAAAATATGGAGCCGTAGGTATAGTAGTACGTTCTATGAACTTACGCAATGACGACTTTCCCCACACTGGAGCGATGAGTTATGGAGATCTACCGGCCTCAAAGCGTATAGCCGCTTGTGCCATTAGCACTAACGATGCCAATAAGCTTAGTAACACTTTAAAACTAATTCCTGATCTCAATTTTTACTTCAAGCAAAACTGTAAAATATATCCAGATGTAGAATCCCATAATGTTATTGGTGAAATTACAGGGACCACTTATCCTGATAGCTACATGATTGTGGGTGGGCATCTAGACTCCTGGGATTTGGGAGACGGATCTCATGACGATGGTGCGGGTGTTGTACAATCTATGGATGTATTGCGTTTATTGAAAAAGACAGGCTACAGGCCAAAACACAGCATTCGAGTTGTATTGTTTATGAATGAAGAAAACGGCTTGCGTGGCGGTAATGCCTATGCCACCCAGGCTAACCTAAAGGGAGAAAACCATGTTTTTGCTCTAGAGAGTGATTCTGGAGGATTTACTCCAAGGGGCTTTTCTTTTGATTGTGATGCTGCAAATTTTGAACAAATACAAAGTTGGCAACCCTTGTTTAAGCCCTATTTAATCCACTATTTTGAGAAGGGTGGCAGTGGCGCAGATATTGGTCCTTTAAAAAAACAGGGAATTGTGTTGGCTGGCTTGCGTCCAGATAGCCAGCGCTATTTTGATTATCATCATGCTCAGAATGATACTTTTGATGCTGTCAACAAAAGAGAGCTAGAACTGGGGGCTGCAACCATGACAAGTCTTATCTATTTAATGGATACCTATGGTGTAAAGAACAGCCTTACCCAAATTAAAAAGTAATTTTTTTAAATTGTGGCATAACAACCTATTTTTGGTCCCACCATACCACAAAGAATTTTTCAACAACGGCGCCACTTTTTTTATAGACTTGTGGTGCTTTTTTGTTTTCTAGTGCTTTTAAAATCTTGTTGCGTATCTCACTCGCATTACACCAATTTGTAATGCTGTTGCTGGGCAGTAACCACTGTTTTTTTTCTACAAGGGCATAGCTATAATGATCCTCCAAAACAAGCTGGTTATAATACACCCAAAATCCAACTACACATTTTTGATACGCCCTTGGGAGCTCGTTAATTGCAGCGTCAATTGGCAAATACAACGAGGCTGCTAGATAACACTCTTGTATTGCTTTTAAGGGGTTAAACTCTAAGTTTTCAAGGATCTTCTCTGTGTGTTTGTCAAACAATAATGGGAATTGTTTTTCTCTAAGTTTAGTTATTTTGTCTTGTAAAGAATCTTTTTTATTTGGTCCTATCCATTTTTGCTCAAAGCTACCAAAGCGCTTTGGATCAAATAAATAAAATTTACAACAGAGCTCTACATGAAATTGGATTTTTGTATTTTTTTCTTGTAATAAATAATCTAACTCTCCTATGGTTTTTGAGGGGCTTTGTATTTGGATATTAGCCGCCAGTAATCTGTAAGATTTAGAGTCTGCAATAATGCTTTCAAAAATAGCCTCTGCTTGTCTACCAAGCATAATATTTGGAATTTCAAAATTAGAGGGTTTAATGGTTGGCAAAGAAAAAGTCTGGTAGATAAAGGACGCTCCAAAGAGGTCTAATACTGGAATTTCCTTGAAGTTGGCATGTATTGCAATTGACTTACCGATGGTATTATTTTTTTATAACCTTTTCATATTTTTCAATCCAAAGCTGTGGTGTCATCTTAGCACATAATTGAGCAATCAAATCAAAAGGTATTTTTTCTATATTTTTAAAACGGATGCAAC
Organism: uncultured Flavobacteriaceae bacterium; assembly: GCA_913048215.1. Taxonomy (GTDB): domain Bacteria; phylum Bacteroidota; class Bacteroidia; order Flavobacteriales; family Flavobacteriaceae; genus Patiriisocius. The sequence goes on along the minus strand of CAJWXC010000046.1, from coordinate 2,749 downwards.
TTTTCCCCATGTCTAATTTATTGCTAGCATGTTTTGGGTACTCATCTACAAACCACTGCATAAGTTGTGGATCGCTATATATTCCAGAGTGGTATAGACTGATATTATTTTTTTGGGAAGCCAAATTTATAAAGGGTAATGGAAGGCTCGGATTTACATGATACCCCTCTGGATACATACTGTGAGGTACAACATAACCCAACATACCGTAACTTATACATTCTTCAAAACCTTTAGGTAGGTTCTTCAAAATAATATCTCTAAGTTTTGTCATTACTTGTTTTCTCTCTTGTGGTAATTGGTTGAGGTATTGTTCTGGAGTACTTGCTTTAGATTGCATTTTTTTTTATAAAGGTACTAACTTGTTTTTATTTACAGGATACTATTTAAAACCTTGTGTTTAAAAACCTGTAGGTTTTATCTTTGCATAAAAATAGTATTTCATTGTTAACTCAATACACAAAAGAATTTAAGTATAATTTAAAACTAGCCACTCCTGTAATTTTGGGTATGTTAGGTCACACCCTTGTTTCTTTTGTTGACAACATCATGGTTGGACAATTGGGTACTGCAGAACTAGCAGCTGTTTCTCTTGGTAACAGTTTTATGTTTATTGCCATGTCTTTAGGCATTGGTTTTTCTACTGCAATAACCCCTTTGGTTGCAGAGGCAGATGGCCAGGGTGATTTTAAAAAAGGAAAATCATCGTTCAAACATGGACTTTTTTTATGTATGGTTTTAGGTGCGGCACTGGTAGGAGCTGTTTTTTTGGCAAGACCCTTAATGTATGCCATGAAGCAACCCACAGCGGTAGTAGATCTTGCTATGCCATATCTTACATGGGTTGCTGTTTCTTTGTTGCCATTAATTATTTTTCAAGCATTTAAACAATTTAGTGACGGTTTATCTCTCACTCGGTATCCAATGTATGCTACATTTTTGGCCAATATTATAAATGTAATACTCAATTACATGTTTATTTTTGGAAAATTTGGCGCTCCTGCTCTGGGTGTTGTTGGTGCCGCTGTTGGGACACTTGTCTCTAGGGTTGTAATGGTAATTTACCTTTGGCTTTTGTTATATAGTAAAGAACAATCTAAGGCATTTGTAACACATATCAAGCTTTTTACCCTCTCCAAAAAAATGCTTAGTAAAGTATTTAATCTTGGATTTCCATCTGCACTACAAATGTTTTTTGAAGTGGCTATTTTTACAGCAGCTATCTGGCTTTCTGGTATGCTCGGAAAAAACCCTCAGGCTGCAAATCAAATTGCTTTAAATCTATCTTCTATGACATTTATGGTAGCTATGGGATTTGGTGTTGCTGCTATGGTGCGGGTAGGAAACCAAAAAGGGCTTAAGCGCTTTGATGAGTTGCGCCGTATTGCTTTTTCTATATTCTTACTCTCTACTATTTTGGCGGTTATTTTTGCTATTTTGTTTTTCATTTTTCATCAGTCTTTACCTAGTTTATATCTTAACTATGATAATCCTATTGAGGCGCTAGATAACCTTGAGGTAGGGGCCACCGCAGCTACCTTACTTTTAATAGCGGCTGTTTTCCAAATAAGTGATACCATACAAGTGGTCACTCTAGGTGCATTACGGGGTATGCAAGATGTAAAACTTCCCACTGTTATTACCTTTATTGCCTATTGGGTTGTTGGTTTTCCTATCATGTATTATTTAGGCCTACATTCCACCTGGGGTAGTGCGGGTATTTGGATAGGTTTATTGGCTGGCCTTACTGTTTCTGGGGTGTTGTTATCCTGGAGGTTTCATGTACTGTCTAAAAAGCTAATAGCAAGGTCTTAACCATTTGCTGGGGTAGGGTATGGTTTTGATTTATTTACTGTTTAACCTCTATTGTTGGATTGCCCTTAAGTGATAGGGTGCTCGAGATTTTTTATTGTAATTTTGTAGTCTGTAATATGTGACACCTATTACAAATAAGATTTATAATTAACATTAACTATGTATGGAATTCCCAAAATACCTTCTAGGAGACAATAGTGATTACCCATCTGCTATTTTTGTGATACACACAGCTTTTCCTCGTTTTATTATCAATCTTGAAAATGATGAGGTTCAGTGGTTAGAAGATTTTGATTCACAAGATCAAAAAGAACTTGAAACTGAGACAGAAAACTTTATTCGTGAGGCCAGTGAATTTTATGACAGAGAAATAGATCGCTACGAAGATGATTGAAACCCTGTTACACTATGACGAACAATTATTTCTATTTTTAAATAACTTAGGGACTCCCCCTTGGGATGAATTCTGGCGAATTGTTACACAAAAATGGTCCTCGGTACCTCTTTATGCCTTTTTACTATTTTTAGTTTTCAAAAAATTTGGTTTAAAAGCTACTGTAATTGTTGTGCTTTGCGCAGCTGTTATGATTACAGCAACAGATCAATTAGCAAATTTATTTAAATACATACTATTTAAAAGACCGCGTCCTTGCCGCGAGCAAGAATTGGAATTACTCATGCGCTTTGTGGCAGATGGTTGTGGTAGGTATGGTTATTTTTCTGCACATGCAGCTAGTAGTATGGCGGCGGCTGTTTTTTTAGGACTGCTGTTAAAACCGTATTTCAAGGCACTCCCATTTGTACTATTATTATGGGCTAGTGTAATTGCGTATTCTAGAATTTATTTAGGGGTGCATTATCCCCTTGATATTATTACAGGGATGTTTTTTGGCGCTTGTATTGGTTTTGGAATCTTCAAGGTAAATACTTGGGC
>CAJWXC010000045.1 GCA_913048215.1 uncultured Flavobacteriaceae bacterium | reverse complement strand
AGGGGTAACACCTATATAAGAACTTATATACTTAAGAGGTATGACACTTAAAAGTTCTGGCCGCTCCTCAAATAAAGAAATATAGTGCTGCTGTGCCGTTAAATTTAATAACGATTGTTCTCTTTTTGATTTTATTAGAAATAAGCGCTCTGCTGTTAGCCTTCCTATTAAATTACCAAACTGCGTGTGTTTATATACTTTCTGTAAATCTGCATATGAAATACTATACATACGGGTATCAGAGAGTGTTTCTAGCTCATACAATGATTTCCTTCTAGTTAAAAAAGAATCATAGGCGCTTATAAATTGATTTTTAAAACTAAAACCAAAAGTCACTTCTTTTTCTTTAAGCTCTTTAGGGATATAGAGCCTAACTACTCCTTTATCTATAAAAGAGATATGGTTTTCTACTACCCCATATTTTAAAAAAACGGTGTGTTTTTTAAAAACTCTAAGAACAAGTTTAGAGGAAAAGTATTCCCAATCTGAGTCTGAAATTAAAGAAATTTCCTCAATATGTTTTCTTATAAACTCCATTGAATTATATCATGCAAGTAGTAATTATTTTCTGTTGCTCAAAGGAATTAAAAAATATTATGGCAACCATTTTTTATCAAAATTTGGAGCTCTTTTTTCTAGAAAAGCATCTCTGCCCTCTTTAGCTTCTTGTGTCATATATGCTAGACGCGTTGCTTCTCCAGCAAATACTTGCTGACCTACCATACCATCATCTGTTAAATTCATGGCAAATTTTAACATTTTAATAGATGTTGGAGATTTACCTAAAACCTCTTGAGCCCAGTCAAAGGCGGTTTGCTCTAATGTATCATGGGGTACCACAGCATTGACCATACCCATCTCAAAGGCCTGTTGTGCAGAATAATTTCTTCCTAAAAAGAAAATTTCTCTTGCTCTTTTTTGACCTACCATTTTAGCAAGATAAGCACTACCATAACCCCCGTCAAAACTTGTAACATCTGCGTCTGTTTGTTTGAAAATAGCATGTTCTTTACTAGCCAAGGTCATGTCACACACAACGTGCAAAGAGTGTCCTCCACCAACGGCCCAACCAGGAACCACACAAATAACGGCTTTAGGCATAAATCTTATCATACGCTGGGCGTCCAAAATATTTAGTCTATGATACCCATCATCACCAACATATCCTTGGGCTCCCCTAGCCTTTTGATCTCCACCACTACAAAAGCTCCAAACGCCATCCTTACTTGAGGGACCTTCTGCAGACAACAACACTACACCAATACTAGTGTCTTCTTGAGCATCATGAAGCGCATCAAGTAATTCAGAAGTTGTTTTGGGTCTAAAAGCATTTCTTACATTTGGTCTATTAAATGCAATACGGGCCACGTTATTAGATTTTTTATAGGTAATATCTGAGTATTCTTTTACAGTTTTCCAGTTAGGTATCATAAGTGATTTGTATTTTAGCTCAAATATAACAATTAGCAATGTGAACCAATATGCTTTAATTTCAAATTATGAAAAACCTATTTACAATTATCACGGTAATTTTTAGTGTTAGCATATGCGTATCCCAAAATGATTTCGAAACACGATATTACACCATTGATGCAAAATCATTACTATATCCTAGTAGCATGAGCTTTGTTTTGGAGCAAGTACCTAAAAAAAATAAAAGCTCTTTTACCCTTGAGAAAGCCCCAAGTTATAAAAATGCTCTAAATACAAATGCGATAAACACAAATAATTATTGGCAACCTGTAGATATAGCCCAAGCAATGAGAAGTAACACTTCCCCTTACAATAACTCTCAATTTGATACCGCTAGGCTAAGAGAGAAACAATTTGGGTTGTCTATCAAAGGTAATGGTGGAAATACAAGTTTTGAATTAAGCGATGGTCAAACCAGAGTGCGCAATCAGGTGTATAAAGAGCAAGGAATGCCATTTTTACAAAATAGATACCAAAGGCCTTACTATAGGACAAACCCCTTTAGAGTAAATAGAGGTATTTACTATGATAATTAGTCAATTAACTCAATACCATCGGCCTTTATCAGTATTTGCTTGTCTTTGTACAGCGTCCCAATTGCCTTTTTAAAGCTCTTTTTACTCATTCCTAACTCGTTTTTTATATCCTGAGGCTCAGACTTATCATGAAGTGGCATAAAACCTCCTGCTGCCTTTAATTCTTCTAATATAAAATTGGCATTGGGCTCTATACTCCTATATCCTGGAGATTGCAATACTACATCTATTTTATTGTCATCTCTTACGCTTTTTACAAAGGCTTTCATGGTATCTCCGGTACGAATGTCTTCAAAAATATCATTAATGAAAATAAGTCCTTTGTGCTTACCATCTACTATAACATTAGCGCCCAGGTCTGTAATGTGTGTAACCATAATGGCAATCTCATCAAATTTTTGAAGCGTTACAGTGTCATTGTTTAAGTATTTATTGGTTTTACTAGACCCCACAAGCCTGTTGGTTTGCTCATCCATAGACAGATAAACAATGTACCAATTACCAACTTTCATAGGCCTAGCTTGTTCTTTAAATGGAACAAATAATTGTTTCTGCACACCCCAATCCATAAAAGCACCAAACTCATTTACATCACTACAATGCAAATATCCAAAGTCATTTAAAAGTACATGAGGGGTTAAGGTTGTGGCTACAGGACGCTCTTCATAATCAAGATATACAAACACCTCTAGCATATCGCCAATATTGAAATTTTCTGGTTTGTATCTATGGGGTAGTAAAACTACATTTTCTTGGGTATCCCCCAAATACAAGCCAGGATCTGTCTCCCTTAAAATCTCTAATGTATTGTATTCTCCTAATCGTATCATGAAGCAAAGGTACACTTTTCATCCATCAAAAAAATAATAACTAGTCTTATAAACTAGCGGCTAATTTGAAAAATAAATCTGAACTAAATTTATTTTATAAAGTCGAAATAAGACAATAAAACAGTGTCATTTATGGTAGAGGGAGTAAAAATCTCTAAAATTTGAGGTGTCTCAGAATTTTCAAAAAAGACTGCAAGTTGGGCCTTTAAAGAAGACATATCATTGGCACTTTGGTAGTCAAACCCATACATATCACTTAACTGACTGGCAGTAAGTTGATGCTTGGTTTCAAAAAATGTATCAAAAGAAAAAACCTGTTTTGCATCGGGGAGAATCCTAAAGATTCCTCCTCCACTATTGTTTATAATAATAATTTTAAAATCTCTGGCAATGTGCTGGTTCCATAGTGCATTGCTGTCATAAAAGAAGCTTAAATCGCCCGTTATAAATACCGTTGGTGATATACCTGCGTATGCCGCTCCAATTGCTGTAGATGTACTTCCATCTATACCGCTTGTTCCTCTATTACAAAAAATAGTATGTGAGGGGTTCATTTCAAATAATTGTCCATAACGTATGGTTGAACTATTCCCTAGTTGTAACTGTATGTTACTGGGTAAGGTTTTAAAGAGTTGAGAAAAAACCAAAAAGTCTGAAAATGGAATCTCCTTAAGATACAATTCATGTTTTTGTAATCTTAGGTTTTTAATACCCAACCAATCTTGTTGATAGGTACTCACTGGTTTATTTTTAAGGGGTAAAAGTTCCTTGAAAAAATAATTGGGAGTACATCTTACATGGCTTGTCAAACAAAAATAAGTGTCAAATGCTTTTTTTGTATCTATATGGTAATGAACTTTTGGAGGATAATCTCTTAGAAATTTCTTTATTTTTTTTGACACTACCATACCACCAAAAGTAAGTAACACCTCAGGCTGCAAGGCTTTAAAATCAGTGGCATCCAGAGGAGCTATTAGTTGATCTATGGCTGGAAAAAAGTTGGGGTTGTGTACATTAGAGGTGGTCTCTGTTAAAACAACTAAGCTATTGTCTTCTGCCAATTGACTCATTATAGCAGCATCCAAACTATTTGGGGGCAGCACACCGGTTAAAATCATTTTTTTTGAAGATGCATTCCAGTGGGTTGCGATTTCAGAAATTAGCTCTTGATTATCATCATGTTTTGTAACAACTGTGGTGTAATTCTCTGGAAAAACTGAGGGTGTAGCAACAATATCATATAAAGGCTCAGAAAAAGGTAGATTAAGATGTACAGGACCACTTTGAGAAATAGCTATAGATAAAGCAGTATGTATTTGATCTTCATTGTGTTTTTGAAATTCTTCTCCTTCTTTGCAAGCGCCGCTGTACAAGATATGATTAGCAAATACATTTTCTTGTTTAATGGTTTGCCCATCACCAATTTCAAGTAAATGAGCTGGACGATCTGCAGATAGCACCACCAAAGGCACGTCACTGTAATACGCCTCTGCAATTGCTGGATAATAATTAAGCAGTGCAGAGCCAGAGGTACAAACTAGTGCAACTGGACGTTGTAACTGTTGGGCAAGCCCTAGTGCAAAGAAAGCGGCACACCGCTCATCTACTATTGAAAAATTTGTGAAAGAAGTATTACCTGTAAAACCAATAGTAAGGGCTGCATTTCTAGATCCAGGAGAAATAACGATATGGTCAATACCGTTGTCTAGACAGAGCTTGGTTGTGGTTTGAGAGAGTTTTTTACTAGAAAATTGCATCTAGACAAAGATAGTGATACCAATATAATTATGGCAACATTGGGGCAAGTACTGATAGCATTGTGGCCATTTTATTTTTAGTTTCTTGCCACTCTAGCTGTGGTGAAGAGTCTAAGGTAATACCGCCACCTACATAAAGGGTTGCCGTGGTGGGGCTTATCTTCATACAACGCAGGTTAACATACATTTGAGCAGTGTTGCTTTGTAGGTTTAAGGGTCCAAGAAATCCCGTATAAAATTCACGATCGTAGCCTTCAAGTTCTTGTATAATTGAAAATGCATGATCTTTTGGAGATCCGCACACAGCCGGTGTTGGATGTAATACAGAGGCTATTTGAGCTAGGGAGGTTTGTTTGTTGTCAAAGGCTCCTTTGATTTGAGTTTTTATGTGGTATAATGATCCTGCTTTTTGGGTCGTTGGAGAAGACACCTGTAAAGAGGTAGTAATTTTTTTAAGGTTTGTAGTAATTGCCTTAGTTACTAATTGTTGCTCAAAGGTCTCTTTTGCCCCCCATGTAGGGCTAGTATCTTTTGTTACCTTCTGTGTTCCAGCCAAAGCCATTGTTGAAAAATTAGCCCCGTCACACTCTAGTAAAACCTCAGGAGAGGCGCCGCACCAAATACCGGTTTTGGGATGAAACCAAACGTATCTAAAGGCCGTAGTATCTAATGAGATAATACGCTTTATTAATTCACTTATAGTAAAGCCGGTCAGAGAAATTTCTTTTTTTCTGGTAGCCACTACTTTTTGAACTGTTTTGTTTTTTATGTGCTCTAAAATTTCAGATACATACTCAAGGTGTTTTTCTTTATCTAATGGATCCTCCTGGCATACGGGAATTTGGGTGGTTACAATACGATCCATGGGGAGCTCAAGGGTTATTTTTTCTGAAAATTTTTCAGGAATACAAAACCATGTGTTGTTTGTATCAAAAGGTGCCAACACAAAACCAGTAGTTTCAAATTTCTTACTGCTATAATGGGTAGAATTGTGCTGTAATAACACATTTACTTTGGTATGCTTGGGGTTACAGTATACCACAAATGGAAGCTGTTGATTCCAATGTGTATTTATTTTTTGAAGTATCTCTGTAAAATCCATTACTTACTTACCCAAAGTTAAGGTAGTTAATTTCACTAAAGAGATTAATTCTTTGTTTTGGTTCTCAATTCTAATTTGCCATAATTGAGTAGTTCTTCCTTTGTGAAGTATGCTTGCGTGAGCATATACAAAACCATCTCGAATGCTTTTAACATGATTTGCGGCAATTTCAATACCACGAATACTTACATTTTTATTTTGTAAAAAAATATAAGCTCCAGCACTACCAACACTTTCTGCCAGGGCAACAGAGGCCCCTCCGTGCAACACTCCATCTGGTTGGTGTACTCTAGAATTTACGGGCATTTTTGCAGTAACGGTATCTTGAGTAACATCTACAAACTCAATGTGCAAGGTTTCCATTAGAGTATTTTTACACATTTTTGCGCAGCTTGCCAGAATTTCGTCTTTAGATAGTTTCATATGCTTGTCTTACATTTGTAAAGTTACAAAACAGACTTTAAAAAATGGGATTAGAAAAACAAGTTTCTTACAAAACTACTAACACATACCAAACTCTTAACTCGTACACCAAAACAACCAAAAATGTATGGCTCGTTTTTCATGGTTTAGGGTTTTTGAGTCGATACTTTCTAAGACATTTTGAAATTTTAAATTCTACCGAGAATTATATTATTTGCCCTCAAGCACCCTCAAAGTTCTACTTGGGAGAGAACTTTAAACACGTTGGGGCCTGCTGGCTTACCAAAGAAGATACCCTTTTAGAGACCGGTAATGTGTTAAGGTATATTGACCAGGTATTTGCTAAAGAAAATATAGACCCCAATACAAACCTTATTGTTTTAGGTTACTCTCAAGGTGTCTCTATAGCTACTCGATGGTTGGCCTCTAGAAAAATATCCTGTAAAAAACTTATTCTGCACAGTGGCGGTATCCCTAAAGAATTAACACCAGAAGATTTTAGTCATTTAAATAGTAGCACACAAACTACCTATCTCTATGGAGATAAAGACCAATATATCACCAAATCCAGAAAAACAGAAGAAACACGTAAAGCAATAGCGTTATTTGGCCCTACACTCTCTACCATGGTTTTTGATGGGATCCATGAAGTTCATGGACCATCCATAGTAGAGATTGCTTCAAATTAAGCCTTCAAGTTTTTAAATAAACACAAAAAATCCCGCAACGATAGTTCGTTGCGGGATTTATATATAATACATTGAGTGGTATTATTTTACTTCCTCAAAGTCTACATCTTCAACATCTGAGCCTTGGTCTGCATCTGCTGATGCAGGATCTGGCTGTTGCCCCTCTGCTTGTTGTCCTTCTGCTTGAGCTTTATACATCTCTTCGCTAGCTACTTTCCAGGCCTCATTGATTTTATCAAGTGCTGGCTGGATTGTTTCTAGGTCTTTACTATCGTAGGCTTTCTTAAGCTCTTGTAAAGCATCTTCAATTGGCTTTTTCTTATCATCAGATAACTTCTCTCCAAACTCTTTTAATTGCTTCTCTGTCTGGAAAATCATACCATCTGCTTCATTGATTTTGTCTGCCGTTTCTTTGGCAACTTTATCTGCATCTGCATTGGCTTCAGCCTCTTGCTTCATCTTTTGGATTTCCTCTTCTGTAAGTCCTGAAGAAGCTTCGATTCTAATATCTTGCTTTTTGTTGGTAGCTTTATCTTCAGCACTTACCTTGATAATACCATTGGCATCAATATCAAAGGTTACTTCAATTTGAGGAACTCCACGCTGTGCTGGTGGAATATCACTTAAATGAAAACGTCCAATTGTCTTATTATCATTTGCCATTGGGCGCTCCCCTTGTAGTACATGAATCTCTACAGAAGGCTGATTATCTGCAGCTGTTGAGAATACTTGACTCTTCTTTGTAGGAATCGTAGTGTTGGCCTCAATAAGCTTTGTCATAACACTTCCCATGGTTTCAATACCTAGAGAAAGTGGTGTTACATCCAAGAGCAATACATCTTTTACATCTCCAGTTAATACACCACCTTGGATAGCGGCACCTACAGCTACTACCTCATCTGGATTTACTCCTTTGCTTGGCGCTTTACCAAAGAATTTCTCTACTGCTTGTTGTACTGCAGGAATACGTGTTGATCCTCCTACTAGAATAACCTCATCAATATCGCTGTTACTGAGTCCCGCAGCTTTCATAGCTGTTTGACAAGGCTCAATAGTTCTTTTTACTAAATCGTCAATTAACTGCTCAAACTTGGCAAGTGTTAGTGTTTTAACCAAGTGCTTTGGTCCGCTAGCTGTTGCTGTTACATACGGCAGGTTTATTTCAGTTTGCGCAGAAGAAGATAGTTCTATCTTCGCTTTCTCTGCAGCTTCTTTTAAACGTTGTAATGCCATTGGGTCTTTGCGCAGGTCCATATCATTCTCTGATTGAAACTCATCGGCTAGCCAGCTAATGATTTTTTGATCAACATCATCACCACCAAGGTGTGTGTCACCATCTGTTGCCAATACTTCAAATACACCATCTCCTAATTCAAGGATAGATACATCATGCGTACCACCACCAAAATCAAATACTACTATTTTCTGATCTGTGCTTTTCTTATCAAGACCATATGCCAATGCAGCCGCTGTTGGCTCATTAATAATACGTTCTACTTTTAATCCAGCAATTTCACCAGCTTCTTTGGTTGCTTGACGTTGGCTATCATTAAAGTAAGCAGGTACTGTAATTACAGCACGTGTTACATCTTGGCCTAAGTAATCTTCGGCTGTTTTTTTCATTTTCTGTAATACCATCGCGCTCAATTCTTGCGGTGTGTATAAACGTCCATCAATATCAACACGCGGTGTATCGTTATCTCCTTTTTTTACAGTAAATGCAGCACGTTTCGCTTCTGTAGAAGACTCACTATACTTATTTCCCATAAAACGTTTTATAGAAGATATTGTTTTAGTAGGGTTTGTTACCGCCTGTCTTTTGGCAGGGTCTCCTACTTTAATTTCACCACCCTCTACAAAGGCAATTACAGATGGTGTTGTTCTTTTTCCTTCAGCATTTGGGATTACCGTTGGTTCGCTACCTTCCATTACAGATACGCAAGAGTTGGTTGTCCCTAAGTCTATTCCAATTATTTTACTCATAACTTATAAATATGTATTTTAAAAATTCAGTTTAATTATCTAAAGAAAAATATTTCTAAAGACACTATCCATAAGTCAATGATTGTGCCATCCAAAAAAGACTGACATCGTGGCAGACACTAATTTATTTATTTGTTTTTTAGCTCTAGTAATTCTTCCCATTGTGTTGTATAGCGCTTGCTACGGTCTTTTTTAACAAGCTCCCACTGCGCTACTCTAGTGCCAACTAATGCAGATCCTATTGTAGCTTTACCAAACTTATGATTTAATGCATCTATTACATTCATTAAACGTTTATCATATAGAGTAGGACTTTCAAATAAATTACCCTGTACAAACTCTTGAGGTATCAAACCGGTAAGGTTTACCCCTACCTTTTTATAACGGTAGCCTGGCCTGTATATCTTTTGTAATGCTTTGCGTGCTTGTTGTGTTAAGACAAATGTATTGTTGGTAGGTACGGCTATGGTAATGGTACAACTATTACTGTACTGTTTATCGGCATCACTGTAGCGGTTTGTAGTTACAAAAACCTGTATATAGGTTGCACAAGATTTTTGAGCTCGCAATACTTCGGCCACCTCACTTATATAATAGGCACAAGCCTCTTCTATACGCGGTAAATCTTCTAGTTTTTTTCCGAAAGATTTGGAGGTCCCTATTGCCTTTTTACTCTTTGGCATGGTCTGAAACTCAATACAAGACTCCCCTCTTAGCTCTCTCCATAAACGTTCTCCTACCACAGTCATCTCTTTTCTCACCCAAGCCAAAGGAAGTTGCGTAAACTCATAGGCTGTAAAAACACCTATTTTTTTAAGACGTGCCTGGTGTTTTTTACCCAGACCCCAAACATCTTTGGTTTGTGCCCATTTAAGTGCTTTAATTCGTTTTTCATCTGTATCAATAACACATACATAATTAAACTTTTCTACTTTTTTTGAAATTTTATTGGCCAACTTGGCCAGTACTTTAGTTGGCGCGATGCCTACACCAACAGGAACCCCTGTATGGAGCACTACCGTATCTTTTATACGTGTTGCATATTGCTTTAAAGGAGTATGTACTATTCCTGTTAGGTCTATAAAAGCCTCATCAATACTATAGACCTCTACACTTGGAGAAAAGGTTTCTAAAATATTCATAACCCGTTGAGACATTTCTCCATAAAGAGTATAATTAGAAGAAAAAAAAGTAACCTTGTTTTTAATAAGTTGGTCCTTGATCTTAAACATAGGTTCAAACATAGCAATATGAGTCATTGCCTTAGCCTCTTTATTGGCGGCAATAATGCAACCGTCATTATTACTGAGAACAACCACTGGTTTACCCCACAAATCTGGACGAAATACCTGCTCACAAGAAGCATAAAAACTATTACAGTCTACCATTGCTATCATAAGCTAGAGTGTATTATATATGTAATAGTACCCCACACAATAAAAGACATGCCGCTACTCTTTACAGGAAAACGGATTACGTTAAACATTCCTTGCTGTACGATTAAAACTAGATTTCCTGCCTTTGGGGTATGAGCTTTATCGATAATTAATACATCTTTGTTTAGTATTGAAAACTCAGACCACTCATCACTAGATACGCGCACATAAAAAGTTGCATCTTTATGTAGTATTAGCTCTTTGTTGAGATCTATTGAAGGCTCCAAATAATGAGTGGCAGGACTAGGAAATCCCGTTTGTTTAGAAACGTTGGCCTTATGATTTGGTGCTTGACTTTTTATTTTGCCTGTTTGCAAATATTCCATGACACAAAAATATGGAAATATTCCAAATAAACGGATTTATTCCTAAATAAGATACGAACATAATAGCAATCGCATTAAAAGAATATAATACCTTTGTAATGACAATAAAATGACACATGATATGAATTCTCAAAAATGGACCCTGTTTTTAAAATTAAATTTGGGAATTTTTGTGGTGTTTATACTACAAGGATGTACATATTCACAAAAAAAAGACAAGGAACACTTGATCTTTAAGTACAATGAGCATAGTAATATAGCTACCTTAGATCCTGCCTTTGCTAGAAACCCTCAAACCATTTGGCCAAGTAATCAATTGTTTAACGGCTTAGTGCAATTAGACGATCAATTAAACATTCAGCCAGATATAGCCAAATCATGGCGCATTAATGATAGTACATCTACCTACACATTTACACTAAGAGATGATGTCTATTTTCATAAAAACAAGGTCTTTAAAAAAGACAGTACAAGAAGGGTTATAGCGCAAGATTTTGTATACAGCTTTGACAGGCTACTATCACCAGAGTTGGCCTCTCCCGGGAGCTGGGTGTTGAACGCTGTACAAAGGTATCATGCAGCCAACGACTCTACCTTAGTAATACAACTCAAAAAACCCTTTCCTGCCTTTCTAGGACTACTGTCTATGAGGTATTGCTCTGTTGTGCCAAAAGAAGCGATTGGGTATTATGGAAGTGATTTTAGAAGTAACCCTGTGGGCACTGGTCCTTTTATGTTTAAGTTTTGGGAAGAAAACATCAAACTCATTTTGCGAAAAAACCCTATTTATTTTGAGAAAGATGCTCAGGGCAACAGCCTGCCATATCTTGAGGCAGTGGCTATTACATTTCTACCAGACAAACAGAGTGAATTTTTACAATTTGCCCAAGGAAACATTGATTTTATGACTGGGCTGGACAATTCCTATAAAGATGATATTATTACCACAAAAGGAGCATTACAACCCAAATATAAAGATAGGGTAAAGCTGATCACTACTCCATATTTAAACACAGAGTATCTTGGTTTTTTTATGGGCTCTACATCAAAGGAGATCGCCTCTCCCCTTATTAGACAAGCTATTAATTATGGCTTTGATAGAGAAAAAATGGTGACCTATTTACGTAACTCAATGGGTATTGCCGCTACACATGGCTTTATACCCAAAGGATTGGCTGGGTTTGATTCAATCCAGGGATATAGCTATGATCCAGAAAAAGCAAGAGCACTTATCAATAGGTATAAACAAGCAACAGGCGCCACTACCATACAAGTAACTATTGGCACCAACAGCCAGTATCTTGACCTTTGTGAATACATTCAAGGCGAGTTAGAAAAACTAGGTATTTCAATTACAATAGATGTGATGCCGCCCGCTACCCTGAGACAACTTAAAAGCAGTGGTGAGCTTGATATCTTTAGAGCCAGTTGGGTAGCAGATTATCCAGATGCAGAAAATTATCTATCTCTCTTTTATAGCCCAAACTTTACCCCCAACGGCCCCAATTATACACATTTTAAAAATGTAGTGTTTGACAGCTTATATGTAGAGGCCCAGAAAATTTCAGAAATAAGCAAACGCAAGCTCCTGTATACACAAATGGATAGTATTATTATTTCTCAGGCACCTATTGTGCCGCTATACTATGATATCGCTGTTCGGTTTGTGTCAAAGAAAATTACAGGACTAGGTATTAACCCGCAAAACTTTTTGGTGCTCAAGAGGGTGAAAAAAGCAAAATAAGTATACACTATATGCCGTATAACATTGTTCTTATAGAACCAGAAATACCAAACAACACAGGTAATATTGGTAGAATTGCCCTGGGCAGTGCATCGCACCTACATTTAGTAAAACCTTTTGGTTTTGAGCTAAGTGATAGTAGGTTAAAACGTGCAGGTCTAGACTACTGGAAACACATACAATGTACTATATATGAGAGCGTAGAAGATTTTTTTGAGCAGCACGGCACAAAAAAGATGGCTTTTTTATCAAGTAATGCCACCAAAGATTATTTAGAGATACCCTTTGAAGATGATTTATTTTTAATCTTTGGGAAGGAATCTGTTGGGCTTTCTACTGAAATCACAAAAAACCATCTAACGGAATTATATAAAATACCACTACACAGTAAACATATAAGAAGCTTAAATTTGGCAAATGCGGTAAGTATTGTTGTCTATGAGGGCCTACGAAATTTAAAACACTAATTAAAATTATGCTTAATCTTAAACTCGCCACAGATCCAAGATGGGTAACAATTGCAGAGAGCAATCTTGAAGAAATACTTACAGATCACGCTTGGTGTGAGCAAAAAGCAGCTAGCAATGCCATTACCATAATCACACTAAACAGCCATCTAGAAGATCTTGTGACAGATTTATTAAAACTAGCCCAAGAAGAATTAGAACATTTTGAGATGGTACACAATATTATCAAGGAAAGAGGTTACAAACTAGGGAGAGAACGCAAGGACCACTACGTGAATCAATTATACCAATTTACCAATAAAGGAGGTAGCCCACAGCAGGCCATGGTTGATAGACTTCTATTCTCTGCCATGATTGAGGCCAGAAGTTGTGAGCGTTTTAAACTTCTAAGTGAGCGAATTAAAGATAAAAAACTCTCTGCATTTTATAGAGAACTCATGATAAGTGAGGCTGGTCATTACACCACTTTTTTGGGCTTTGCCAGAAAATATGGACAAGACATTGATGTGGAGAAAAGATGGCAAGATCTCATAGATTTTGAAGGAGAGATTATTAAAAACTATGGCAAGAAACAAACCATGCATGGTTAGAAACACATAAAAATTAATTTCTTTTTTTAAAATAGTATTTCGGTATAACTCCTTGGCTTGTTATATATTTGTTTAAAACACATCTATTGAAAGCCGCTAGCTTAGCCCAAATTAAAAAAGAACTAAAACTCCGATCCCCGCAAGATATAGAAGAGCTGTGCTTGCGCTTGGCTCGTTTTAAAAAAGAAAACAAAGAACTGCTCACTTATTTGTTATTTGAGGCAGATGATGAACAAGAATATATTGCTCATATAAAAGAAAGCATTGACCAAGAGTTTGACAGCATTACAAACACCAACTTTTATTATCTTAAAAAGAGTGTTCGCAAAATTCTTAGAAACGTGAAAAAATACATAAGGTACTCTGGTAACAAAGAAACAGAGGTTGCTATTTTACTTCATTTTTGTGAACGCCTTATTAGTTTTAAACCCTCTATTACCAGAAATATAACCCTGCACAATCTTTATGATAGGCAACTGCTGCTTATTGATAAAAAAATTGAAGCCTTGCACGAAGACTTGCAGTATGACTACAGAGAAGACATGCAACGTTTAAAATAAAATGAATAATAATGACCACGCTATACCATAACCCACGTTGCAGAAAATCTAGAGAGGCACTACAAATATTACAGCAGGCAAATGAGCCTGTTGAGATAGTATTGTATTTAAAAAATTCTCTAAGTAAAGAAGAACTAAAAGACATCCTTTTAAAATTAGAGATTTCTGCCATTGACCTTGTTAGAAAAAATGAAGCTATCTGGAAAGAAAACTACAAGAATAAGTCACTCACAGAAGATGAGCTAATCACTGCTATGGTTAACAATCCAAAACTCATAGAACGTCCTATCGCTATAAAAAACGGCAAAGCAATCATTGGAAGACCTCCCCAAGAGGTATTAAAGGTCCTCTAAGTTTTTTCAATATAAAACCGAAAAATGAAAGAGAGAAAAAAACACTGTGAGGTTTGCAGCAAAGACTTTTCTACAATGTTTAGGGTACAATACAAAAACCCTAAAAAATGGGTTTTTGTGTGTAAGGATTGTTTGCTTACTGTAAAAAAAGACAATCCAGCCTATAGCTATGGCGGAACCTGGAAAAAATAATAAAATATGATTGCTTACGCTACTTATTGCTCTGCACTAAAAAACTTCTCAAAAAAAGCCCTGCCGGCTATAAAGTTGTATGATAGTGAGAGAATCTCTAAAGTATATGAATTAGCAAATAGTCAAAACACCAAGTTTGTAATTCTCTCAGGAGCGTATGGTCTTGTAGAGGCGCATGAGCAAATAAATTATTATGATCACCTGCTTGAACAGACAGAAGTAGAAAGCCACTCGGGTGTAATGGCATCTCAAATAGCTACCAAGGATATAAGTGAAATTGTGTTTTTCAGCAACTCTGTGGAGACAGATCCAAACCTACTACCCTACTTAAGGTGTATTAAACGTGCTTGTGAGATAGCAAAAATACCAATTACTATAAAGGCTATAGTTTCTAAATAGAGGTAGGATGTTAGATTCCTGGAATGCTAAAATCTTCAATAAAACACCTGTAGGCGTGAATATTATTATTTTAAGACAAAAAAAAATGAGGTAGATTTGACTACATAAAATTAAACTGCAAATAGGCTTCAAAACTTTTTAAATATTGTGATTGCAAACACAAATTACATCAAAATGAAAAAATTCTTTTTACAACTTGTACTTACTGCATTATCTATGGTAAGCATTGCGCAAAATATAAATCTCGAGGAAGACACAACAACTAATTTGTATGATTCTAGACATGGCGCTTGTGCTATGGCAGATATCGACA
>CAJWXC010000044.1 GCA_913048215.1 uncultured Flavobacteriaceae bacterium | reverse complement strand
AATCGTTTCCAATCAAATTCATACGCTGTCAATTTCAATATCTCAATGAACTTATTCTACTTTTGTGCGCTTTTACAACTCGTGTTTTTGATTCACTCATTCTTTAGGCGGCTGCAAATGTACAACAGTTTTTTAAACCTACAATACTTTTAAAAAAATATTTAATAAAAATTTAAAGAACGTTGTTTGCTTTACAATCCTACTATTGTTTGGTTTTGTAAGCGGGTGCAAATATACATCTGTTTATTTTAGTGCTCCAAACAAAAACAAGCTTTTTTTTTGTTTTTTTTTAGCTTGTATTTTAAATCCTTGAAACAGCATAGATTAGGCTTGAAAAAAAGAAAACCCCAAGTATACCTTAATATATGTATAATAGAAATACCCTAGAAACAAAAACAAGCAAAACCCCCGTCAATAGGGAACAAACAAAAGCTAAAGACTCCTAAATTTTATGTAAAAAAAGACTAGAATGTTTGGCTTAAAAAAACAAAACAAATAGACCGACTAAATTTTTAAAACAAAATATAACTTGGTCTTGGTTTTTTAGTGAGTAAAGCAAGCAATCAAATAAGCTATTGGTTTTTTTATATCTACTAATGTTGGTGTAAAAGTAAGGGTATAAAAAAGTACACATAAAACAATAAAATGATATGCAGTATTATAACAACAATAGTATCTTTGTTGTTTAAATTTTGTGAAATATGATAGCAATTACTTTACCAGATGGAAGTGTAAAGCAACTAGAAGAAGGAGTAACACCAATGGATGTAGCACTTAGCATTAGCGAAGGCTTGGCTAGAAATGTAATTTCAGCAGCATACAATGGTCAAACCATAGAAAGTAGCACTCCCCTAACCCATGACGGGAGCCTAGTGTTATACACCTGGAGAGACCAGGCCGGGAAAAAAGCTTTTTGGCATTCATCTGCGCATATTTTAGCACAAGCATTAGAAACTTTATATCCTGGAATAAAATTAACTATAGGGCCCGCTATTGAAACTGGGTTTTATTATGATGTAGATTTTGGTGAGCATAACATTTCAGAAAAAGACCTAATAACCGTAGAACAAAAAATGCTTGAGATTGCACGAGGAAAACATACGTTTTCTTTGCGCTCAATGACCAAAGAACAGGCGCTTGGTTATTACAAAAAACAAGCAAACGAGTATAAAGTAGAACTTATAGAAAATTTGGAAGACGGAACCATCACTTTTTGTGATCATGACAACTTTACAGATTTGTGTAGAGGAGGTCATTTACCACACACTGGGTTTGTGAAGGCTGTAAAGCTTATGAGCATTGCAGGTGCTTATTGGAGAGGAGATGAAAAAAACAAACAACTTACCCGTATATACGGAGTTAGTTATCCAAAACAAAAAGAACTAAAACAATACCTAGCCCTTTTGGAAGAGGCAAAGAAAAGAGACCATAGAAAACTAGGAAAAGAACTGGAGCTCTTTACTTTTTCTCAAAAAGTAGGCCAAGGACTACCCCTTTGGCTACCCAAAGGAACAGCATTACGAGAGCGTCTTGAAAACTTTTTAAAAAAAGCACAAAAGAAAGCTGGCTATGAAATGGTCATGACTCCTCACATAGGAAGCAAAGAATTGTATGTCACTTCTGGACACTATGAAAAATATGGAGAAGACAGTTTTCAAGTAATAAAGACACCCAATGATGGAGAAGAGTTTATGTTAAAACCCATGAACTGCCCGCACCATTGTGAGATATATAACACCAAACCCTTTTCTTATAAAGATTTACCAAAAAGATTTGCAGAATTTGGGACCGTATACCGCTATGAGCAAAGTGGAGAACTACACGGGCTAACAAGAGTAAGAGGATTCACTCAAGATGACGCTCATATATTTTGTACTCCAGATCAATTGGACCAAGAATTTAAAAATGTTATCGATCTTGTGTTGTATGTGTTTGGATCTTTAGGTTTTGAAAATTTTACAACTCAAGTTTCTGTTAGAGACTTAAACAAGCCAGAGAAGTACATCGGTGATGTAAAAACCTGGGAAAAAGCTGAAAATGCAATTTTAAGTGCCGTACAAGATAAAGGACTTGACTATGTGGTTGAATCTGGAGAGGCAGCCTTTTATGGACCAAAGTTGGATTTTATGGTAAAGGATGCTCTTGGAAGAAGCTGGCAACTAGGGACAATACAGGTAGATTACAACCTTCCAGAGCGTTTTGATTTAACCTACAAAGGCAGTGACAACGAGCTACACAGGCCAGTGATGATACACAGAGCTCCCTTTGGTAGTATGGAGCGATTTGTAGCAATATTACTAGAACACACGGGTGGAAACTTCCCTTTATGGCTGATGCCAGAACAGGTCACAATTCTATCATTGAGTGAAAAATATGAAAAATACGCTCAAAAAGTTTTAAATTTGCTTGAAAATCACGAAATTCGCGCCCTTGTGGACAATAGAAACGAAACTATTGGAAAGAAAATACGTGAAGCAGAACTCAACAAACTCCCGTATATGTTAATTGTAGGGGAACAAGAAGAGAAAGACGGAACAATATCTGTAAGAAAGCATAGTGATGGAGATCAAGGATCAATGAGTGTTGATGCCTTTGCACAGATGATAAACAATGCTGTAAAGCAAGAAATTAAAGAATTTAACGTGGAGTAAATCCATAAGTATTAAACAGATACGCATCAAGATGTGTATTCAAAAAAAAAGAAGCCATAGCAATAAGAAGAAAAAGAAGTAGGGGTCCTGCAAGGATCATTAAAGAAGACCAACACAATATCAACCGAAGAATTCGTGCAGAAGAGGTGCGACTTGTGGGTGATAATGTTGAAATTGGTGTTTATCCTACTCGCAAAGCACTAGCCATTGCGGAAGAACAAGAATTAGATCTTGTAGAAATTTCTCCAAAAGCAAACCCACCGGTTTGTAAAGTTATGGACTACAAAAAGTTTGTCTACGAGCAGAAAAAGCGTGAAAAGACGTTAAAATCTAAGGCAACAAAAGTGATTATCAAAGAAATTAGGTTTGGGCCTAATACAGATAATCATGATTATGAGTTTAAAAAGAAACATGCTGAAAAGTTCTTAAAAGACGGAGCAAAATTAAAAGCATATGTGTTTTTTAAAGGACGTTCTATCATATATAAAGATCAAGGAGAAATTTTATTGCTAAAATTAGCTCAAGAACTTGAAGAATTAGGAAAGGTAGAACAAATGCCAAAACTGGAGGGAAAACGAATGATCATGTTCATCGCTCCAAAAAAGAAATAGTGAATAACTATTAAAATTTGAAATCTGATCCTTAGGGACTTATTTATATACCCTCTCACCAGGTACGCGTACCAAAAGAGAAACAACGAAATAATATTTAAAAGAAGCAATAATGCCGAAACAAAAAACAAAATCTAGTGCAAAGAAGCGTTTCAAGCTAACAGGTACTGGTAAAATCAAGAGAAAGCACGCTTTTAAGAGTCACATCTTAACAAAGAAATCTAAAAAACGTAAGCTTAAATTAACTCACGACGGTTTGGTTGACAAATCTGACGAGAGTAATGTAAAACAAATGCTTCGAATGAAGTAATTGTATTACGGTTAACTAAATTTTATAACCCTGGAGTAAGGCTATTATAAAAGAACTTATATACATGAGTCGCCTACTACAAAAAACAATTAAATTATGCCAAGATCAGTAAACAGCGTTGCCAAAAGAGCACGTAGAAAAAAAGTATTAAAACAAGCCAAAGGTTACTTTGGAAGAAGAAAGAATGTTTGGACGGTAGCCAAAAATGCAGTAGACAAAGCAATGTCTTACTCATACAGAGACCGTAGAAACAAAAAAAGAACTTTTAGAGCATTGTGGATCACGCGTATCAACGCTGGTGCACGCCAACACGGAATGTCTTACTCTCAATTTATGGGAGGAATGAAAACAGCAGGAATTGAACTCAACCGTAAGGTCCTTGCAGATTTAGCCATGAACCATCCAGAAGCTTTTGAAGCAATTGTAAAGAAAGTAAAATAAGACAATCCAATAATCATATTATTTCGTACTAAAAATCCCGTTGCAAATGCAACGGGATTTTTTATGCAATAGATCCAACCAATACAATAAATAAAAAAAGCTCCATTACAAGGGTAATGAAGCTTTAATAAAAAATAATGTATGTGTTACATCTTATTAATTCTATCTATCAAAGCTCTTCCTTTAGCTTCAAGCTCTTGATTCACTGCCTTAAAATGCGCTTTGGCATTTTCAAGGTCTCTTTGATTCACCTTTACAATCAATTCATCAAATCCTGCAATTGCATCATCAATGATAGATTGAGACTCTTTTGTTTCTTTTGAAGGGTTTGTTAACTCCCAAATGTATACAGCTTCAATGATATCTCCCATTACGTAGTTGATATCTTTTTTTAAATCTCTCTTATTTGCCATAATGTGTTCCGGTATTAGCGGTTTTTAAATTACTAATTAATAGGTTGCAAAAATACAAACTCTCAGACAATATACACTTGCAAAAGTGTTGCAGATTTTTAATCTATTAAAAAGAATATCTCTTTTAAAGTAGCTATGAGATACTTTAAGGTACTTTTTTTGACTATCAACTTACAGACGTATGTGGCTATAAAATTTATCGAAAATTATTTTAAACCAAACGGTGTATTGATCTGGATGTGCCTTTATATCTGCCTTAACATCTTCTACAGCCATCCATTTCCAGGCCGCAACCTCGTCCCTGTTTATAACGGGGGCACCACAATAATTACCAAGCATAATGTGGTCCAACTCGTGTTCTGTTAATCCATTGTCAAAAGGTGCTTTATAAATAAAGGAAGTAGCATGTGTAAGATCTGTAACAAAACCCATCTCTTCTTGTAGTCTTCTTGTGCCGGCCTGGATATTAGACTCCCCATCTCTTTGATGACTGCAACAGGTATTGGTCCACAGGCCAGGAGAATGGTATTTATGCAAAGCGCGTTGTTGCAACATTAAATCTCCATTGTCATTAAGAACAAAAACAGAAAATGCTCTGTGTAAAATTCCTTTTTCATGAGCTTCCATTTTGGGCATTAGCCCTATTTGCTTGTCATCTTGATCTACTAAAATCACTAATTCTTCTGCCATATAGTATGTGTATGCTTTTTCTCAAAACTACAAAAACATACTGTAAGGGTAAAGCCTAAAAATTGTAAGTTAAAGCGAAGATCAAATAATTATAATATTGCAATAAAACCTACCTTAAAAAAACAAAAAAATGAGAATACCTTACAAGAGTCAAAAAAAATAAAATCCAGCAAGCCAAGCCCATACAAAAGCATATCTTTGCGGCTTGAAAAACACCAAGGTATGCTATTACAAAAAACCATTAAAAATTTCACCCAAAATCCTAAAAATGATATCCTTTCTGGATTAACTGTTGCGTTAGCACTTGTTCCAGAAGCTGTGGCATTTGCATTTGTTGCAGGCATAGATCCACTGGTGGGTTTATATGGTGCCTTTATGATGGGTATTATTACCGCACTCTTTGGAGGTAGACCAGGTATGATTAGTGGAGCAACTGGAGCCATGGCAGTTGTAATGGTTTTTCTTATTCAAAAAGGAAACCAGGTTGGGGATGCATTAGCGGTCCCTATTGAAAACTTAGGCTTACAGTGGTTATTTATTACTTTATTAATTGTTGGAGCGATTCAAATTTCAGCAGGTGTTTTAAAATTAGGGAAATTTGTACGTCTTATACCCCATCCAGTAATGATGGGCTTTGTAAATGGATTGGCTATTGTTATTTTTTTATCGCAACTAGGATTGTTTAAAGAAAATATAGATGGGAAAATGCAATGGATGTCTGGAGATAGTCTTTGGATGATGCTAGGGTTAGTATGCCTCACCATGGGTATTATGTATGGCCTTCCTAAACTTACTAAAAAAATTCCCGCTGCACTATTTGCTATTGTGATCGTTGCCGCAATAGTAATTTTTGGGAATATAGATGTATCTACGGTTGGCTCTTTTATTAAAGATGGAGGTGGTGAAGGTCTACAGGGAGGACTACCAAGTTTTCAGGATCAAATATTTACATTGTTTTATACCCTTAAAGGACACTGGGGACTCATTGGCTCAACAGCACTTATTCTTGCAGCCGTTGGCCTTATAGAAAGCCTGATGACCCTTAACCTTATTGATGATATGACACAGACACGCGGGAGTGGAAACCGCGAGTGTGTAGCACAAGGGGGAGCAAATATATTAAATGGGCTGTTTGGAGGTATGGGAGGTTGTGCGATGATTGGACAATCTATAATCAACATAAACTCTGGAGGTCGTGGTCGTTTATCTGGTGCTACTGCAGCTATAGCATTATTATGCTTTGTACTTTTTGGGGCGCCTTTAATAGAGCAAATTCCTATTGCAGCACTAGTGGGGGTTATGTTTATGGTAGTTATTGGCACATTTGCTTGGAGTAGTTTTAGAATTTTACATAAAATTCCTCGCACAGATGCTATTGTTCTTATAGCTGTATCTGCCATCACAGTTTGGCAAGATTTGGCCATTGCAGTTATAGCTGGTGTTATTATGAGCGCTTTGTCTTTTGCCTGGAAAAGTGCAACGATGATTAGAGCAAGAAAGCGCATCAAAGAAGATGGAACTAAAGTATATGAGATATGGGGGCCGCTCTTTTTTGGATCAACAACTGGGTTTAACAGTAAATTTGATGTCTCTAATGACCCTCAACACATAGAAATAGATTTTATAGAATCTAAAGTAGGAGATCACTCTGGGGTTGAGGCGCTGCGTAGTATCTCTAACAAATACCTCGAGGCTGGTAAAAAAGTAACTCTAACCCATTTAAGTCCAGATTGTAAAGCGATGCTACTTAAGTGGAACCCTGAGTTTAAGACCATTATTAAAGATGCCATTGACGACCCTCGCTATCATGTAGTTACAGATATGATGGATGCAGAGGTATAACCAACAATACACTTGTTTTTTTCTAAATACTCTTAGCTAATTCGCAAACCGTTTTCAACCTTTACATCAGGATGTAAAAGTGTTACATCTTTACCTGATACTGCGCCCAAGAGCAAACATTCACTCATGATGGGCCCTATTTGTTTTTTTGGAAAATTAACAACTCCTACAATCTGTCTTCCAATTAAATCTTGCTTATTATATAAACTAGTAATTTGTGCTGAAGTCTTTTTTACTCCTATAAGGGGGCCAAAATCGATGTGTAATTGGTAAGAAGCATTACGCGCCTCTGGAAAATCAGTTGCCCTTACTATGGTACCAATTCTCATATCTATTTTATCAAAATCATTCCAGGAAATTTCCATATGTTAAATTTGTATCTAATATAGTACTTAAAGACCTATCTTGTATCTTAGCATCTAATAAAAAATACAAAAAAATGGCTTTAACACCTTCTACAATGTTACCCTTGGGCACCAGTGCGCCAAGCTTTACATTAATTGACACAGTATCTAACACCCCAATAAGTTTAGAGGATGTAGCAGGTAAAAAAGGAACTGTTGTTATGTTTATTTGTAATCACTGCCCTTTTGTAAAACATGTAAATCAAGAGTTGGTACGATTATGTAATGATTACAGAGTGATGGGTTTTGGTTTTGTAGCCATTAGTAGTAATGAGGTAGAAAATTACCCCCAAGACAGTCCTGAGCAAATGCGCAAAACTGCCAGAGAACAGGGCTATCCTTTTGCTTATTTGTATGACGCGACCCAAGAGGTTGCTATTGCATATAAGGCGGCGTGTACTCCAGACTTTTATTTGTTTGATGAGACTAAAAAACTTGTATACCGCGGGCAACTTGACAACTCAAGACCGGGCAACGGGATTCCGGTAAACGGGAGAGATTTACGGGAGGCCATGGATCATATTCTAAACAATAGACCTCAACATAAAGATCAAAAACCGAGCATTGGTTGTAATATAAAATGGAAGAAATAATCACCCAATAGTGATAAAACAGATTTGCAAAAAAAACCTAGAATTACAATATGCTATTCTAGGTTTTAAAGATAAAATGTGTTTTAATTACAGGGCATTTTTGATATGCATAAAGTGATGCATGCTATGCCATGCATAGGTTAAGACCATTTCTTTAATACTTACCTCAGCATTGGTTTGTGGATGCAGATAAACGCTATTCCACTGTTTCCCATTGATGCGTTGCAGAATGTATACAATCTTGTGATGTAACATTTCTATATGGGTTAATGACCACGCAATGGGAGCAGTTTTATAATCATCCATTGCAGCAAATAAATCTTGATCATATGATTTTACAATAGGGGCATCTTCTGTCAATGCCCAGCGCATTCTATTGTAACAATGGCTGTGTGAATCTGAAATATGATGTATTAATTGGCGTAGGGTCCATCCACCCTCTCTATAAGGAGTGTCTAGCTTTGTTTCTGTGACATCTAATAAGGTCATCTTTAATTGTTGCGGAAATACACGCATCACCTCAATGGCCTCAGAAACTTGGGCAGGGGTTATCTTATCAGGAATTGAAAGTTTACCTATTGGATATTGTGTAGAAGTTTGAGTCATAATTTTAAAATTTGAGCTAAAATAAAAAAACGCCTCAAGATTTTTAAGGCGTTTTTTACTTAGTTATAAAGAGGTTACTAACCTTTAATATCCATGAGTTCTACATCAAAAATTAAAGTAGCGTTTGGAGGAATTACACCACCGGCACCTTGGGCTCCATATCCTAAGTCACTAGGGATAACAAAACGTGCCTTGTCGCCTTTGTTTAAAAGCATAATACCTTCATCCCAACCAGCAATCACGTGGCCCATGCCTACCGGAAAATCGATAGGGTTTCCTCTATCATAAGAAGAGTCAAAGGTTGATCCCTCAGGTAACATTCCTTTATAATGAACAGATACTGTTTGCCCAGAGGTTGGCTTAACACCATCCCCTTTTTGAATTATTTTATAATAAAGGCCACTTTCTGTTTTATCAAAACCAGCTACTAGATCTTTCATAGAAGCTTCTTGGGCTGCTTTTGCTGCTGCCTCTCGCTCTGCTTTGGCTCCTGTAAAATTTCTAAAAACCTCAACTGCATTAAAGGCCTGAGCATCAGCACCAACTCGTATAATTTCCATGTTCATGGTATCTCCTTGTGCTACTGTATCTACAACATCTTGCCCTTTTATTACATAGCCAAAAACAGAATGCTTATTGTCTAACCAATTTGTTGGAACATGTGTTATAAAAAACTGACTTCCGTTGCTTGATGGGCCAGAATTTGCCATTGAAAAAACACCTGGTTTGTCATGTTTTAATTCTGGATGAAACTCATCATCAAAACTATATCCTGGACCTCCAGCTCCTGTTCCTGCTGGGTCTCCTCCTTGTATCATAAAATCTGGTATAACACGGTGAAAGGTTAAACCATCATAATAAGGTGTTCCTTGATCCTTAGCAGTGTTTTCAAGATTACCCTCTGCCAGTGCCACAAAGTTTGCTACCGTACCTGGGGTTCTTTTGTAAGTTAATTGTCCAAGGATTTCTCCCTTTTGTGTTGTTATTTTAACGTAAATACCGTCTTGCATAATCGTTTTTTATAGTGATTGCTCAAAGCATATGCCCTGAGTTTTGAATGCGCAAAGTTAGGGTTTATCATCACATAAGGCAATACTTATTTTAAATTTTTAAAACCACTCCCTACCAAAAAAAACAAACCCTACTGGATTTATCTCAGTGGGGTTTGTAGTAGTATGTATGGTATAATTAATTTGCTACTTCATTAATAAATTTAATTCTGTAAATACGTAGTTCTTCATCATCATACTCTCCATCAAACTCTTGCATGGCATCATCAATTTTGTCTGTCTCAGATTCTAGAAAATATTCATGGATATCTTCTTGCTGGTCTTCATCTAACATTTCATCTACCCAATAACTAATATCCAATTTTGTACCACTATACACAATAGCTTCCATTTGTTTGATAAGCTCTTCCATTGGTAGTCCCTTAGAATCTGCAATATCTGTAAGGGGCAACTTTCTATCTACATTTTGTATAATATATAACTTGTTAGCGCTATTGCTACCTGTAGACTTTACTACAAAATCATCTGGGCGCTCTATTTGATTTTCATCTACATATTTTTTGATAAGGGCAACAAAATTCTTACCATACTTTTTTGCTTTCCCCTCTCCTACTCCATGAACATTAGATAGCTCCTCGACACTTATAGGATATTTTAAAGCCATATCCTCCAGTGAGGGTTCTTGAAAAATAACATATGGAGGTAAGCTTAATTTATCTGCAGTGGCTTTAAGTTCTGCTTTCAGTAATTTAAAAAGACCCGCATCAGCGACCGCCCCAGCGCCTTTATTGGCTATGACAATAGCATCATCGTTGGCTTGTTTAAAAGAATGGTCCTCTGTCATCATAAAAGATGATGGGGTTTCTATAAAATCTACCCCTTTTTGAGTTAATTTAATAACACCATAGGTTTCAATATCTTTTTTTATGTATTTGGCCACCAGTAATTGCCGCAGTAGTGCCATCCAATAATGATCTTGAAAGGCTACACCTATGCCAAAAAAGGATTGTTTGTCTGTTCTATGAGATTTGATAAGGGCATTTGCGTTGCCAACAATAACATTAACAACGTCTTTGCTTTTGTATTGCTCATTTGTTTCACTAATTACACGGAGTAACTTTTGTGCTTGATTTTGTGCCTCTTGTTTTGTTTTTGGGTTACGCATATTATCGTCCATCTGCCCGCCTTCTCCTGTGCTAGTATCAAACTCTTCTCCAAAATAATGTAAAATAAACTTTCTTCTAGATATGGATGTTTCTGCAAAAGCCACAACTTCTTGCAATAGTGCATGACCTATCTCCTGTTCTGCCACAGGTTTGCCACTCATGAATTTTTCAAGCTTCTCTATGTCTTTATAACTATAGTATGCCAAACAATGGCCCTCACCACCATCACGGCCAGCACGACCTGTTTCTTGATAATAACTTTCTATACTCTTTGGGATGTCGTTGTGAATCACAAAACGAACATCTGGCTTATCTATACCCATTCCAAAGGCAATGGTTGCAACAACAACATCTGCATCTTCCATTAAAAACATATCTTGATGTTTTACACGAGTTTTTGCGTCTAAACCTGCATGATACGGCACCGCCTTAACACCATTAACCTGTAATATTTGAGCCAATTCCTCAACACGTTTTCTACTAAGACAATATACAATACCACTTTTTCCTTCATTTTGCTTTACAAAACGAATGACATCTGCATCTACATTTTTAGTTTTAGGACGTATTTCATAATATAAATTAGGCCTGTTAAAAGATGCTTTAAAAGTAGTAGCATCACTCATTGCCAGGTTTTTTAGTATGTCTTCTTGCACCTTGGGAGTGGCTGTGGCTGTTAACCCTATAATTGGAATATTGTCACCAATTCTTTTAATAATATTTCTAAGGTTTCTATACTCTGGTCTAAAATCATGCCCCCACTCACTAATACAGTGGGCCTCGTCTATGGCAACAAATGATACTTTTTCTTGTTGCAGAAAGGCTACATACTCATCTTTGGTTAATGATTCTGGGGCAACATAAAGCAATTTGGTAATCCCGTCGCTAATATCTTGTTTTACTTGCTTCACCTCTGTTTTATTGAGCGAAGAGTTTAAGACATGTGCTATTCCTTCTTCTGAAGATAAAGCCCGTAGTGCATCTACTTGATTTTTCATCAGTGCAATTAAAGGAGATACCACAATGGCTGTTCCTTTTTGCATTAGTGCTGGCAATTGATAGCATAAAGATTTACCTCCTCCTGTAGGCATGATAACAAACGTGTTGTTTTTATCTAAAATACTCTTGACTACTGGTTCTTGAAGTCCTTTAAATTTTGAAAATCCAAAGAAATGTTTCAGCGCAGCGTATAATTCAGTATCACTCACGAGACTTAATTGTTTTTATTATTTGAGTCTTAGCACAAAATAATTGTTTTTACTTAGGAACAATCGTAGTTTTGTAGGCTATAAATGGTATTTGTACTATCAAAAATACATTTATTACCTTAAGACTTACTATATTTAGTTTGTCATATTAAATATAAGGATTTCTTACACAGTGACAAACTTTAAAAAGCGTAAAATTGTGAACAACGACAAAATTATTTCAGTAGCAAAGAAAACCATTGAAACAGAGAGCAAAGCAATCTTGAATTTGGCTTCACTGGTTGATCAAGAATTTGCAGAGGCAGTTGGTTATATATACCAAAGTAATGGTCGTGTGATTGTCACAGGCATTGGAAAAAGTGCCAATATTGCAACTAAAATAGTTGCAACACTCAACTCTACAGGCACCCCATCTATATTTATGCATGCTGCAGATGCCATACACGGTGACCTTGGAACGGTACAAGAAAATGATAGTGTGATATGTATTTCAAAAAGTGGAAATACCCCAGAGATAAAAGTATTAGTGCCTCTAATCAAAGCCATAGGAAACAAACTAATAGCCATCACATCAAACAAAGACAGTTTTCTTGGCCAGCAGGCAGACTATGTGTTAAATGCCTATGTAGAAAAAGAAGCATGTCCTAACAATCTAGCTCCCACCTCAAGCACAACCGCACAACTTGTAATGGGAGACGCCCTGGCTATGGCTCTTTTAGATCTTAGGGGTTTTTCAAGTAGTGATTTTGCTAAATTTCATCCTGGAGGATCTCTAGGAAAACAACTCTATTTAAGAGTTAGCAATCTCACCCAACAAAATAAAAAACCTCAGGTAACTCCAGATGCAAACATTAAAGATGTTATTATGGAAATATCCAAAAACATGCTGGGGGTAACTGCTGTTATTCAAGGCTCTGATATTGTGGGCATTATTACTGATGGGGATTTGCGAAGAATGATGAGCAAAAATGACAGTTTTAAGGGGCTTACAGCAAAAGATATTATGAGTAAAAACCCTAAGACAATAGACAACAACGCAATGGCGGTAGCTGCTTTGGAAGTAATGGAGAGCAGCAGCATTACACAAATTATTGCCCAAGAAAATGGGGTATATAGTGGCATTGTTCACATCCATGATCTAACCAAAGAAGGAATTATTTAACTCCAGAGGGAGAAAAAGTATACATAATGACGCAACAAATAGGCACCCCTGGTCAAGGAAAAGAAATGTCTTTCATAGGACACCTAGAAGAATTAAGATGGCACTTAATACGCATTAGTATTGCGGTTCTAGCCCTGGCTTTGGCTGCATTTTTGGCAAAAGAGTTTGTGTTTGATGTATTACTTTTAGGTCCCAAAAATCAAGAATTTCCAACCTACAGATTATTGTGTAAATTCTCTAACTTAATTGGTATTGAGGATAGCTTTTGTTTTAAAGAAGAATCTTTCAGGATACAATCTAGAACAGTAGCAGGACAATTTTCTGCGCATATCTGGACTTCTATCACACTTGGCTTTGTGGTGGCTTTCCCATATATTTTGCTTGAATTTTGGCGCTTTATAAGCCCTGGACTGCGAAGCAATGAACGTAGAAATTCTCGAGGGTTTATCATCATTGCATCTCTATTATTTTTTACTGGAGTACTTTTTGGATATTATGTAGTAACGCCACTATCTATAAACTTTTTGGGAAGCTATCAAGTTAGTGAGCAAGTTTTTAATGATTTTGACCTCAGTAGTTATACTAGTCTTGTGCGTACCTCTGTATTGGCCAGTGGTCTTATTTTTGAGTTACCCATATTAATATTTTTCTTAACCAAAATAGGAATTGTAACCCCTGAGTACTTAAAAAAATACAGGAAATTTGCACTAGTACTTGTACTAGTTTTATCTGCAATAATAACACCTCCAGATATTGCAAGCCAGGTAATTGTTTCGGTTCCAATACTAATACTCTATGAACTTAGTATTATAATATCAAAAAAGGTCCTGCGAAGACAAGCCAAGAGAAAAGAAAAAAGAAAAATTTAAGGGTGAGTTAAACCCCTAAACTATCTTTAAAAAAAACAAATACATTTGTAACCTATTATATTTACTAATTAATAAACCACATATGAAGTTAAAAGCTGAAAATTTAATGAAGCAGTACAAAGGCCGAAAGGTTGTAAAGGGTATTACTGTAGAGGTAAATCAAGGCGAAATTGTTGGTTTATTGGGCCCTAACGGTGCAGGGAAAACAACCTCATTTTACATGATTGTTGGTCTTATTAAGCCCAATGGAGGGAACATCTACTTGGATGGAACAGAAATTACTAAATACCCTATGTACAAGCGGGCTCAAAATGGAATTGGGTATCTGGCACAAGAAGCATCAGTTTTTAGAAAGCTCAGTATTGAAGACAACATACTAAGTGTGCTACAGCTCACCAAACTCTCCAAAAAAGAGCAGCTCATGAAAATGGAATCTCTCATTGAGGAGTTTAGCCTTGGTCATATACGTAAGAATCGTGGAGATTTACTAAGTGGTGGAGAACGAAGACGTACAGAGATTGCTAGAGCGCTAGCCACAGACCCAAACTTTATTTTACTTGACGAGCCTTTTGCAGGAGTTGATCCAGTTGCTGTTGAGGACATACAACGCATTATAGCACAACTTAAAGATAAAAATATAGGTATTTTAATTACAGATCATAATGTACAAGAGACACTTGCCATTACAGATCGCACGTATTTAATGTTTGAAGGAAGTATTTTAAAGCATGGTGCTCCACAAGAACTTGCTGCAGATCAGATGGTGCGCAAGGTATACCTTGGTCAAAATTTTGAGCTTCGTAAAAAGAAATTAAGTTTTTAGGAGTCTAAAAGCCTTACCAATTGCATCAAATTATTATGAGGGTTTCCAAAAAAGAGACACCAGGATATACAAAAAGATAATCATTGGTATGGCTATAAATTTAAGCAAGACTAAGAGTAAAATACAGGCCATCAAAAAAACATAACGCACTACATTATCTTTAAAATGCCAGGTTTTAAACTTTAAAGCAAACAATGGTAATTCTGCATTTAAAAGCACACAACTTAAAAGTGTAAGAATAACTAAAAACCAGGGAGCTAAAATAAACTCCATAATTTGCTGAGTTGCCTGAAAATTTAAAATTAAAGGTAAACTTAAAATTAAAAGCGTATTTGCTGGAACTGGTAAACCAATAAAACTTGTGGTTTGCCTTGTATCTACATTAAATTTTGCCAACCTATACCCAGAGGCTACAGCAATTAGCAAACCAATAAAAGGCATATACATCATCCAAGAGGTAGCTCCAAGGCCATCTCTAAATAAGATATTAATCTCCAAGTTAGTTCCAGCACTAACG
>CAJWXC010000043.1 GCA_913048215.1 uncultured Flavobacteriaceae bacterium | reverse complement strand
TGATGCAGCAGCACTCAACAAACCTAAGCGCTTCTTTGGAGCTGCACGTAATATAGAAAATGGTGGTTCACTTAGTATTATAGCTACTGCCCTTACAGAGACAGGTTCAAAAATGGACGAGGTAATCTTTGAAGAATTTAAAGGAACCGGTAACATGGAACTACAATTAGATAGAAAGATATCTAACCGTCGTATATTCCCAGCTGTAGATTTAACCTCATCAAGCACCCGTAGAGACGATTTACTGCTAGATGAGAAGACCATACAACGTATGTGGGTATTGCGTAAATACCTAGCAGATATGAACCCAGTTGAGGCGATGGAGTTTATTAATGATCGTATTAAAAACACCAGAAACAATGATGAGTTTTTAATATCCATGAATAGCTAAAGCAAAAAAAGTAACTTACACTTACTAAAAGACCATTAGTGCTGTAATAGCATTAATGGTCTTTTAATTTATAGTCTATACTCAATAGCTGTATGCCTTATTTTAAAGAGTTTTTAAAGAAACTGGCAACACACACCTTATAGTGAAAAAAGCGAGTAATTAAACCTTATTGTTCTGTGACAAATAGGAAAATCATCTTGATATACCGCCACAGACAGCGTGAAAATCAATGTCCCTGTAGCATATATAGTTATGCAGGTATACTGAAATAGAGCACCCTCTAAAAGCTTCAAATAACAAAAACCACTACCCCATAGACGTAAAAAAAATAGAGCATAAAAAAAGCCTCGCGATTTGCGAGGCTTTTATAAAGTATGTTGTAAAGCTTATTGCTTAATTACTTTTTGTGATAAAGAACCATTGTTAGTCTCTATGTTTAGGATGTAAACACCAGCAGCAAGATCAGCAATGTTCATAGAACCATTTACTAAAGCAGCACCTGTATTTTTTCCTAGCACATCAAAAAGTACAGCACTTTTTAATTCTACATTAGAAGAAAAATCAACGTTGATTACATTTGTTGCAGGGTTTGGGTAAATTGATGCACCTACTAGGTCATTATCACCAAATCCTAAGTCTTCTTCTTCGTCTGTTAAAGTCCAAGCAAAAGATGGGAAGTCTGCACCAATAAGACCAGAAATAGAAGTCCAATCTGTTGCACCAGCACCAAATAAATCATCAGAATCTATAAGTAAAGATTCATTTTCAGGAGCTACACCAGTTTCTGTTGTAAAAGATCCAGTCCAGTTCCAACGTCCTTCAGCAGCAGATCCACCAGTAACAGCAGGAGCAAATGCAACCCAGTAGTCACCAGCTGGTAACGTTATTTGAGCACCACCATTAGCAGCAGTAACGTTAACTATGAATCCTGATTCAACATCGTCAACTAGACGTAATTCTAATCCAGCACCTAATTGAACACTTGTTAAGTTAACAAGAGCATCAGTTGTAGTTGGATCTGCATCAGGGAATCCTCCACCGTCATTGTAGATAAAGAAGTCTCCTCCAGTTAATAAATCTCCAATTTCTACAGCTGAAGAGTAAAATCCTGGAAATTCAAAGCTACCTAAGATAGCATCTTCTTCAAGTGTAAAAAAATCAGAACAGAATACACCAGCATCATCAGCTCCGTTTGTTGTAATTAAAGCAGTAGTGTTATCTGCAATTCTCTCAATAACTACATTTTGAGCAAATGCAGTAAAAGCTAGTGCGAATGCAGCTAGAGTCAAAGTAATTTTTTTCATAATAAATTGTTTAAAAAGGGTTAAATAAGTTTAATTTTGAATTACAAATATAGAAAAGCAATTTATATTAAACACATAATTCAAAGAAAAACACAAAATCATGTATTTTAACCATAAATCATTACGATACATCATTAAAACGGCACTAAATAGTTGCTTTATTTGTGTAACCATTCTTATTATAAGTTGTACTTCACAAAAAGAGAAGGAAACCCTAACCACTGTTTTTGAAATATCTAAGGGAACCCAGACACCAGAGTATAAGGACGTTATTTCTTTTTATAAAAATTTAGCACAATACTATCCCACCATCTCAATTACAGAAGAAGGGCAAACAGATAGCGGCTATCCTTTACATGTTGTTTATTTTGAGCCCTCAGGAAAAAGCATCACCTCGATCTCACAGGTACAAAAAAACACTAAAAACATTTTACTAATTAACAATGGCATACATCCAGGAGAGAGTGATGGCATAGACGCCTGTATGCTTCTATTGCGTGATTTAGCAAAGGGTACAATAGAAGCTCCAATTAACACTACTATTGCAGTTATCCCTGTATACAACATTGGAGGCGCACTGCAAAGAAACAGCACCTCCAGAACCAACCAACAAGGGCCAGAGGTATATGGTTTTAGAGGAAATGCTCGTAATTATGACTTAAACAGAGATTTTATAAAAGCAGACACAAAAAATGCAAAAGCATTCACAAAAATATTTAGAGCCCTTGATCCTGAGCTTTTTATAGATAACCATGTAAGCAATGGGGCAGATTACCAATACACCCTTACCCATCTATTTACCCAACACAACAAATTAGGGGGTAAAGCTGGAGCCTATCTTGATCAAACACTAATGCCACGCCTGCAAGAGGCATTAAAAACAAAAAAATGGGATATCACACCTTATGTCAATGTGTTTAACTCACAACCAGAAAAAGGGTTTACGCAATTTATGGACTCTCCAAGATACTCTACAGGATACACTACACTTTACAATACATTGGGTATGATGGTAGAAACACATATGCTAAAACCTTATAAAAAGAGAGTTGAAGGAACCTATGAGTTAATGAAAAGCTTTATTGCCATTACAGACGCAGATGCAAAAAACATTAAAAACATACACCAAGGAGCAAAAACTAGATTTAAAAAAGCAGACCTATATCCAATCCAGTGGGAGGTAGATAGTACTCAGGCTAAAACATTACAATTTAAAGGCTACCAAGGTGACATGATTCCTAGTAAAGTTACCGGAAAAATGAGACTTAAATTTGATCACAGTAAACCCTTTGTAAAACCAACAACATATTACAACACTTTTAAAGCCTCAAAAAAAATTACCATCCCTGCATACTATGCCATTGCCAAAGGACAGTGGAAAGTACTGGAAAGACTGGAGTTGAACGATATTAAAGTTTCAGAAATACAAAATGACACTACTTTTAATACTCAAGTGTATTATATAAAAGATTACAAAACCAGGCAATCACCCTATGAGGGACATTACCTTCATTACAACACACAAGTTGAATCCAAACAAGAAAAAGTAACACTTTACAAGGGAGACTATCTAGTTACTACGGCTCAAGAGGGTATTCGATATTTACTAGAGACACTAGAACCTGAGGCTGTAGACTCTTTTTTTAACTGGAATTTTTTTGACACTATACTCCAACAAAAAGAAGGGTTTTCTCCTTACGTTTGGGAAGACAAAGCAAAAGAACTTCTAGACAACAATCCCCAACTTAAAATAGCGTTTGAAGCTAAGAAAAAAGCAGAACCATTATTTGCCAGTAATTGGTATGCCCAACTAGATTGGCTCCATAAACGCTCCCCTAATTATGAGCAAAATCATTTAAGATACCCTATCATTAGGGTGGGTGGTTAGATACTCTTTAGGAAATAAGAGTTTTATGTTTTCATAAGACTCTGTAAGTGCTTTTTGAGATTTTGCAAAGTTTTTCCACCGCACCTTGGTTATATCCTCTTCCAGTTGAGGCTTTAAATCTCCCTTGTAGTTTGTGTACATCTCATACCAATAGGTCACCTTAAGTTTTAATTTATCATTGCGTTTAAAAACATGATATGTTTTGGCTATAAAACCACGCAACTCTAAATCTTTGACGCCGGTTTCTTCTTGAGTCTCTCTTAAAGCAGCAGCCTGATAAGTTTCATCTTTCTCCACCTTACCTTTGGGTAAATCCCATTTACCATTACGACGTATAAAAAGAATTTCTTTTTTTTCGTTAAAAACCAAACCGCCACCGGCAAAAACAACAGGAAGTTTTTTTAATAAAAATTGCTCTAATTTTTCTTCATTTTTATGATATAAATTAACGTACAACAAAGACCCTTCATTGATTTTACGAATCAATTTTTTAAACTTAACCTCTTTTATGGGAATGGTTGTATACTGCTTTCCAATATTTTTTTTGGTAGACAATATTATAGGCAAGTCATTGACAAAAACTTTATACATTTGCAATTATGATATTAAATAAGGATACCGCCCAAAAGACAGCTGAATTATTACTGCAAATTAATGCAATAAAACTACAACCACAAGAACCTTTTACGTGGGCATCTGGGTGGAGCTCACCAATCTACTGTGACAACCGTATAACCCTCTCTTATCCTGCCATACGAAATTACATTAGAGAACATATTGCCTCTCAAATAGAAACCCTATATGGAAAGCCAGATGTTATTGCTGGTGTTGCAACTGGTGCCATAGGTATTGGGATGTTAGTGGCAGATTACCTTAACCTGCCTTTTTGTTATGTAAGACCAGAGGCGAAAAAGCATGGAAGACAAAATAAAATTGAGGGAATGGTTCAAGAAAATCAAACCGTTGTGGTGGTTGAAGATTTAATTAGTACAGGAAAAAGCAGTCTAGTTGCCGTACAGGCACTAAGAGAAGCTAATTTAAATGTCAAAGGAATGCTTGCTATTTTCTCATATGGCTTTGATGTTGCAGAGAAAAATTTTCAAAAAGCAAATGTGACACTCAATACTTTAAGTAATTATGAACACCTTTTGCTAAATGCTGAGAAGACCCACTTTATTTCCTCCTCAGAGAGCAAACAATTAAGCCTGTGGAGAGAAAATCCAGCTACCTGGTCTGGCAAGTAAAACATTTCGGTTTTATAAAAAATTCTAATCAACAAAAAATAAGTTCAAAAAAATAATCTAACACAGACGCCCACCAAACAAAAAGCATATGGAATTAAATAGCAAAAAAGTAACTGTTAAAAAATCAGCCCAAGAACTTTGCGATTACTTGAGTGATGTGAAAAATTTTGAGCAACTCATGCCAGAGAGTATTAGTAAGTTTGAGGTAATCAGAGAAGATGCGTTTATTTTTGCATTAAAGAGCATGCCAGAGATTGCTTTGGAGGTAAAACAGGTTATTAGCCCTACCAAAATTACCTTAGGCGCAATTAGTGACAAAATCCCCTTCACTCTTATTGGAAATATTGAAGCCATAGACAGTAACACCTCATTTATTGAATTACAATTTCAGGGAGATTTCAATCCTATGATGGCAATGATGGTTAAAGCTCCAGTGAGTAAGTTTATAGACACACTCTCTACAAATTTAGAAACAATTTAAAAGTGATATTTTATTTCTTTTAGGTTGTAGGTATCTCTCTGGGAAGAATCATTCTCTAAGACCAATAGGCCAGAATTAGTAACACCTCTTAGTATAGCGTTAAAAGCTGGTAGTGTTTTACTTGAATAAACAGCCACGGTGTCAAGTCTATACAATTTTTGATTGTAAGAGCTGAAAATTGATTCAAAATCTCCATTTTCTAAGCGGGTTAATTCTATCTCTAATTGTTGCAGCAATATCTTACGCACTAAAGAAATATCAAAATTATTTCCAGTGGCCAGTCTCAAAGAACTTGCCAACGGAAGGTCTTTAAATTGTTTTTCATTTACGTTTATCCCAACACCTATAATAGAGGCATCTATTAGATTTCCTTTGATTGTGTTTTCAATTAATATTCCGCAACATTTTTTACT
Organism: uncultured Flavobacteriaceae bacterium; assembly: GCA_913048215.1. Lineage (GTDB taxonomy): Bacteria > Bacteroidota > Bacteroidia > Flavobacteriales > Flavobacteriaceae > Patiriisocius. The sequence goes on along the minus strand of CAJWXC010000043.1, from coordinate 9,639 downwards.
GCGTGACATAATGTCGTTAGGCCATTTTATGCTTATTTCGGGGATTTTAAAATGCTTTAAGGTGCTAAAAACAGCTAGTGAGACAGCCATAGATACATACCATTGTTGTGAAATTTGAAGGCCATTAAAGCGTTTAAAAACACTTAGTGTGAGGCTATTGTTGGGCTGAGAATGCCACAGGGCATCTACTTGTCCTCTGCCCTTTGTCTGTCTTTGGGTTACTACCACAGTATAATCTTTTAAAACACAAGTCTTTGCCAAGTCTTTTAAGTAAGTATTGGTAGATGGTGTGGCATTAAGTTTGATTATATTCACGAGTGACAATTTAAGATTTTATTATAGATGCAAAACACTTATAACAAACAAAAAGTAATAACTTTGCATAAACCAAACGTTTGAATGACTAAAAAAGAAAAAAACACAGATCTTCTTATCACTCATATCATTAGAGGAATTGAGGAAATCAAAGGACAAGATATTGAAATTCTTGACCTTAGAGAAATTGAGAATACAGTTACAGATTATTTCATTATCTGTAATGGTACCTCAAACACTCAGGTAAACGCTATTGTAAGTTCTGTGCAAAAAATTGTGAGCAAGGCTTTAAAAGAAAAAGCTTGGCATATAGAAGGAAGTGAAAATTCTGAGTGGATTCTTATGGATTATGTCCACGTTGTTGTACACGTTTTCCAAAAACATATTAGAGATTTTTATGACATTGAAGGCCTATGGGGTGATGCAAAGTCTGTCAAAATCCAAACGTCTCATTAAAAAAACAGTAAAGCCATATGGCAAACCAGACAAAAGATTCTAAGAATAAAAAAGATAAAAAACCAGATCTAAAAAAACCAAAATTTAGCCCGTATTGGATATATGGTTCTATTTTTGTGATTTTTTTAGCTCTTCAATTATCTGGTGGAGGCAGCTTTTCTCAAACAAAAAAAACAAGCCAAGCTGAGTTTGAAAATTACCTCAGGCAAGGAGATGTTCAAAAAGTTGAGATTGTAAACAAAAAAGTAGCTAAAGTATACCTCACCCAAGAGGCACGACTCGACGGGGTTCACTCCAAAAACAAACCAAAGGGACTATTAACACCAGGAGCCAATGATCCAAGCTACGAGTTTGAATTTGGTGATCTTCAAAATTTTGAAAATAATTTCCAAATCATTAAAAGAGAAAATGACTTGGACACACAAATTATTTGGAACACAGAGACCAATCTTTGGGGAGAGGTTATTGTTGGGCTCTTACCTTTTATTGTAATTATAGGTATATGGATTTTCATCATGAGACGGATGTCTGGTGGAGGTGCTGGTGGAGGTGCTGGTGGTCAAATATTTAATATTGGGAAATCCAAAGCAAAGTTATTTGATGAAAAACTGGATGTAAAAACTTCTTTTAAAGATGTTGCGGGTCTGGAAGGAGCTAAGGAAGAGGTACAAGAAATTGTTGATTTTCTAAAATTTCCAGAAAAGTACACAGCCCTTGGAGGTAAAATACCTAAAGGAGCCCTTTTAGTAGGGCCTCCAGGTACAGGAAAAACATTGTTGGCACGTGCTGTTGCTGGAGAGGCCAAAGTTCCTTTTTTCTCTTTGTCTGGCTCAGATTTTGTTGAAATGTTTGTGGGTGTTGGCGCCTCTAGAGTACGAGATTTATTTAAACAAGCCAAAGAAAAATCTCCATCAATTATTTTTATAGATGAGATAGATGCTATTGGCCGTGCTCGTGGAAAAGCCAATTTTTCAGGATCTAACGATGAGCGTGAAAACACATTAAACCAACTCTTAACAGAAATGGATGGTTTTGGTACAGATTCTAACGTAATTGTTATTGCTGCTACAAACCGAGCAGATGTGCTTGATAAAGCACTAATGAGAGCGGGACGCTTTGATAGACAAATATATGTAGACCTTCCAGATGTAAGAGAACGTAAAGAAATTTTTGAAGTGCATCTTCGCCCTTTAAAAAAGGAAGAAGGCCTAGATACAGACTTCCTCTCCAAGCAAACACCAGGATTCTCTGGTGCAGACATTGCAAATGTTTGTAATGAGGCTGCCCTTATAGCTGCCAGGGGTGAGAAAAATGCAGTAGGAAAACAAGATTTCTTAGATGCTGTAGACAGAATTGTTGGAGGCCTTGAGAAAAAGAACAAAATTATTACACCAGCAGAGAAAGAAGCAATTGCATTTCACGAAGCAGGACATGCAACGGTAAGTTGGATGCTAGAGCACGCAGCACCCCTTGTAAAGGTTACTATTGTACCAAGAGGTCAATCTCTAGGAGCCGCATGGTATTTGCCAGAAGAGCGCCTTATTGTAAGACCAGAACAAATGCTTGACGAAATGTGTGCAACACTTGGAGGTAGAGCAGCTGAGAAAGTAATATTTAATAAAATATCTACCGGAGCTCTTAGTGATCTTGAAAAAGTAACCAAACAAGCACGTGCTATGGTAACTGTTTATGGTCTTAATGACAAGGTTGGAAACCTTACCTATTATGACTCAAGTGGACAGTCTGAGTATAACTTCAGTAAACCATACAGCGAAAAAACAGCAGAGTTGATAGACAAAGAAATATCACACCTTATTGAAACGCAATACCAGCGCGCTATTGATTTATTAGAGACCAACAAAGAGAAACTTACAGAGTTGGCAAACGTACTGTTGGCAAAAGAAGTTATTTTTAAAGACAACCTAGAAGTTATTTTTGGAAAAAGACCTTTTGAAAAATCTACAAGCGATATTGTAGCTGATGTGCAAGAGGATACACAAACTTCTAAACCAGCAGACTCTACCCAAGAAAGTGATGATGCTTCTAACTAGGGCGTAGTTTTGTAACCATATAGTAAAGATTAGTATTGTGGGTTTTCTATGACGAGATTTTTACTATCTTTGATATAACAAGAATTTAAACACCCATAAACCCTGCATATGAGTCTCTTTAAAAGACTTTTAAAAGGAAATCTCAATCTAAAAAAAACACCTAAACAAAAAGGTGAGCAGGATGATGGCCGTAAATATTATCCTGAAGAAAATCTTGCCATAGATGAGAGGTTTACCAATAATTTCAGAAAAAATGGAGGTAAATTCTTGTACTGCCTAAATGCTCAAGAAATTAACGAAGCTTTTGATAATATCTTACTGGAGAATGACTGGTATGAAAAACAAGTGTTTTGCATCAATAAAATGCTTTCAGAAAAATTTGATGGGTATAATTTAAACTTCACCAAAAAAACAACTGCTACTTTTTTCTTGACTACTTGTGAGTCATTAATATCAAAAAATGGGTCTATTTTACTCTCATCAAATCAAATTAAGGAGAAAAAATTGGATGAGCTACCCACCAATATTGTCATATTTGCTACTACAAGCCAGTTTGTAGAGAACATAAGTGAAGGCCTACGTATTATCAAAAATAGAGGCGGAAAATTTATCCCCAGCAATATCACTGCAATCCAAGATTTTGAGACAGAAAAAGAAAAGGATTTTATGAGTTATGGAAGTAGTACAAAAAACTTATATTTGCTGCTTTTAGAAGATCTATAGAAGACCTATACTATGAGAGAAATTGTTGTACGAAGTTTATCTGGGATTTTGTATCTCCTAGTCGTAATTTTTTCCATGTACACCTCTCGTGAAATATTCATGGTGCTTTTTCTTATACTAGGATTTCAAACCCTCAAGGAATTTAAAAAACTCATACAACTTAAATCCTTCACCTCTTATCTTCTACTCCCAATTTCGCTTTTATTATTAAGCTACTACCACCCAGGAGAGATCATACTATATATATATTTAGGCTGTTGCTTACTTGTAAATATATTACTGGCCAAAGATTTGAAATCAACCACAAATAGTCTATTACTTAAACAGCAAAAATACATCCCTACGATGCTCTACATCATTGGCGGTTTTATTTTTCTAACACGCATTGCGTTTTCTGATGAGGAATTTAAACCACAGATTATTGTTGGTGTGTTTGTTTTAATTTGGTGCAATGATACCTTTGCCTACATTGTTGGTAAATCTTTAGGTAAAAACAAATTACTGGAGCGCGTTTCTCCAAAAAAAACAATAGAAGGGTTTTTTGGAGGGCTCATAGCAGCTATCATAGCAGGTCTCATTATCTTTAATATTTTAGATATATATACGTTAGGCATTTGGATATCTCTTGGGGTGATTGCTTCAGTATTTGGAACCATTGGAGACCTTGTGCAATCCAACTACAAACGACAAGCCGGAGTAAAAGATAGCGGAAACCTAATGCCTGGACATGGAGGATTATATGACAGGCTAGATAGCGTAATTTATGCCAGCCCATTTATTTATGCATTTTTACAACTTATAACTTATGTTTCATAAAGAAGGATACAAAATTATTTTAATTACCTTAGTGTTAGCTATTGCAATGAGCTTGGCTGCAGACTTTTACATTGTAAACAACTACCTAAGAAGCACCATCATGCTCCTGGCTATTGTAATGCTTGTTTTAGTGCTGCAGTTTTTCAGAAACCCAAAAAGAACAATCAACACTAGCCAAGACCATGTATTGTCTCCCGTAGATGGTAAAGTTGTGGTTATTGAAGAGGTGTTTGAAAAAGAGTTTTTTAATGAAAAAAGATTACAAGTGTCTGTCTTTATGTCTCCCATAAATGTACACGTAACTCGCTATCCTGTAGCTGGGAAGGTAGTTTTTAGTAAATACCATCCGGGGAAATTCTTGGTTGCCTGGCATCCAAAATCTAGTGAAGAAAATGAGCGCACAACCGTAGTGGTAAACTCAAAAAACTTTGGAGATGTACTTCACCGTCAAATTGCAGGTGCTTTGGCTAGACGTATTGTAAATTATGCAGAAAAAGGGCAACAAGTTACTCAAGGGAGCGATAGTGGTTTTATTAAATTTGGATCTCGTGTAGACGTATTTCTTCCTATAGGCACAAAGCTTGACGTAAAACTTAATGATGTTGTCAAAGGAGGAACCTCCATTTTGGCATCTGCCTAAACAAATTAAAAATAGTAATGACATCACAGGAAATAGACATCGCATTTAAAAAAGCTGTTGAAACCGTAAATGGGCACAAAGAGCCTTTTCCTGCAGATACATTATTAAAGCTATATGCGTATTACAAACGCGCCACAAACTCCTGGCACAATCCAAGTAATACAAAGAAAAAACTGATTTCTGCTTTTAAAACAAATGCACTCTTTCAAGCTCAGCATCTTACCCAAGATCAGGCCAAGTTAGAATACATAGAAACCTCAACCCATTATTTTTTGTACAGAAAATAATTATTAACTAAGACTTTTTATAGAACTTTCAATTGTTTCAATCTTAGCAATTGCGTCTGCCTCTTTTTTACGCTCGTTATCAACCACTTGTTGGGGGGCACCACTCACAAATTTTTGATTTTTCAATTTACCTTGTACGCTCTTTAAAAACCCTTGAGTATATTTTAGTTCTTCTTTTAACTTAAGTATTTCCTGAGCTAGGTCAATAGTTCCCTCTATGGGTATAAAATACTCGTTAGACTTCACCCTAAAGGTTAAGGCGCCCTCTACCCCACTTTTAACAGATGTCATATCACTAATATTCCCTAGTTTTTTTATAACAACATCAAACTGGTTATTTATCTTCTCTGTATTTATAACTGAAAGTGAAATAGCATCTTTAAAAGCAATATTCTTTTCTTTTCTAATAGTCCTTATTCCAGAAATAACCTCAGATGCAAACTCAAAATCAGTTAATAAAGCCGTATCTATTGTTCCAGTTTTTGGCCAATGGTTTACAATCAAAGCTTCTTGAGGTGTTCTTGTAGCTATGGTATGCCAAAGTTCTTCTGTCAAAAACGGCATAAATGGATGTAGTATTCTTAAGTTATCCTCAAAAATAGCAATCACACTGTCAAACGTTTTTTTATCTATAGGAGCCTGGTATGCTGGTTTTACAATTTCCAAAAGCCAACCACAAAAATCATCCCATACAAGTTTATAACTTGCCATTAGAGCATCACTTATTCTGTATTTACTGTAATGATCCTCAATCTCAACAAGTGTTTGCTGTAAACGAGATTCATACCACTCAACAGCTATCTTGGAGGATTCTGGCTGTGAAATAGTAGCATCAATATCCCAAGACTGGGTTAATTTAAATGCATTCCAGATTTTATTTGAAAAGCCTTTTCCTTGTTGGCAAAGTGCTTGGTCAAACATTAAATCATTACCAGCAGCAGCACTAAGAAGCAAACCAACTCTCACTCCGTCTGCACTATAGGTTTCTATAAGTTGTAGGGCATCTGGAGAATTCCCTAGAGACTTACTCATTTTTCGACGCTGTTTGTCTCTAACCAATCCCGTTAAATATACATTTTTAAAAGGTTTTTGATCCGTATACTCAAAGCCAGCTATAATCATTCTTGCTACCCAGAAAAACAAAATATCTGGACCTGTAACCAAATCATTGGTTGGGTAGTAATAGTTAAACTCCTCATTATTTGGATTGTTTAAGCCATCAAAAACACTCATAGGCCACAGCCAAGATGAAAACCACGTATCTAAAGCATCAGGGTCTTGGCGCAAATCTGTAGCTTTTAAAGATGCATTGCTCGTTTTTTCTTTGGCCAGTACCAGGGCTTTTTCGATAGATTCAGCTACAACAAAATCTTCTTTCCCATCACCATAGAAGTATGCTGGGATTTGTTGCCCCCACCATAACTGACGAGAAATATTCCAATCTCTGATATTGGTCATCCAATGACGGTAGGTATTTTCAAATTTCTTTGGGTGTAAAACCACATCATCTTGCTCCAAAACGGCTTTTATGGCAGGCTTCACTAAATCTTCCATTTTTAAAAACCACTGGTCGCTAAGGCGCGGCTCAATGACTGCTTTGGTACGCTCACTGGTTCCTACTTTATTGAGATGCTGCTCTGTTTTGATCAAAGCGCCTAATTCTTCAAGCTCAACTTTAATTTCTTTTCGAACCACAAAACGATCTTTCCCCTGATAGTGCAATCCAAAACTATTAATGGTCGCATCATCATTAAATATATCTATAACCTCAAGCTTATGCTTATCTCCCAGCATTTTGTCATTTTCATCATGTGCTGGAGTTACTTTTAAACACCCTGTTCCAAATTCTACATCTACATATGGGTCTTCTATTATTGGAATGACTCTATTGCAAATAGGCACAATGGCTTTTTTTCCTTTTAAATGAGCAAAACGCTCATCATCTGGGTTTATACAAATAGCAGTATCGCCAAAAATAGTTTCTGGGCGCGTGGTAGCAATGGTTAAGGTCTGGTCGCTATCTTGTATCTTATAGGAAATATAAAACAAATCACCTTGCTGCTCAACATAATTAACCTCTTCATCGCTTAAGGTTGTTTTTGCCTGTGGATCCCAATTTACCATTCTATAACCTCTGTAAATAAGTCCTTTATTGTATAAATCAACAAAACTTTTTATCACCTGGGTAGACATGTTAGGATCAAGAGTAAATTTTGTTCGCTCCCAGTCACAAGAAGCGCCCAGTTTTTTAAGTTGATCCAAAATAACACCTCCATACTCATCAGTCCAATCCCAAGCGTGTTTTAAAAATTCTTCTCTTGTTAAATCTGCCTTTTCAATTCCTTGCTCTTTTAAACGCGCAACTACCTTAGCCTCTGTAGCAATACTTGCATGATCGGTGCCAGGGACCCAACAGGCATTAAAACCTTTTAAGCGTGCTCTTCGAATCAACACATCTTGTATGGTGTTGTTAAGCATATGTCCCATGTGGAGTATTCCAGTAACGTTTGGAGGGGGGATTACAATAGTGTATGGCTCACGATCGTCTACTTCACTATGAAAATAGTTGTGCTCCATCCAGTATTGGTACCACTTGTCTTCAACATCTTGTGCATTATAGGCTCCTACTTGGGTCATTTTGGTATCATTTTTGAAATAAGATTGTAAAAGTAGGGATATCTGTAGTATTATGAAATGTTTAATGTCTATAACTTAACTTGCATAGCATACTAAAGTTCCCTAAATTAGCAATCCTTAATAGTATATAATATGAAAAAGTTAATAGTAGTAGCTTTAATTAGCCTGGTTGGATACACTTCAAGTGCGCAAGCAAAAATCAGTTTCAAAAATGAAACGGTAGATTATGGAAAGATTGTAAAAGGAAGTGACGGAGTTCGTGTATTTGAATTCACAAATACTGGAGATGCAGAATTAGTGATAACAAATGTAAAATCTAGTTGTGGATGTACGGTTCCCAAAAAACCTGAAGAGCCTATTGCTCCAGGTGCCTCGGGAAGCATTGAGGTTAAGTATGATACCAACAGAGTAGGCCCTATCAGAAAAACAGTAACTGTATATTCTAACGCAGATGAGCCAATAAAAGCACTAAAAATTAAAGGAGAAGTTTTAAACTCTTCTAAAAGCATTTTAGAAAAAACAGAGGAGTAACATCTGTATCTTGAAATTCTAATTTGGTCGGTTTACTAAAGTAAATCGACCTTTTTTTTACCCAAGCTTTAAGCTTAAAAAAAATAAACAAACGGAGAAGGCACCATAGCCTATTTTTAAACTATTTTTTGCAACTTTGTTATTCAAATAATACTGTTATGCCAACAATTTCAACCAAAGGGCAATTAATGCCAGAATCACCCATAAGAAAGCTGGTTCCTTTCGCGGAGAAAGCCTACAAAGCGAATAAAAAAGTGTATCATCTCAACATTGGACAACCAGATATAAAGAGTCCAAAACAGGCTATGGAGGCTGTAGCTTCTCACTCACTTGATGTTCTTGCATACACAAGATCTGAAGGATCTGAGAGCTATAGAATGAAAATTGCAGCCTATTATCAGAAAAAAAACATTCCTGTAAACCACAATGAGCTTATTGTAACAACAGGTGGTAGCGAAGCGCTTTTATTTGCCATGGGCAGTATAGCAGACACTGGAGATGAAATTATTATCCCAGAGCCTTTTTACGCAAATTACAACGGTTTTGCAACGGCATCTGGGGTCAAAATAGTACCGGTTATCTCAAAAATAGAAGACAACTTTGCTTTGCCAAATATTTCAGAATTTGAAAAACTTATTACACCAAAAACTAAGGCTATTCTTATCTGTAACCCAGGAAACCCAACAGGGTATCTTTACTCTAAACAAGAAATACAAACCCTTGCAGCTATTGTAAAAAAACACGATTTATTTCTCGTAGCAGACGAGGTGTATAGAGAATTTACCTACGACAATGTGAAGCATTATTCTATTTTAGAAGAACCAGAGATGGATCAGTATGCGATAATAATAGATTCTGTCTCCAAACGTTACTCTATGTGTGGAGCGCGAATTGGTTGCTTGGTGAGTAAAAACAAAATGGTATTACAAACTGCTTTAAAATTTGCGCAAGCAAGGCTTAGCCCCCCTACATTTGCCCAAATAGCTAGTGAGGCGGCGCTAGAGACACCGCAATCCTATTTTGACCAAGTCACAAGCCAGTACAAAGACAGGCGAGATATTTTAATTGAAAAACTAAAGGAGATCCCTGGAGTTGAAGTTGGATATCCTAAAGGGGCTTTTTATTGTATTGTACAACTGCCTATCAAAAATAGTGATGCATTTGCACAGTGGCTTTTGGAAGA
>CAJWXC010000042.1 GCA_913048215.1 uncultured Flavobacteriaceae bacterium | reverse complement strand
ATCACCGATCTCAAATCCCTCTAAACCAACAAGGGCACAAATATCTCCAGCTTGAACTTCTTCTACTTTTTTACGACCGAGTCCTTCAAAAGTGTGCAATTCTTTAATTTTCGTCTTTTTTACACTACCATCTCTTTTTACCAAAGCAACTTGCATACCCGCTTTCAAAGTACCTCTTTGTAAACGGCCAATAGCAATACGCCCTGTAAAAGAAGAGAAATCTAATGAGGTGATCAACATCTGCAGGCTTCCTTGTTTCACCTCAAAAGATGGAACATGCTCTAATACCATATCTAGTAACGGCTCAATAGAATCTGTTTCATCATTCCAATGTTCACTCATCCAATTGTTCTTTGCAGAACCATATACTGTAGGGAAGTCTAACTGCCACTCTTCTGCACCCAACTCAAACATTAAGTCAAATACTTTTTCATGTACCTCTTCTGGTGTACAGTTCTCTTTGTCTACTTTATTAATAACCACACAAGGTTTTAAACCAAGATCTAAGGCTTTTTGTAATACAAAACGTGTTTGTGGCATAGGACCTTCAAAGGCATCTACAAGTAAACAAACACCATCTGCCATATTTAATACACGTTCTACCTCACCGCCAAAATCTGCGTGACCTGGGGTATCAATGATATTAATTTTCGTGTCTTTGTATACTACAGAAACATTTTTTGAAGTAATGGTAATACCGCGTTCACGTTCTAAATCGTTATTATCTAGAATTAAATCTCCTGTATTTTCGTTTTCACGAAAAAGACTACAGTGATGCATAATTTTATCTACCAGTGTTGTCTTACCGTGATCAACGTGTGCAATAATTGCAATGTTTTTAATTTTCATACTCAAAGGGCTAAACACCTAAGGTGTTAGTTATTAGCTTTTTTACTGAAATATTAGCACCATATCAAAGTCTAATGTTTCAGCGTGCGAAATTAGTGTTATTTAATGGATTTATTTCAACAATAGGGAATTTATATTTTTTACAAAAAACAGTTGGCAATCACATGGTAAACTATTGCATATAAAAACCGCCTTTAATTTAAATTAAAGGCGGTTTTAAAATAAGATACGTAAAGGGGATTAATTATTCCCTAAAATTAAGGGTAAACCACTTTCTCCTCCTCCTACAACAATTACTTTGGTGTTTGGAGATTCGCTTAATTTTAATGTGGCATCAATTCCTTTATCTTGAAGAATTTTATCTGTTAGAGAAGCACTTAAAATACGGTTAGCATCTGCTTTACCTTGCGCTTCAATAGTTACTTTCTCTGCCTCTTTTAAGGCGGTTACTAACCTAAACTCATACTCTAAAGATTCTTGCTCTTGACGCAATTTACGTTCAATAGCTTCTTTAATAGTGTTTGGAAGTGTTACATCTCGGACCAAAACTTCGTTTAATTGTACATATTGCTTTTCTAATATTGTTTTTGTTTCTGCAAAAATTTCATCTTGAATTGCATCACGCTTACTTGAGTACAATTGCTCTGGAGTATAACGCCCTACCACACTACGCGCCGCAGAGCGAATAGCTGGCTGTATAACTCTACCAAGATAATTTTTCCCTAAAGATTGGTGAAGATTACCAAGCTCACTATACACTGGCTCATACCAAGCAGAAGCATCAATTTGTATTTCCAAACCGTTTGAAGACAAAACTTTCATTTTTTCAAAAAGTTCTTGCTGTCTTACCTCGTAAACAAATACCTTGTTCCAAGGAGCAATAAAATGAAAACCTTCACTAAGTGGTGGCTCATCTACAACAACTCCGTTGTCAAAAGTTTTATACAACACCCCAGCCTCACCAGAGTCTATAGTAATAGCAGATTTTGATATAAGTACAATAGCAAGTACGATTATGATAATAATTGGCAGGCCAACTTTTGGTAATTTTTCCATGAATTTTAATTTTTATATGAGTCCGTTAAATTTTCTGATAAACCATTCTATTGAAAGGCACAAAGCAATGAGGCCAAGCAACCATTTAATAAAAATTAAAGGTACTGCTTTTTGCTGGATTTTTTCAGTAGAAACATAGCTTTGATTGGTAATTAATTGATTTATTAAGGCATTTATTTGTTCTGGATAATAGGCAGCACCATTTGTTTTTGATGCTAGACGCTGCAAGGATTTACTATTTGCGTTTGAAAACTGCTGTTCTATATTAAATTCTAAAATAGTAAAACTACCACTTCTTGATATTTGTTGATCTCTAACAGATATAGTATAACTATAGCTTCCAGCATCAAGAGTGTTCAGATCTACTTCATAAAAATTATTTTTCAATAGTAAAGGATAGGTCGTTGATTTTTTTGTTTTCCTGTTAGCAACAGTTATCTCTAGCTCGGCCCTGGGGTCAAAAACAAAACTTTTGTCAAAATACTGTGCACTAATTTTAATAGGGGTATTGTTATAGTAAAAAGAGTTACCACTCACCTCTAACCTACTACGCCTTTTATTTGACCCAAGATACTGCACCATCTTCCCTATAAAAGAATCAAAATCTTCAAAACTTTGGGTGTCCCGGTAAGATTGAGCCCTCCATTTCCAGAGATCTTCTCCATCCCAAATTGCGTGGCGAGTAGCATCAATTTCTAATGTGGCAAGCATTGGACTCTCACTTGCAATACCATCTACATATTGCTCTAAAATGGTTTGATTGGGAGTATTTATGGATAGTGATCCAAATTTAGTTTGTAAAGGCGGAAAATCTGCAAAACCAATTGGAGAAATCCCAAAAGCTCCATAATTGGTGTTTAAATTTGCTGTTACTCGCTCATTTTGATTCACCACTTCTTTGGTGTAATGACTTTGTACCGTATTTATAAAACTCCAATCTGTGTGTACACCAGTAAATACGAAAGTATTTTTTTTAAGTTTTTGCAGCTGTTTGTAAACAGCTGCAAACGCTCTATTTGGTTGGTATAAAATAATTAATTGATAATCGTTAATTACAGAGGCAGCATCCTGAGGTTTTATAAAAGTAACACTTCGCTGCTGGTTTGTTGTAATTGCATTTTTTAACATTCCTAAATCTGGATGTAGGATATCACTTACCACAAGAACATTGGTTGTTTGGTCAATAACTTCTACAGCAAAACCTTTGGTGTTATTTACTTTGTTTTTTTCTTGTTCTAAGGCTTTTATAGTTACCGTGTAATCTTGTAGACCCACGCTTTGCGCAGGAAGAGAAAAAGAAACTACATGTGTGTTGTTGGTTTGTGATAAAGATACAGTTTCACGGTAAACTACCCTCCCCTTTTTTGTTACCACAAAATCTGAGGTGACACTTCCTTTGCCATTGTAGCTTACAATTGCCTCTACTGGAAATTTATTTTTTAAAAAGGAATACCGATTACTAGTAAGACTTTGGATTTTGAGGTCTTGATACTGTATAGAATCACCAAGAATGATAGGATATACACTGTGGGGCAATTTTGAATTTATATATTGGTAATCTGCACCAAGGGTTTGGTTACCATCTGTTACTAAGATTGTTGGTGCAATTTGCGAGTCAAACAATTCTGAGATAGAAGTTAAAGCATTAGAAATATTCGTGTTTTTTTTATCAAAACTTAGGGTGTCTAATAATTGGAATTCTGTCCCAAACTTAAAGTATGACACATCAAACTTTTTATTTAAAGCCTTGTTTTTCCTCAATGCCGCAATAACATTACTAGACTGTTGGGCTTGATTTAAAGCAACAATAGAAAATGAATTATCAACTATTACTGGAAGTTTTGGTTTTTCTATAGTGTAGCTCTGGCTATCTAGACTTGGGTTAATTAATAACAACAGTATACTAAATAGTGTCGTAAAACGTAACACGCCAAATATCCAAGCTAATGTGTTACTATACTTTGTTTTATATCCGTAGATAAAAACAGTAACTACTAAAGAAATAATTGCTGCAATTACAATGTAAAGAATAGTTTCTAAATTCAAACTCGAGCCAATTAAGGGTATTCAGTATTCCTAGTTCAAAGGGTAGATTAAGTAAGCATACCTCCATCTACATTAATAACCTGTCCTGTAACATAACTAGAAAGGTCACTGGCAAGAAATACACATGCATTGGCAATATCCTTGGGAGATCCACCACGTTTTAACGGGATGGCATCACGCCATGTTTGCACTGTTTGCTCATCAAGCTTACCGGTCATCTCTGTTTCAATAAAACCAGGAGCAATTACATTACTACGAATGTCTCGGGATCCCAATTCTAGTGCCACAGACTTAGAGAAACCAATAATTCCTGCCTTTGATGCAGCATAATTTGTTTGCCCAGCATTACCCTTTACTCCTACTACAGAACTCATATTAATAATAGATCCTTTTCTTTGTTTGAGCATGGTGCGTTGTACCGCTTTTGTCATGTTAAAAACAGACTTTAGGTTGACTTCAATAACTTGATCAAAATCATCTTCGCCCATACGCATTAGTAAATTATCTTTTGTAATTCCTGCATTGTTAATCAAAATATCAATGCCACCAAAATCTTCTAATACTGCCTTCACCAAATCATGTGATTGCTCAAAACTTGCTGCATTACTCTTGTAAGCTTTTGCTTTTACTCCCATTGCAGAAATATCCTTTGCTAGGGCCTCGGCAGGTGCTGCAGAAGAATTGTAGGTAAATGCAACGTTTGCACCGTGCTGAGCAAATACTTCAACTATTCCTTTTCCTATACCTCTACTTCCACCTGTTATAATGGCTGTTTTTCCTTCTAAAAGCTTCATATGTTTGTTTTAAATCAATATTCGATATTTTATTCTCAAGTTATAAATATAATAATAACAACATTCAAAAGGAAATAATACCCCATTCAAATTCTTACATAAAGGATTTTAAAAACAAAAAATTGTAACCTATAAATAGCATTACCAGTTTACTCCTTTTTTTGGTAGTATTATTGTCATTACATATCATAAAAAAACGTTTGGATCTAATTTAAATCCAAACGTTATATATGGTATTGTTAGTGTACTTATTTAAGTACTTCAGCAACTTTTTTTCCAATCTCTGCTGGTGAATCAACAACATGAATACCACAAGAGCGCATAATTTTCTTTTTGGCCTGAGCAGTATCATCACTTCCACCAACAATGGCACCCGCGTGACCCATTGTTCTTCCAGCTGGAGCAGTTTCTCCAGCAATAAAACCAATTATTGGTTTTTTACTACCACTAGCTTTATACCAGTGTGCAGCGTCTGCCTCAAGTTGACCTCCAATTTCACCAATCATAACAACTGCATGAGTTTCTGGGTCATTAATTAGCAACTCTACCGCTTGTTGTGTTGTAGTTCCTATAATTGGATCACCACCAATTCCAATTGCAGTTGTGATACCTAATCCCTGTTTTACAACTTGATCTGCGGCTTCATAGGTAAGGGTTCCAGATTTTGAAACAACACCTACATTTCCTTTTTTAAATACAAAACCTGGCATAATACCAACTTTTGCCTCTCCCGGTGTGATAACACCTGGACAGTTAGGGCCAATTAATCTACAATCTCTATCTTTTATATAATGTGCCGTTTTAATCATGTCAGCAACAGGAATACCCTCTGTAATTGTAATGATAACTTTTATACCGGCATCTGCGGCCTCCATTATAGCGTCAGCGGCAAATGCAGGTGGCACAAAAATAATAGTAGTGTCTGCACCTAGTTCTGTAACAGCTTCTGCTACTGTATTAAAAACAGGTCTGTCAAGGTGAGATTGCCCTCCTTTACCAGGAGTTACTCCACCAACAACATTGGTTCCGTATTCAATCATCTGGCTTGCGTGAAAAGTTCCTTCACTACCGGTAAATCCTTGAACTATAATTTTTGAATCTTTATTTACTAAAACACTCATGAATCTATTTTGTCTATGTTAATTATTTCTTGAAACCAAAGCGATGATTGGTCTAAAATTTCAGTTATTAAACAACCAATACTTTTGCGCTGCAAAGGTACTATTTTTGTTTTGGGTAAGAAACAAAGTTTATACTTTTACTTTGTTGTAAGTACCGTTAGAATCATCAATGCTCATAACGGGTTGACTTATTTGATGGCCTCTATATAACTTACCATCTTTTATTTCCCAAATGGCAATAAAATGAGCTATACCAAGTTCTTCTTCTGGATTTTCGATGGTTTTTATATAGTACTTGTATCGTATGGTTACAAAATTCTCATCCTCTAAGATATGGCTTACCTCTATACGAAGCTCCTCATAGGTTCTACTTACCTCCTCAAAGGTTTCAATAATTTCTTTTTGATGCATAATGGTAAGCCCCTCTGTACTATTCCAGATAAGAACTATATCATCATGTAAAAGACTTACACCTGTTTTGGCGTCTGTCACAAAATCTGTCTGATAAAACTTTTTTACTATATTTTTTGCGCTTGTACTCATTATAAATTATCTAATTTTTCAATAATACTTGGTATACGTTTTATAGACGCCAACTCTTTGTGTTTTTTTCTAATTTCATCTGCCGGGGTTCCAAAATATGCTTTGTACCCTTCAAGTGATTTGCTTACCCCACTTTGTCCTGAAATTACTGCTTTTTTACCAATGGTAATACCACTTGACACTCCTGCTTGACCCCATAGAGTTACAAAATCTTCAATAACAACACAACCTGCAATGCCAACTTGAGCGGCTATAAGACATCTTTTGCCTATTACAGTGTCGTGACCAACTTGAACCTGATTGTCTAATTTTGACCCCTCTCCAATGGTTGTGGGTGCCGTTACCCCTTTGTCTATTGTGCAAAGAGCACCTATATCTACATTGTCCTGTATTACAACATTTCCACCACTTAAAAGTTTGTCAAATAATTTTGTCCTGTTTTTGTAATAGAAACCATCTGCTCCTAAAACGGTTCCTGCATGTATGGTAACGTTGTTTCCAATTACAGTGTTATCATACACAACTACATTGCTGTGTAAGACACAATTATCACCAATTTGCACATTATTTCCTATAAATACATTGGGTTGTATTATTGTATTCTCACCAATTTTAGAGGTTGGTGAAATTAAGCCTGTAGCCTTTCTAAAAGGGTTAAAATGGTTGGTTAATTTATTAAAATCACTA
Organism: uncultured Flavobacteriaceae bacterium; assembly: GCA_913048215.1. Lineage (GTDB taxonomy): Bacteria > Bacteroidota > Bacteroidia > Flavobacteriales > Flavobacteriaceae > Patiriisocius. The sequence continues at coordinate 8,355 of CAJWXC010000042.1, read as the reverse complement.
AAAGGGTCTTCTGAGATCAACAAAGCTTTTCCTGGCGGACAAGCTACTTTTTTATTAATAAGTACAACACTAGCAGCACTAGCCAATGCCTTATCATAATATTTTGGATGATCTACAAAAACTATATCACCTGTTTCTACCACATGTATTTCATTCATCCCTAGTATTGCAAAATTTGAATCACCTACAAAATCACAATTAAGTAGCGTGGCAATATCTTTTAAGGTTTGGGGTGTCGAAAATTTCATTGGTTATTTATGAGTCACCAAATATAAAAAATCCCAACGTATTGGAACATATGTTGGGATTTAAATTACTTTTAAAAAAAAATTATTCTTTGACACGTTCTTTGTAGTTTCCTTTTTCTGTGTCTACTTTAATTTTATCTCCTTCATTTATAAATAAAGGCACGTTTACAGACGCTCCAGTCTCTACTGTGGCAGGCTTGGTTGCATTTGTAGCCGTATTACCCTTTACACCTGGCTCTGTGGCTGTAACCTCTAAAATTACACTCGCTGGTAAATCTACAGAAAGTGGGGCATTGTCTTCTGCGTTAATAATTACCGTTACCACTTCTCCTTCTTTCATGAGTTCTGGCTTGTCTAGGGCAGCTTCTACTAATTGAATTTGAGAATAATCTTCTTGATTCATAAAATGATAGAAATCACCATCATTGTACAGGTATTGAAACTTGTGAGTTTCTACACGTACATCTTCTAATTTATGTCCTGCAGAGAAAGTATTGTCTACAACTTTTCCGTTGGTAACACTCTTTAATTTTGTTCTTACAAATGCAGGCCCTTTTCCAGGTTTAACATGTAAAAACTCAATTACTTTATAAATGTCATGGTTGTATTTAATACATAAACCGTTTCTAATATCTGATGTACTTGCCATTTTTATTGTTTTAGATTCAAGTGGTTAGGCTTAATACCCCAAACACTTTATTAATAGTTGATAAAGGGAATTAATTGCTGCTTAAATATCCCTTCATGATACCTCGCTTAGCATTTTTAATAAATTCTAGTATTTCATCACGCTCTGGAGTTGCTTCCATTTCTGCTTCAATAATGGATGCTGCTTGAGTGGTATTATGGTTTTTTTGAAACAAGAGTCTGTATATACCCTGTATCTCCTTAATTTTATCTGGAGAGAAACCTCTTCTTCTTAAACCAATTGAGTTGATTCCAACATAAGAAAGGGGCTCTCTGGCAGCTTTCACAAAAGGTGGCACATCTTTACGAACCAGTGACCCGCCAGTGACAAATGCATGATTTCCAATCATACAAAACTGATGTACAGCGGTCATACCAGCTAGTATTACAAAATCTCCAACTGTACAGTGACCGGCTAAGGTGCTGTTATTAGAAAAAATACAGTTGTTACCAACTATGCAATCATGAGCAATGTGGCAATAAGCCATTATAAGGCAATTGTCTCCAATTACAGTTTTTCCTCTGTCTACAGTACCTCTGTTTACGGTAACATATTCACGTATAGTGACGTTATCACCAATCTCTACAGTAGTTTCTTCGTCCTGAAATTTTAAATCTTGTGGAACAGCAGAAATTACTGCACCTGGAAAAATACTACAGTTTTTACCAATTCTGGCACCTTCCATAATCGTTACATTAGATCCAATCCATGTTCCATCTCCAATTACTACATTATTGTGAATAGTTGTGAATGGTTCTATAACTACATTTTTAGCGATTTTTGCGCCAGGATGCACGTATGCGAGTGGTTGATTCATTTAATTATTTTTTTGTTTTAACAATCTGTGCCATTAACTCCGCCTCTGTAACGAGTTTGTTGTTTGCATAAGCGGTACCTTGCATATGAACAATACCACGCCTTATAGGTGTAATGAGTTCTAATTTAAATAGTAAGGTATCTCCAGGATTAACTTGTCTTTTAAATTTGGCATTGTCAATTTTCATGAAAAATGTCAAATAGTTTTCCGGGTCTGGCACGGTACTAAGTGCTAGTATCCCTCCTGTTTGAGCCATTGCCTCTACTATTAAAACTCCAGGCATCACAGGAGTTCCAGGGAAATGACCAACAAAGAAAGGCTCGTTCATTGTTACATTTTTAAGCCCTATAACATGATTGCTACTAAGTTCCATAATTTTATCTACCAATAAAAAAGGAGGACGGTGTGGCAACATTTCCATAATGGCGTTTACATCCTTTAAAGGAGTTGCCGTTATATCAATCTTTGGTATGTTATTTCGTTTTTCGTTCTTAATTATTTTTGAAAGTTTTTTTGCAAACTGGGTATTTACATAATGTCCAGGCTTGTTTGCAATGACTTTTCCACGAATACGGGTTCCTATCAAAGCCAAATCACCTATTACATCTAAAAGCTTATGCCTTGCAGCTTCATTAGGATGATGCAGGGTAAGATTGTCTAAAATACCATTTGGTTTTACAGAAATTGTATCTTTCCCAAAAGCATGACGCAGTTTCTCCATAGTCTTTTCAGACAATTGCTTGTCTACGTATACAATGGCATTATTTAAATCGCCTCCTTTGATAAGACCATGATCAAGAAGCATTTCTATTTCGTGAAGAAAACTAAAGGTTCTAGAATCAGAAATTTCTGTTTTAAATTCAGAGATATCTTTTATGGATGCATTTTGTGTACCCAACACCTTGGTGCCAAAATCAACCATTGTTGTAAGTTGGTAGGTCTCAGAGGGTAGAATTGTTATTTCACTGCCTGTTTCTTGGTCTATGTAATTGATAATCTCTGTGACAACATACTCCTCTCTAACGGCATCTTGAGAAACAATTCCTGCTTTTTCTATAGCTTCAACAAAAGATTTTGAAGAGCCATCCATAATTGGTGGCTCTGAGGCGTTTAATTCTAAAATACAATTATCTACCTGTAAACCAACCAAAGCAGCAAGTACGTGCTCTGATGTTTGAATGGTTACACCGTCTTTTTCAAGATTAGTGCCTCGTTGAGTGTTGGTCACATAATTTGCGTCTGCAGCTATACAAGGCTCGCCATCCATGTCTATACGCTTAAAAATATACCCTGTATTTACAGGTGCGGGCTTAAAGGTTAGTGTTACATTTTTTCCTGTATGAAGTCCAACACCCGTAAGGGCAACTTCTTTTTTGATAGTACACTGATTTGGGAGATTATCACTCATCATTTATTTTTTTTTCTAAGGCGTCAAAGCGTTTGATTATTTTAGGTAAATTTTTAAAATGAACATAGCTTTTACTAAAATCTCCATAATTGAAAGAAGGAGAGCCTTGTATGGTTTCATTGTCTTTAATATTTCTTCCAACACCGCTTTGAGCTTGGATACGTACATTGTTACCTATTGTTAAGTGACCAGCAAATCCGACCTGTCCGCCTATTAAACATTGAGATCCTATTTTTGTAGAACCAGCAATACCCGTTTGAGCGGCAATCACAGTGTTTTGGCCAATCTCAACATTATGAGCTATTTGAATTTGATTGTCTAATTTAACACCTCTACCAATAATTGTAGAGCCTAAAGTAGCCCTATCAATGGTGGTTGCAGCCCCAATGTCAACATAATCTTCTAAAATAACATTGCCAGTTTGTGGCACTTTGGTAAATTCTCCTTTTTCATTAGGGGAAAACCCAAAACCATCTGCACCTATAATAGCGCCACTGTTAATCACACAATGTGCACCAACTAGAGTTTCTGAATATAATTTTGCTCCAGAAAACAAAACACTACCCTCACCAATAGTTACATTATCACCAATGTAGACATTTGGATATATCTTAACATTATCTCCAATAGTTACATTATCTCCAATGTAGGCAAATGCACCAATGTATAGGTCTGTTCCAAGGGTCGCGCTCTTTGAGATAAAGACTGGTTCTTCTACACCAGATTTATTCATCTTAACTTTATTGTAATATTCTAGTAGTTTGGAGAATGACTTATAGGCATCATCAACACGAAGTAATGTTGTAGTGTATTGTTGCTCTGCTACAAATGTTTTGTCTACAATAGTAATGGAGGCTTTTGTAGAATATAAATAAGGAGTATATTTTGGGTTTGCCAAGAAAGTTAAACTTCCAGGCAGACCTTCTTCAATTTTTGCGAGCTTAGATACCTCAATAGATGCATCTCCCTCTACTTCACCCTCTAGAATACCTGCGATTTGACTTGCTGTAAATTTCATGAAATTTATAGGGTTTCTATTGTATATACTTTTCACCAACAAGAGATAAATCTAATTGGACGTGTTTATAATTTTTCATAATTACAAAAATAGAAAAAAAGCACAACTAAAGTGCCTTAGGATAACACAGATAGTGTTTGGTCACTTTTTTTGAAAGCGCCTCAATGTTTAATTGGTCACTAGCCTTTGCTACATCAACAACTTCGCCAGATTTTGTCAATAAATTAATAGTGTCTTTATCCATGCGGTAGGCTTGATTAGATATAGAATCACTAAAAACAAAATACGAAGCCTGGTCCTCATTAAGGTTAAATTGCTGCATTACCGATTGAATTTTTTCAGAAATTTTGTGTTTTGGAATTTCTTTTTGCTGAATATCAATTTTCAATAAATCTCTGTTTAAAAGCATAGAAGAGAGCGTTTTTAAAACAAAATCTGTGTGGTATTGCCATGATTTCATAGCTCCTACTATATCATAATCATCAAGTTTTGAGAATTTTTCTAATACAGATGCATCAAAATCCTTAGGTGATACAGACGTTTGTAAAAAATAAGAAAGGGCCTTACTACTCTCTAGCGCCTCTCCATGATGAGTTAACACTTTAGCACGTTTTAATAAACGCATCAATAACTGTTCTGCTACCAAACCTGTTTTATGTAAGTATACTTGCCAATACATTAAACGTCTAGCAATTATAAATTTTTCTACAGAATAAATTCCTTTTTCTTCAACAACCAACAAATCGTCCTTAACATGAAGCATTGTAATTAGACGTTCACTACTAATAGCTCCCTCACTTACACCTGTATAGAAACTATCACGGCGCAAATAATCAAGGCGGTCCATATCAAGTTGACTAGATATTAATTGGTGTAAAAAAGTACGATGGTACTGATTTTTAAAAATAGTGATAGCAAGAGTTAAACTACCATTAAATATAGTGTTAAGCTCTTCCATGAAAAGCAAAGAAATTTCTTCATGTGAGATGTTTTCTACAATACTATGTTCCATAGCATGAGAGAAGGGACCATGGCCAATATCATGTAATAAAATGGCAATTAGAAGAGCTTCTTTTTCTTGATCAGAAATCACGACACCCTTTGATCTTAAAACTTGAACTGCTTTTTGCATTAAAAACATAGCCCCTAAAGCGTGATGAAAACGGGTGTGGTGTGCTCCGGGATATACCAAATAAGACATACCCATTTGTGAAATCCTCCGAAGGCGCTGAAAATAAGGATGTTCAATTAAATCAAAAATAAGAGTACTGGGTATGGTAATAAAACCATAGATAGGATCGTTTACTATTTTAAGACTGTTACTCAATTTTAAAAGTTTTTATTTTCAGAAGATAAAAATATGACTCAAAATTAAGCATTCAAAACGTAAAGCGATACAATGCTGTTAAAAATTAGGAATAAATAATATTTGAGAAACATAAATTAATAAGAATTAACGCTACGTTTGTAGTAAATATTACAACACAATGAGCCATATAAAAGTACTTTGGGTAGACGATGAAATTGATTTACTAAAACCACACATCATGTTTCTAGAAAAAAGAAACTACCATGTTACAAAAGCGCAAAGTGGCACAGAGGCCATTGAAGAGATAAAAAACAATCTCTTTGATATTGTCTTTCTAGATGAGAATATGCCTGGTCTCACAGGACTGGAAACACTTTCAGAAATAAAAGAAATAAATGCTTCACTTCCTGTGGTAATGATCACAAAGAGCGAGGAAGAGTATATCATGGAGGAGGCTATTGGTTCTAAGATTGCAGATTATTTAATAAAGCCAGTAAATCCAAATCAGATATTATTGAGTTTAAAAAAGAATTTAGATCATTCTAGATTGATCTCAGAAAAGACAACCTCTAATTACCAGCAAGAGTTTCGTAAAATTGCGATGGATTTATCTATGGTTAATAGTTTTGAGCAGTGGACAGAAATGTACCAAAAGCTTGTATACTGGGAACTTGAACTAGAAAACATTGAGGATAATGGAATGTTTGAAATTCTTGAATCTCAAAAAACAGAGGCAAACAATCAGTTTTGCAAATTTATAGATAAGAACTATCCAAAATGTTTTGACAACACTATAGACCCTCCTACGATGTCCCACACGCTGTTTAGAGATAAAGTAGCACCACATTTAAAAAAAGGTACTCCAACGCTTTTGGTCGTAGTAGATAACTTAAGGTATGACCAATGGAAAGCCTTTGAACCCATAGTTGCAAACAGTTATAAAAAACAAAGTGAAGACATGTACTTTGGTATACTTCCCACAGCAACACAATATGCTCGAAATGCTATATTTAGCGGTCTTATGCCAAGTGACATGGAAAAATTACATCCAGATCTTTGGTTAAACGATACAGATGAGGGTGGTAAAAACATGTATGAAGATAAATTTTTGGCAGCACAATTAAAAAGGCTTGACCTGCAATTAGATTGGAGTTATCATAAAATATCTAGTTTAAAGCAAGGGAAACGTCTAGCAGAGAGTTTTAAAAGCCATAAAAATGAAGATTTAACTGTAGTGGTATATAATTTTGTTGATATCCTCTCGCACTCAAAAACAGAAATGGAAGTAATAAAAGAACTTGCCTCCACAGATAAATCTTACAGATCATTGACACAAAGCTGGTTTAAAAATTCACCACTTATGGATATTATCCAGCAGGCATCTCAACTTGGCTTCAAACTAATGATAACTACTGATCACGGAACCATAAATGTAAAAAACCCCAGTAAAGTTATAGGAGACAAGAATACTAGCTCAAATTTAAGGTACAAAACGGGTAAGAGTTTGACCTACCAAAGTAAAGATGTATTGGAGGCAAGTAACCCAACAAGCATACAGTTACCTAAAATAAATATGAGTAGCTCCTTTATTTTTGCTAAGAGTGATTTGTTTTTTGCCTACCCTAACAACTACAATCATTATGTAGGGTATTACAGAAATACCTACCAACATGGCGGTGTCTCTTTAGAGGAAATGGTAATTCCATTTGTTACTTTGACTCCAAAGTAATAAAAGTGTAGGAATATTCTCGGATTTATTTTTTTTTGGTTGAATTAATGGGTTAAAAGACATAATTTCTTATATTTACCATATTTTTTTTATGGAAATTACGTTTTCGCTCAATGAAATTAAAGCGGTTGCTTTTAAGTTAATCAACCATTTTTCTGAAAAAACCATATTATTTTATGGAGACATGGGAGTTGGTAAAACAACTCTAATCAAGGAGTTAGCTATAGAATTAGGCGTTATTGACACATTAAGTAGCCCTACTTTTTCTATAGTAAATGAGTATCAAGCCAAAGATAATTTGTTATTTCACTTTGACTGTTACAGACTTGGTAGTGAGCAGGAAGCTTTAGATATTGGGATTGAAGATTATTTAAACGCTGGGCATTTTACATTTATAGAGTGGCCACAGAATATTGGAAGTCTTTTATCAACAATTAAGTGTAATAGAGTTGAATTAAAATTGAATGCTAATGGAACAAGAACAGCAATACTAATGCCTGATGGCTAGTTTGCTTTACTATTTTTTTAAATTATTGTATCCAATAGGTTTTTTGTTAATAAATATTTAGTGAAATATTCTCTTCGAAATTTTAACAAAAGGACAACCTAACAAGATATGACGAAGATAATTTCCAAACTTGTCTTTTTTCGCGATAGTTTTGTGGTATAACTCTCACAAAAAATTATTATGAAAAATTTAAAAACGCTTAGTATTATAGCAATCGTATTAGTAGGATTATTTGCAACTTCTTGTACTCCAGAGAACCTAGACAATGATCAAACAGAACAACAAGTTAAACACAAAAATAACAGACCAGCAACAAACGGATAGTAAATCTATTTTTGTTGGTGGGATAGTAACCTTTTTCATAGGTATATCTCCCTTTTTGTTTTACTCTTATAAAAGTTTCCCAGAAAATACTCTCTGGGAAACTTCTTTTTTTAGTTTAGAAACAGCATTTTTTTCTTGGTTTGATTATGCCTGGTACTTAGCTAATAAAATTATACCCTTATATTTACTACTCATTTGGTTTTTTACCTGTAAGCATTGGTGGCATTGGATACTGCTTGTGCCTATTGGCATGTATTCCTTTCAAACATGGGGGCTTATTCAAGAATATGACGGTGTAGATGAACT
>CAJWXC010000041.1 GCA_913048215.1 uncultured Flavobacteriaceae bacterium | reverse complement strand
AACATTGGATTCAGAATCTCTGGATTTACAGAAACTATTATTAAATGATAACTTTTTAAACTTAATTATAACCATTTTTGTTGACTATAGCCATCTCAATAGTTATTATGGTAAGTGGCTAAATAGTATTGAAAAAAATACCCAAAGAAAGGATCTTAAACAATTTTGCAGAGGTGTTTTAAATTTGAAAATGTATTTAAATAACCAAAGTCAAGATCATTTTTTTAAACTAACACCTGATTCAAGTTTTCATCCCATATTAAAGGGTAGAATTATTTCTCAAGAATTATTTTATAAGTCAAAAAACGTAAGTAAATTACTTAATAACTACCATCAACAAATACAAGGTAATAGCGAAATTGATTATTATTTTGAATTAATAACTACAGCTATAATTACAAGAAATTTTGAGGTAATGACTTGGATTACAGAAAAACTTGAAGTTAAAACAAACTACAATAACTACTATAAATTTGAGCATTATGAACAATACGGACTAATGATTATGCTGTTATTTGTGTATCGCAAGGATTTCAAGAGTTTACAACTATGGCAGAAAACAATCACATTTGATAATTTTCCAAGAAATTATCAAATTTTAATGCATCAATATGTTAACATTCTAAAATACCATACCTCTAAATCTAATAAATCTTATTTTAGAAATAAATACAATGAAGTAGCCAAAAAATTCTATCCTTCTTTTTTCAATGAAGCGTACCTAAACAATTATTTTAAATCATGATAACAGCAATTCTAGGAGTCTTTTTTATGGGAATTACAGACGCGCTTTGGAGACCCTGTATCCTTATACACGGACACGTGAAAATCTTGCTTCACAGAACACTTCTTACTACCCTTTTATTAGGCATTTATTTTGTAAGTAGCGGTCCAACAAACCAAATTAATATGCCTATGATAGCTCTGGCTATATTGAGTGGACTTATTGCAGGTGTAGGACTTTTTTCATTGGTAAAAGCATTTAAAACAGAAACTACAACCAATGTTATTTTTTTAAATATATTCACACTATTAATTTCTCAAATAGTGTCTTTTATCCTCTTTAAAGAAGTTATCCAATGGAAATACTACTGTATACAAATAGGACTATCCATTTTTACAATTGTTTGTTTTAATGGATTTAATTTCAAACTAAGGAAGGGAATAAAACATGGCCTATTGGCTTGTTTGTGTTTTGGTATTGCATATCCTTTGGCAGGAATACCAATTGAAAAAATTGGTTATCAAACAACCATATTTGTTCAAGAGGTCACTATATTAATTTTATTTTTATGCATTGGTTACTACACAAAAAAGATGAAAATTGATTTAAAAATATACTATGACATAAAAATCATTTTTCTAGTATTTTTATCTACCATAGCGGTGATCTTATTTTTTTACAGCTACACTATTCTAGAAGTGTACAAGGTAAATCTAATCTCCAGTTTTCATCCTATTGGAGGCATGCTTTTATCAGTTATCGTATTTAAAGAACAACTTTCCAAATATCAAATTCTTGGAGCTGTTAGCTCAATTGTAGCGTGTGTATTAATTTACATTATTTAAATTAAACTAGTTACACATAAAGCGTTAAATACTTTAAAAGTTTGATAAATAATTAAATAAAAAAACCCCGAAACATTTAATGAAACGGGGCTTTATAAATTAAATAGTTTTGGTTACAAACCAACCCTAAAAATAAAGTCTAATCCAACAAAAGGAGCTGCGGCAAACTCTGAGTTTCTTCTATCTTCGTCTTTTCTGTTACCTATTTGTTTTGTAAGTACTTGTACAACACTTGCGGCATCTTTATCGTAAAGAGCATAATCTGTTGTATCTAGACCAACTCTTGCACGTACAATAAGCATGTCATTTAAAAATCCGTAGGCTGCAAAAGCAGAAAGACGAATAGACTCTTCTTGAACATAAAAATCTGAATTTCTTTCATTAGAAAGGTTATAGGATTTTACTGAAGACAACAAGTTAGCTCCAAGACTAAAGGCATCTGTTAAAGAATAGTTTACATCTGCACGAATAGGTAGCGTAGCATTTACATAAAACTTACTATTTTTTGATTTATACCACAGCCCTATGATGGGTGTAACGGTAGTTCCAAAATTTTCTGAAGACACATAGGCACCAAATTTAAGAACCTTTCTGCCAGAGTATTTTTTTTCAAGTAGCGCAAGACCACCTATCTGGAAATCATTTGATCCAAGATTACTAAAATCAGAAGCTAGTTTTGGAAGCGCTACATATGTTCCACTCCATCTATTACCATGGTTTATCTTCATACCTAGATTGAGCCTTGTCATTATTAAATTTTTACTTCCATCCACAAAATCATAGGGCGAATTATCAAAATTAAAATACATATTACCTAGGCTTGTATTTTCATAGGTAAAACCTGCAATAATCGTAACCTTTTGAGTAATTGGTATGGGCATGTATAGTTCAATATTCCTGTTAGTTACATCTGTCTGGGCATTCTCATCATCAACATTTCCTAGACTTGCTGAAGAGAAAGAGGCTTTAAAAATATCAAAGTAATCTTGTGCTTGAAGGGTTCCTATGCAGAGCAAAAGGGCAATAAAGAGTATGTTTTTTTTCATAATGTAAAATATTTAATTTGAAACTTATTTGGTTTGTTTAATAAGGGTGTAATTTAAACAATTAAAAACAAAAGACTATAAAAATATAGAATTCTATGCTTTTTAGGTTAAACTATTAGGATATTAATAAATGTTATGGGCTTGTTATTTTTGTTTAACTTTAACATTAAACCATGAAACATTATTTATTTTTACCATGAAATGCTGAACCATCTAAGGTTCATTAAAATTAAATTTATGTTTGGGCTATTTAAAAAAAAATCAGAAAAACAGACCCTAGAGGCTGCCTATCAAAAACTCACCAAAGAATCTTTTGAGCTTTCTAAAACAAACAGAAAGGCTAGTGACCAAAAAGCCTTTGAGGCAGAACAGGTAATGAAAAAACTAGAATCTTTGGCTAACACCCCTTCTTAAAGATGGCCACAGCCAGTAATACTTTTACCGAAAGAGAACTAGACCGCATCATAGAAATGGCCTGGGAAGACCGTACACCCTTTGAGGCTATATTATTTCAGTTTGGGCTTCCAGAAAAAGAGGTCATTAAAGTTATGCGCACTAATCTTAAAGAATCTAGCTTCAAACGTTGGCGAAAAAGAGTAAATAGTGGCGTAAGCCAAAAACATCTTAAAAAAAGAAATCAAGACATCACTCGCTTTAAATGCTCGAGACAAAAAGCCATTTCTGGCAACAAGATAAGTAAACGTTAAATGAAACTATTTGAAGAGCAACAAACCGAGTTTCCAACATCCTACAAAGAGATTCTTAAACGCATTGACGCTATAGATCCCTCAAAATACAAACACACCAGAAACTACATAAATGGAGCGGTGTCTTATCTGTCTCCTTATATCTCTAGGGGCGTTATCTCCACAAAATTTATTTTTAAAAAAATATTAGATAATGGTTTTAAACCCCCAGAGGCTGAAAAATTTATCCAAGAATTAGCCTGGCGAGATTATTGGCAACAAGTTTGGATTGCCAAAGGGGAGGCCATTAATCAAGACCTAAAACACACCCAAACACCGGTTTCAAACACAGATATCCCAAAAGCAATCTTGGAGGCAACCACAGGTATTGTTGCTATTGACACTGCCATACAAGAATTTTACAAGACGGGATACTTGCACAACCACCTAAGAATGTATATCGCTGCCATTTCATGTAATATGGGCCGTAGCCACTGGAAAACACCAGCAAGGTGGATGTATTACCACCTACTAGATGCAGATTGGGCCAGTAATGCTCTGAGTTGGCAATGGGTTGCTGGAGCAAATGCAAATAAAAAATATGTTGCCAATCAAGAAAATATTAACACCTACTGTTTTACCAAACAAAGAGGTACTTTTCTAGATATACCCTATGAAGCTTTCACAGACATGGATGTCCCTGAGGTTTTAAAACAAACAAGCCCGTTTATATTAAAAACACCACTCCCAAAAAAACAAGCAATTTCTATAGACAATACGTTGCCTAGTTGTATCTATACTATGTACAATTTAGATCCCCTATGGAAACAAGAAAGTAAAGCCAATAGAATTCTACTTCTAGAACCATCATGTTTTGACTTATATCCTGTATCACAAAACACGATGGATTTTATAGTTAATCTTGCGGTACAAAACATATCCAATATTCAAATATATGTAGGTGAGTTTTCTGAGCTGCAACAGCAGTATAGTTTAACAAATATATATTTTAAAGAACATCCTTTAAATACACATTATATGGGCACACAAGATTCTAGAGATTGGATGTTTGATGTCCAGGGATATTTCCCTTCATTTTTTGGTTTCTGGAAAAAATGTAAAAAACAAATCACCTATTGAGTAAAAAGCCAATCAATATAGTATGGCTTAAGCGTGATCTTAGAACCCAAGATCACCAAGGCTTAGCACACGCAGAAAAGGCAGGTATAGACTACCGTATCGTATATTTTTTTGAACCCCACATCATCTCCTACCCAGACACTAGTGAGCGTCATTTACAATTTATATACCACTCCATTGCGGCCATCAATAAGACCTTAGCACCTTTTAATAGATCTGTAGATGTTTTCTACGCAAGTGCCCTAACTATATTTGAATACCTAAGTAGTAATTTTAATATACAACACATTTATAGCTACAGAGAAAGCGGTACAAAACTAACCTGGGATCGTGATAAAAAAGTGGCCTCTTTTACAAAAAAAAATAAAATTTACTGGAAAGAGTTTCAACGAGATGGCATTCTAAGAGGAATTAAAAACAGAATAGATTGGAGCAAACACTGGCATGTGAAAATGCACACACCGGTACTGCAAAATAATTTTTCTATTACCACACAAACCCCTTTAACCCATCCTTTTTCTTTGCCTGAAAAACTGGAGTTAAAACTTAAAGAGTACTCAAAACACTACCAACCTGCAGGAGAGCGTAATGCTTGGCGTTATTTAAAATCTTTTACTCAAAAAAGAGGATTCAATTACCAAAAACATATTTCAAAACCAGCACAAAGTAGAGTAAGTTGTAGTAGGTTATCACCCTATTTAGCGTGGGGAAACATGAGTGTTAAACAGGCGTTTCAATACATAGGTAGACACCCATCAGGCTCAAAAAACAGCAAGGCTTTTTCTGCCATGCTCACAAGGTTGCATTGGCACTGCCATTTCATACAGAAATTTGAAGTAGATTGCACCTATGAAACCCATTGTATAAACAGTGGTTATGAACTATTACAGCATACAAAAAATGAAGTTTTCCTGAAGGCTTGGAAAACAGGAACTACAGGAGTTCCGCTAATAGATGCATGCATGCGAGCTGTAGAGCAAACGGGGTGGATAAATTTTAGAATGCGCGCTATGGTGGTCTCTTTTTTAACCATGAATCTAGACCAAGATTGGAGAGAGGGCACCTACCACCTAGCTAGACAGTTTCTGGATTATGAACCTGGTATCCATTACCCACAATTTCAGATGCAAGCGGGTACAACGGGTATTAATACCGTTAGGTTATACAATCCTGTAAAAAACTCTCAAGAACATGATCCAGAGGGTGCGTTTATAAAAAAATGGATTCCAGAACTTGCCAAAGTTCCTGTTGCTTTTATACATGAGCCATGGAAAATGTCTGCCATGGAACAAACCTTTTGTAATGTGTATATTGGAGAGCAGTACCCTTTTCCTATTGTAGATTTGCAACAAAGCGCGGCGAAAGCGAGAGATAAAATATGGGGTCACAAAAAGCATCCCGCCGTACAAAAAGAAAAAAAACGCTTGTTAGACACACATGTAAATAAAAAACACAATGATGTACACTAAAAAAGATATTGAGCAACTAGACCGCATCAGCAGGCTAAAGATAATTAACGCAGTTACTGGAATAAAACCTGCAAACCTTATCGGGAGCATTAACAGTGATGGGCTATCAAATCTTGCCATTTTCAGCTCCGTGGTACATCTGGGTAGCAATCCAGCATTACTCGGATTTATTTCAAGACCGCAAACCCCAGAAGTTGGCCATACTCTTAGAAATATTAAAGAAAACGGATCATATACCATAAACCATATACATCCAAATTTTGTAAAAAACGCCCACTATACCTCAGCCAAATTTTCAGCAGAAGAATCTGAATTTGAGCTTTGTGGGCTTACCCAAGAATACCAAAAAGATATCTTAGCACCTTTTGTAAAGCAAAGTACTTTTAAAATGGGCATGCAGTTTGTGGAAACCTTAGATATCAAACACAATGGCACAGTGATGGTCATAGGAGAAATACAAAAACTAATTATTGACAACAGCGCAATGGTTGATGATGATATAGACTTGCAGGCTAGCAATAGTGTTGGTATTTCTGGTCTAAACAGCTATTATGAGTTAAAAAAAATAGCACAATTTCCGTATGCCAGAATAGAAGAATTACCTGAATTTTAAACATGAAAAAACAACATCTCCCTCAAAAAATATGTGTCGTGTGTAAACTCCCATTTACATGGCGAAAAAAATGGGAGAAGAATTGGGAACACGTAAAATATTGTAGCAAACGCTGCAGCTCAAACAAATGAAACAGATCCACCTAATTTTTCCGCACCAACTATTTAAAGCGTCTCCTCTTTTAGATATTGATGCACCTATTTACTTAGTAGAGGAATATTTGTTTTTCAAACAATATCCCTTCCATAAACAAAAAATAGCTTTTCACAGAGCTACCATGAAGCGCTATGCAGATTTTCTTACTCACCAAAAAAACAGGGAGGTAACTTATGTGGAGGCAATCCAAAAAATTTCAGATATAAGGGAGCTACTTCCGGTATTAAAAAAACAAGGTGTTGACCACATAAACTACATAGATCCCACAGATAACTGGCTACATAAGAGAATTAAAGAAGGATGCAACACTTTGGGTATTACTCTAAAAGCAATGGAAAACCCACTTTTTTTAAACACCAAAGAAGAGTTACTTCCCTTTTTTGGAAAAGACAAAAAGAAATACCACCAAACAACTTTTTACAAAGACCAACGAAAAAAACGAAACATATTAATGGATCAAGAAGGTAAGCCCACAGGAGGCAAATGGACCTTTGATACAGAAAATAGAAAAAAATACCCCGCAAAAAAAGTACCTCCTACTATATCATTTCCAGATATTGACACTTACAATCAAGAGGCAACACAGTATGTAAACACTCATTTCGAAGATCATTTAGGAAGTCTAACTACCTATAGCCTATACCCTACTAGTTTTGAGGATACAGCATCTTGGTTACACCAATTCTTTGAACAACGTTTTATGGAATTTGGGGTATATGAAGATGCAATAGTGGCAGAAAACTCTATTTTAAATCATAGTGTATTAACACCAATGCTCAATGTGGGTTTAATAACACCTAAAGAAATTATAGATGCCTGTTTAGATTTTACTAAAAAAAATAACGTTCCTATAAATTCTACAGAAGGATTTGTGCGCCAAATTATTGGTTGGAGAGAATTTATACGAGGAATTTATGAGTCTAGAGGAAGCCAGGAGCGGACCACCAATTATTGGAAATTTACTAAAAAAATACCCGCATCTTTCTATGACGGGACAACAGGCATCCCTCCTATTGACCAAACCATAAAAAAAATACTAGAAACTGGCTACTGTAATCACATAGAACGCTTAATGATTTTAGGAAACTTCATGATGTTATGTGAGTTTGATCCAGATGAGGTATACCGGTGGTTTATGGAACTATTTATTGATTCCTATGACTGGGTAATGGTCACCAATGTGTATGGCATGAGTCAATACGCAGATGGAGGACTAATGGCAACAAAGCCCTACATAAGCGGGAGTAATTATATCATAAAAATGAGTAATTATAAAAAGGGAGATTGGCAAGCCACTTGGGATGGCTTATTTTGGAGGTTTATGCACACTCACAGAGGGTTTTTCTTGTCTAACCCTCGCCTTGGGATGCTAGTGCGTATGTATGATAAAATGCCAGCAGAGAAACAGCAAACTCATCAAGAGAATGCTAGGTTGTATCTTGAGGCTCTAGGCTAATATTTTATAGGTGTTTAGTAATTTTTTTACTAAGAGGGCTTGTAATAGAATAATAGTGATCTATTAAAGATCCAGATTCACTAATAACATACTTTTGGAAATTCCATTTTACAGTAGAATCTCTTTTACCATTTAGGGTTTCACAGGTAAGAAAGGTGTATAATGGATGTTGGTTAATTCCTTTAACATCAATTTTTTGTGTGATTAAAAATGTAACCCCATAATTCATTTGGCAAAAATTTTGTATTTCAGCAGCATCACCTGGTTCTTGTTTACCGAATTGATTGCAAGGCACACCAATTACAATTAAGGACTCTTTATGGCTATCACTTAATTTTTGTAAATCTTTGTACTGTTTGGTAAAACCACATTTTGAAGCAACATTCACAATAAGTATCTTTTTACCTTTAAAAGAAGATAAATCAATAGCCTTACCATCTATTGAGTTAATGGCTATATCATACAAATTAGGAGTTTGCTTATCCTCAGTAGACAGGCGATTTTTATTTGGTATGTCTAAATTCATTGTGCTTGTTTTGTTAAAAATTAATGATACTAATAAGGATACTCTACAAAGTTTCTTGGGGTTTCATAGAGTTTGATTTTTAATTCCAAATTAGCTTCTAATTTGGGTTTAAGCAAGTTATAAATTGAGATGGCTATATTTTCTGCTGTAGGGTTTACATCTTTAAACTCTTGGGTATCTAGATTTAAGTTTTTATGATCATACCTATCCAATACATATTTTTTTATCAGGTCAGACAAGATTTTTGTATCAATAACATACCCCGTTTCTGGATCACAATGTCCTATCACCTTAACTTCTAGGTCATAATTATGGCCGTGATAGTTTGGGTTGTTACATTTTCCAAAAACGTCTTTGTTTTTTTGATCACTCCAATTTTTGTTGTGCAATCGATGTGCTGCATTAAAGTGCTCACATCGTACGATAGCTATTTTACTCATTTTGATACAAATTTTATAACGCAAATGTATTTGTTATATTCATTTAATATACCTTACAAAACGTTAAACATTGTTTTTTACTCTCAATAAAATAATATTTTTGCTTTTAAAATTATCAAAACCAACCCAAGGGTAAACAATGAAGCAAACAACACCAGAGATTCATATTATAGGTGGAGGAATTAGTGGATTAATTGCCGCTACAGTTTTAGAACAACATGGTCTAAGGCCAACTATCATAGAAGCCTCAGACAGGTTTGGTGGTAGAGTTAAGACAGATAATATAGACGGGTACAGTTTAGATCATGGGTTTCAAGTTTTATTAACTGCCTACCCGGCTGCAAAAAAATACCTAGATTTTAACGCCCTATCATTGCAAGAGTTTTTACCTGGAGCTGCAATATTTAAAAATGGAAAACAAAAAATTATTGGAGATCCTTCAAGAAAACTTTCTCTTTTAATACCTACCCTACTCTCAGGTATTGGCACCCTAAATGATAGACTTAAAATACTAGCTTTAAACAAAAGGTTAAAGAAAAAATCAATTCAAAAAATATTTGCTGAAAAAGAACAAACAACACACTCTTATCTCGAAGACCTTGGGTTTTCCAGTGCTATAATTATAGATTTTTTTACTCCTTTTTTTAGCGGAATTTTTCTTGAAAACAAATTAGAAACATCTAGCAGAATGTTTGAATTTGTCTATAAAATGTTTGGGGAAGGCATGGCTACCTTGCCAAAACATGGCATAGAAGCCATACCAAAACAACTGGCTAAAAAATTAAAAAACACAACTTGTATCTTCAATACAAAAGTAACAAAGGTTGAAAACAATAGTATCAAACTTGAATCTGGAGAAACCATAAAAAGCAACTTTACAATTATAGCAACACAGGCTAGTGAGCTTGTTTCAAATTTAAAAAACCAAGCTACGCTTTGGAAATCTTGTGATACCCTTTATTTTGAAACGCCAAAAAGAAATATTAAAAAACCTCTTATAGGACTTATCTCAGAGCCTGGGGCACTGATTAATAATATTTTTTATCATACAAGTGTACAAACGAGCGCTACAACAAACAAAGAGCTTCTCTCTGTTACTGTGGTTGATAAACAAAACCTAACAGATAAAGAGCTTGTTACAGAGGTTCAAAAAGAGTTGAAAGAATTATGTGCTATAGATTCTTGCTCTTTTATAAAACACTACAATATCCCAATGGCCTTGCCAAATTTAAAAGACCTACAGTATGAAATGCTACCCTCTGAAACTAGACTCACACAGACTATATTTCTAGCAGGAGACATGCAATTAAACGGTTCTTTAAACGCCGCAATGATTGCGGGAGAGCGCGCAGCCTTGGAGGTAATACACCTAGCTAGCTAAAAATTTTAAAACCTAATCTATACTCATAAAAAATCCCGATAGAAGCCTATCGAGATTTTTTTATTGCTGGATTATGTTACAAACCACTTATATACCCTCCGTACATATCTTTAAACCGTACTCCATCTGTGAGGTTGTATTTACTTAACTTTTTCATCTCCACCATAGCCCATAATATAAACTCTTTCATAAATGGAATATCATCATTACAAGTTTGGGGGGCATAGGTATGTATTAACTCATCTAAAGGCTCTATTCTATCAAGCTGTAATTGATATTCTTGATCATCGAGAGTATCAAGAAGCTCAAAGCTAGATTGCTCAAAAAACCAATTTACAAGCTCATGATAAGGATCTTTCTGGTCTTGTTTTTGAAGCTTTTCTATTTTAGGGAAATAGCATAAAAATTGTGTTTTAATTGCATCAGAGAGTAATTGCTTTGCAACCTGGTCTGCACCTTCTTGTTCACCCTCATAGACCAACTCTACTTTACCTGTTATGGATGGGATGACTCCCAAAAAGTCACTCAAACGAAGGGCAGTTTCTGTAGTACCGTTTTTTAAAGCTCTTCGCTCTGCGGTACTCAGTAGGTTTTGAAATGCAGTGATACTCAATCGAGCACTAACCCCACTTTTAGAATCTATAAATTCACTCTCACGTGCCTCAAAACTAATTTGCTCTAGTATGTCTTTTGCCAAATCTGGAACATATACATGTTCTTTATCTGATGCCGCAACAGCAGTTTCTTGGGCTGTGATACTTCTTGCAATCTCAAGGGTTTGTGGGTAATGAGTGAGTATCTGAGACCCTATCCTGTCTTTGAGCGGGGTTACAATACTACCTCTGTTGGTGTAGTCTTCAGGATTAGCTGTAAACACAAACTGAACATCTAGGGGAAGTCTTAATGCAAATCCTCTAATTTGGACATCTCCCTCTTGCAAAATATTAAAAAGGGCAACTTGGATGCGAGCCTGCAAATCTGGTAATTCATTGATGACAAAAATACATCTATTTGCTCTTGGGATCATTCCAAAATGAATGACTCTGTCATCTGCATAACTCAATTTTAAATTTGCAGCCTTAATTGGGTCTACATCACCAATAATATCAGCCACAGTAACATCTGGAGTGGCTAATTTTTCAGAAAAACGCATGCCGCGATGTAGCCATGTAATTGGGGTATCATCCCCTTTTTCTAGAAGTAATTGTTGTGCATACCGAGAAATGGGTTTAAAAGGGTCATCATTTATTTCACTGCCAGCAACCACCGGTATATATTCGTCCAATAAAGTCACCATTTGTCTAGCCAAACGTGTTTTTGCCTGTCCACGAAGCCCTAGTAAGTTAATATTATGTTTTGATAAAATGGCGCGTTCTAATTCTGGGATAACCGTATATTCATATCCGTGTATGCCCTCAAAAACAGTTTGTTTTTTTGATAATTTATGTAGTAAATTTCTTCGTAGCTCATCCTTTATTGATTGGTATGCATACCCTGATTTTTTAAGAGCTCTAAGTGTGTTTATGTTTTGTATGTCCATGTTTGTGTGTAAGTGTATTTAATAGTTGTAGTACCAAATCTGTGAGAGTACTTTTATCTTATGTTTCGTTTTCTGTTATTGTCATAATCAGTAAAAATCATTTCTCCTAACCCCTGTAACCCTGTGTAAAAAGATTTCCCCTGATTGGCCTGAGTAAATTGATCTACAAATTGCTGCAAGTAAGGGTCACTTGCAATCATAAAGGTAGTTATGGGGATGTGCAATTTTCTTGCTTGGGCGGCCATCATATAACATTTATTTACAATGTGCTCATCTAGACCATTACTGTTTTTGTAATACCGGCCATCTGGCAATCTTAGACAACTTGGCTTACCATCTGTGATCATAAAAATTTGCTTGTTGGTATTTCTTTTTCTTCTAAGCATATCCATAGCCAATTGTAAGCCCGCTACGGTATTTGTGTGGTAAGGTCCAACGGTTAGATATGGCAAATCTTTTATTTTAATTGGCCAGGCGTCATTACCAAAGACCAAAATGTCTAAGGTGTCTTTAGGGTATCTAGTAGTGATGAGTTCACTTAGTGCCATGGCTACTTTTTTTGCTGGAGTAATCCTATCCTCTCCATACAATATCATAGAGTGGCTAATATCTATCATAAGTACAGTACTCATTTGAGATTTGTGAATAGATTCTTCAACTACAAGGTCATTTTCTGTAATGCGGAAATCTCCGATACCGTTATTAATTTGGGCATTTTTAATGCTTTCTGTCATAGATATTTGATCTAAGGCATCTCCAAAATGGTAGTTTCTAAAATCACCAGATTGTTCATCACCCCTACCTATGTGTTTTGTTTTGTGGTTTCCTTGACCAGATCTTTTGATATTTCCAAAAATTTGTTCCAAGGCGCGTTTTCTTAGTGCTCTCTCTAACTTTTCTGTAATAGATAATTTCCCATCCCCTTGTCCATCACCATTGTTTCCTTCTTGCTCAAATTCTTCCCGTATGTATCCACGATCCTTTAATTCCTGAATAAAATCATCAATGGTATAATCTTTTGTGGTAATCTCATACTCTTGATCTAGCTGACCTAACCAATCTATAGCTTCATCAAAATCACCAGAGGTGTGTGTGATGAGTTCTTGAAAAACTCCAAATAATTTATCAAAGATAGACTCCTGTTTTGCACTGTGTTTGGTAAATATAAATCCAGATTTTTGGTGCTTTGGTGGGATATTATTTGACAGTTTTTTCATACTATAAAATTACGGCTTATTGTGAATATTTAAAAAACCCAAACGTTAAACTGCTATTAAAAAACACATCTAAATACTTAAAAATATTAAGTGAATTTTAAGATTTTTAATACCTGTATCCCATTTTGCTTGTATATATTTAATTTTTATTTTTAAAGGAAAAAATAGCCATGAAAAAAAGTTTATTCTTGATGCTTATTTGCATCTGTACCACCCTTATATCTCAAGAATTACCTACAAAATACTTACAAGATCTTAAGCCAAGAAACATTGGTCCTGGAGGTATGTCTGGGCGTGTAACAGCCATTGATGTTGTTATCAATAACCCAGAGGTTATGTATGTTGGGACTGCCTCTGGTGGCCTTTGGAAATCTGATAGTGGTGGTATTTCTTGGAAACCTATTTTTGACAATGAAAAAACAGCCTCTGTAGGTGCCCTTGCAATTCAGCAATCTAATCCTGCTGTTATTTGGGTAGGTACTGGAGAGGGAAATCCAAGAAATAGTTTAAATGGTGGTTATGGCGTCTATAAATCTATAGACGGTGGCCATAGCTGGAATTCCATGGGGTTAGAAAAAACAAGACATATTCATAAAATACTTATAGACCCCACCAATCCAGATATAGTATATGTGGGTGCTATTGGCTCTCCTTGGGGAGAACACTCCCAGCGTGGGGTGTATAAAACTACCGATGGTGGAAAGTCCTGGAATCAAATTTTATTTCAAAACAACAAAACGGGTGTTGCAGATATGGTCATGGACCCTACAAACCCAAATAAGATTATTGTAGCCATGTGGGAGCACAAAAGAGACCCATGGTTTTTTAAATCTGGAGGAGAAGGTTCTGGAATTTTCATTACCTACAATGCAGGTGCAACTTGGGAAGAGCGAACCCACAAAGATGGACTACCACAGGGAGACCTGGGACGAATCGGTCTTGCCATAGCACCCAACAAACCCAATATAATTTATGCCCTAGTAGAGGCCAAAAAAAATGCCCTTTACAAAAGTACAGATGCAGGATTTACCTGGACCAAAACCAATGACAAAAGCGATATTGGAAATAGACCTTTTTACTACAGTGATATATTTGTTGATCCTCAAAATGAAAATAGAGTATATTCTGTATTCACCTATGTTAATGTAAGTGAAGACGGGGGTAAAAATTTTAAACAACTTATGCCTGCCTATGGTGTAGATAACGGAGTACACCCAGACCATCATGCTTGGTGGATACATCCTACCAACGGTAATTTCATGATAGATGGTAATGATGGAGGCATGAATATTACCAGAGATGGAGGTAAAACTTGGCGCTTTATTGGTAATATACCCGTAGCACAATTTTATCATATCAATGTAGACAATGAATTTCCATACAATGTATACGGGGGCATGCAAGATAATGGTAGCTGGAGAGGTCCTGCATATGTCTGGAAAGCCCAAGGTATAAGAAACAGCTACTGGCAAGAGATAAGTTTTGGTGATGGCTTTGATGTAGTACCAGACAAAGAGGACAGTCGTTATGGCTGGAGTATGAGCCAGCAAGGCTCTGTAAGTAGGTATGATCACCAAACAGGAAACAACTACACGGTAAAACCGACCCATGAGGATCCAGACATTACCCTGAGATTTAACTGGAATAGCGCCATTAATATTGATCCTTTTGATACGAGTACCATTTATTTTGGGAGTCAATTTGTACATAAATCTACGGATAAGGGGCTTACTTGGAGTGTGATATCTCCAGATTTAACTACCAATGATCCAGAAAAACAAAAGCAGAGTCAAAGCGGCGGTTTAACTATGGACGCCACCGGCGCAGAGAATCATACTACCATTTTAGTAATAGAACCCTCTAGTGTAGAAAAAGATGTATTGTATGTTGGTACAGATGACGGAAGAGTACATGTAAGCAAAAATGCAGGAGGCGCTTGGGAAGAAATATCAAAACTCCCCGGATTACCAAAAGGAAGCTGGGTTACACAAATAAAAGCGAGTAGTAAAAACAAAGGGGAAGCGCTTTTGGTTGCCAATAACTATAGAAGGTTTGACTACACTCCTTATGCCTACCGCACTACAAATTATGGGCGTTCTTGGACTAGAATTTTAGGACCCGAAGACACGCTGAGTTATGCCCTTTGCATTATAGAAGATCCACAAGAAAAAAACCTATTATTTTTAGGTACAGATGATGGCCTATATTACTCTACCAATGCAGCAAAAACCTGGACCAAATGGACACATGGCTTCCCCACAGTACCAGTAAAAGCTTTAGTAATTCAAGAGAGAGAAA
>CAJWXC010000040.1 GCA_913048215.1 uncultured Flavobacteriaceae bacterium | reverse complement strand
ATGTCCTGTGGTTTCTAGTTTTCTACCTAGTACCGCCTCGGCAATCATATCTGTAACTCCTGCACCAATCATGTGGCATCCTAACCACTCTCCATACTTGGCGTCAAAGATCACTTTCACAAAACCATCTTTTGTTCCTGCAGCACTTGCTTTTCCTGATGCAGAAAAAGGAAACTTTCCAACTTTTAGCTCATAGCCAGCTTCTTTTGCTTGTTTTTCTGTCATACCAACACTTGCAATTTCTGGTGTTGCATAGGTGCACCCAGGAATGTTTCCGTAGTCTATAGCCTCTACTTGCATGCCTGCAATTTTCTCGACACAAGTAATCCCTTCTGCAGAAGCTACATGGGCTAATGCCTGACCTGGAGTTACATCTCCAATAGCGTAGTATCCAGGAATGTTGGTTTGGTAGTAATCATTAACCATAATTTTACCTTTATCTGCAACAATTCCTACCTCTTCAAGCCCTATACCTTCAATGTTAGAAACAATACCTACTGCAGATAAAACAACATCTGCTTCAATAATTTCTTCTCCCTTTTTGGTTTTAACAGTCGCTTTAACTGTTTTGCCAGAAGTGTCAACTTTTTCTACAGAAGAATTAGTCATTACTTTTATTCCTGCTTTTTTATAAGAACGTTCAAATTGTTTTGAAACATCAATATCCTCTACAGGTACGATATTTGGCTGAAATTCTACCAAAGTAACATCTGTGCCCATAGTGTTATAAAAATGAGCAAACTCTACACCAATTGCGCCACTTCCTACAATAATCATTGATTTTGGTTGCTTTTCTAGTGTCATGGCTTCTCTGTATCCAATTACTTTTTTTCCATCTTGTGGAAGATTTGGAAGAACACGTGAGCGAGATCCAGTGGCAATAATTATATGATCTGCACTGTATTGTTTACCATCTACATCAACTTTCTTTCCTGGCATTAGTTTTCCGAAACCTTCTAAGACATCAATCTTGTTTTTTTTCATCAAAAACTGAACACCTTTACTCATACCATCTGCAACACTTCTGCTTCGAGCCACCACCTTAGTAAAATCTTTATCGTATTGCTTTACTGAAAGACCGTAATCTTCTGCATGCTTTAAGTAATCAAAAACTTGCGCACTCTTAAGTAGTGCTTTTGTCGGTATACAACCCCAGTTAAGACAAACGCCTCCCAGACTTTCTTTTTCAATTACCGCTGTTTTTAATCCTAATTGTGAAGCTCTAATGGCTGTTACATACCCTCCAGGGCCACTTCCTAAAACAATTACATCATATTTACTCATGGTACTATATTTGCTGATTAATTTAAGTGACAAATTTACAAAATGTGGAATGGAATTGTAACAAATTATTGAAAAAAGAACATTCTAAAACAATAACATAAAGATCAGTAGTATTTTACGTTATTTTTTTAAATCCACAGAGAGTGAATTAACACAGTAGCGTTGCCCTGTTTTGGTGGGGCCATCATCAAAAACATGTCCTAAATGACCCCCACAATTAGAGCAAACAATTTCTGTACGAACCATTCCTAAGGTAGTGTCTTTAATGTAAGTCACACTTCCAGCAATACTTTGGTCAAAGCTTGGCCATCCGCAGCCGCTATCAAATTTACTGCTGCTCTCAAATAGTTTGTTTTGACAACCCATGCAGGCATATGTGCCATCTTCAAAAGTGAGGTTGTAACTTCCCGTAAAAGGACGTTCTGTACCTTTTTCTCTAAGAATTTTATACTTGGCGTCTCCAAGGAGTTCTTTCCACTGGGCTTCTGTTTTTTGTATTGGATAGTTACTCATTATTTTTCAGCTTTAAATTGTAATGCCACACCGTTTATACAGTGTCTTTTTCCAGTGGTTTCTCTAGGGCCGTCATTAAACACATGCCCTAGATGGCCTCCACAGGTAGCACAATGCTCCTCGCTTCTAGCATATCCAAGGTTATAGTCTACATCATAACTTACATTGCCCTTTATTTCTCTGTCAAAACTTGGCCAACCAGTACCGCTGTCAAATTTGTGATCACTCTTAAATAAGGGTGTCTGGCAAGCTGCACAGTAGTAGGTTCCTTTGTCATAGTTTTTATTTAAATCACTACTAAATGCTCTTTCTGTTCCAGCGTTACGCAGCACATAATATTGCATTTGTGTGAGTTCAGATTTCCACTGGGCATCTGTTTTAACTACTGGAAAAACTTCTTGTTTTTTTACTGTTTTTTGCGCATTGGCATTACAGCTTACAAGTGATATGGTAAGAATTATTAAAAGTACTTTTTTCATTTGTTTTTTAATTAAAGATTATAAATCTAACACCTGTTGCATACTGGGGTTTGTTTTAGCAAATTCTGCCCCAACTATTGCAATTCTAAAGGTTTGATTATTTGTTACACTATTGCCAAGACTATCAAAATTTATATCTCCTTGTAAAAACAAAAAGACATCTATAAAGGTATGATTAAAACTGTATTGAAAGCTACCTTCATTAGTGTATATTGTTTGTGGTAAAGGAGTCCATACATCAAAAGCATCTCCATTTGGTCCAGAAACAACATCTTCTAACCAGTATACAAGAATGACATCACTCTCATACACCTGAATGTCTGAGGGTATAGTAACTAGTTGACTATAGCTATTTGAATTTGTGAAACTTACCGTTGTTTCAAAAACTTGACTGAGTGAACTAACCTCTATGGTGTCATTATCACTGTAACAAGAATTTAAAAACAACATACTAGTGAGTGATAGAAATAAGAATACGTTTTTCATGGTGTGACTGTTTTAAAATTATTTACTTTATCAAATTAATACCAAACTACGTGCCAAAAATATGCAGTTTGTAATAAAAGTACTTTGCTTAAAAATTATACGCTATTACAAAATGATATTTTTTAATTTAGCAAAAAATTTATTCTATGTCCAAATTTGAAAAAGGGTCTTTAAAGTTGCGTAATGCATGGGCATTTTATGACTGGGCAAATTCTGTATATAGCTTAGTAATTGCATCTGCAGTTTTTCCTATTTTTTATGGTGCATTATTTGCTAAATCTGGCCTAGAAACTATTAGTGTGTTTGGTTCTCAAATACGCAGCACTCCCTTAATAACTTACACAACAGCAGCTGCATTTTTGATAGTAGCATTTTTATCTCCCCTTTTATCAGGTATTGCAGATTATGTAGGAAACAAGAAAAATTTTATGAAGTTTTTTTGCTATTTAGGAGCTTTGTCTTGTATGGCATTATATTTTTTCTCACTTGAACACATATACCTAAGCCTGTTTATTTATTTTTTAGCCCTAGTTGGTTTTTGGGGCAGTTTGGTTTTTTACAATTCATACCTTCCAGACGTTGCTTTCAAAGAGCAGCAAGATAGCTTGAGTGCCAAAGGGTTTTCCCTTGGGTACATTGGCAGTGTTTTTTTACTTCTGTTTAATCTTGTTATGGTATTAAAACCTGAACTTTTCGGCATCTTTGGAGAGGATGCAAGTATCCAGGCTATGAAAATTTCATTTGTAACAGTTGGTATTTGGTGGATTGGGTTTAGTCAATACACTTTTTATTATTTACCAAGTGGTACTACTTCATTAAAAAAAGTAAATAAAGATGTTATTTTAAACGGTTTTAAAGAATTAAAACAAGTACAACAATCCTTATCAGAAAACATTCAATTAAAAAGATTTTTAGTTGCTTTTTTTGTTTACAGTATGGCAGTACAAACGGTAATGCTTGTAGCGACCTATTTTGGAGAACAAGAAATTAATTGGGGAAATTCAGACAAAAAAACAATAGGATTAATTTCTAGTATTTTAATAATTCAATTGGTAGCAGTTGTAGGATCTTATGTAACCTCCAAAGCCTCGAGTAGATTTGGAAACATCACCACATTAATTTTTATTAACTGCGTTTGGCTTGTTTTGTGTGTTGCTGCATATTTTGTGACCCAGCCCATAGAATTTTATATAACAGCTGGTTTTGTGGGTCTTGTTATGGGAGGTATTCAGGCATTGTCACGCTCCACATATTCTAAGTTTTTACCTGATACTAAGGATACTACATCTTATTTTAGTTTCTATGATGTTTCAGAAAAAATAGGAATAGTGGTAGGAATGTTGGTCTATGGTTTTGTAGATCAAATTACAGGCAGTATGCGCAATGCAATTCTATTTTTAGTCTTATTTTTTATTGTTGGCGTTATTTTACTTTTGCGTGTGCCAAGAAAATAGTAATCCTATACAATTTTTAGTTAAGTTTGCTGTTATTACAAAGAAAAACATATGAATTCATGAAAAAATTACAACTTCTTAATTGGGTGTTAGTTGCTTTTTTAGCACTTCAATTCAACTCTTGTACCAATGAACCATTAGAAGGAGAATTTCCTCAACAGGATGCTCCTGGAGAGACTACTGCCGGCTCTTTTACTGCTCAGGTAAATGAAAGTTTGTTTACAGCAGCATTTACTACAGCATCTGTTAACGTAGACGGAGACTTTATTATCACGGGGGTATCCAGTAATAACACAGCAATATTATTGACAGCAAGTCCTCTTGCAAATGGAAGTTATGATCTAGCCCTAAGCCCTTCAAACAATGATAACGGCGCAAGTTATTTTGATGTACAATCTGAGACGTTTCCTTTTTTAACCTTGAGTGATATTGGAGGAGGAGGTACCTTAACCATTACAGACTACAACGAAACAGATTTGATGGTTTCTGGTACATTTAACTTTGTAGCCGCAAGAGCAGCCGTAGATGCCAATGGAGATCCAATAGTAGATGCCAATGGAGATGTTATTATTCAAAATGCAAACATTACTCAGGGAGTTTTTACAGATATTCAAATGACTTTTGATGAAAACCCAGGCGGTGGTGATCCGGGCGGTGGAGGAGACTCTGAAGATCCTGTAGATGTAGATGAGTTTTTCGCCCTAGTAAATGAACAAGAACATGAAGATCAAATATTAACAACCACCCTTACTATGGTTGGTGATGATATGATGATTAAAGTAGAGGCACAAACGGCAACTGGTTCTATGATGAGAATAGATATCCCATTTGATACGGGACTTGGAACCTTTGAGATGGAAGATGGTATCTCTGATGGTACAAAACTCATAGGAATTTACAATCCAAATATTGGCGGAGAAAATCTAAGTTCAAACCCCGGAAGTATAACATTTACCGAGTTTGATACAGAAAATGGTACTATCTCAGCAAACTTCTCCTTTACAGCCAGAGATCCACTTGGAGAGGACTCCTCTGTGTATCAAGTAACCCAGGGAAGCTTTACGGTATATTTTGAAGGAACTGAGCCACCAGCGTTAGTACCTTTTAAGGCTTTGATTGATGGCGCAGATTTTGAGCCCTCTGGTGCCAATGACACCCTTGAAATCACAGATCAGGTGGTAAACCAGATGAATATGAAATTTATAACAGCCACTCTAGAAAATGGAAGAACCATGAAAATTGGATTTCCTTCAGATACTATTATCCCTGGAGTATACCCTATGAGTACAGAGGTTGACAATGGAGACGAAACTGTTGGCCTTTACATAAGAGAAGGAAGTAGTATTGAGTTTGTTTCTAATCCAGGTGTACTTACCATAGATAGTTATGATCAACAAACGGGAGACATAAGCGCTCGTTTTAATTTCACTGCTATTAATCCAGATGGTGTAGATCCTACTGTAATTCAAATCACAGAAGGTGTTATTAATGTAAACTTATTGTAATAAATAAAATAATTTAAGATAAATCTAAAGGCCTTTTCTTTTTGTTGAAAAGGCTTTTTTTATTTGGCTTCTACACTAATTAAACAGCACAATTAACTATTACCTTTGATAGCTGTGATGTATGGCATACATATTGAATTATGATGTATGTGTGAGTAACTAATTTATATGAGTATCAGTGATTTCACACAATTAGTAATAAGAATAACAATTAACAAACGACTTTGTAGCACCTTTATTTGTGACACATTGTCTTACAACATACTATGTCAAAATCAAAAGTATCCTTATTAGACAGTTTGTCATTTCAGGAATTTCAAGACGATGCAGAATTTATTCCATTAATGTCTTCAGAAGATGAAGAACAGATGAACAATGAAGAGCTTCCAGAAATACTACCAATTTTGCCTTTACGTAATACGGTTTTATTTCCTGGAGTTGTTGTTCCTATAACCGCTGGGCGTGACAAGTCTATTAAACTTATCAATCAAACCAATAAAGAAGGGAAAATTATTGGAGTAGTATCTCAAAAAGAAGAGGGCGAGGAAGATCCAGGTATTGAAGATATTAACACCATAGGTACTGTTGCCAAAATACTAAAGGTTTTAAAAATGCCTGACGGGAATACAACCGTAATTATACAGGGTAAAAAACGTTTTCAAGTAGCAGAGGTAATTACCACGGAGCCCTATCTTACGGCAAGAGTTAGAGGGGTAGAAGAAGCTAGACCTGCAAAAGACAATGAAGAATTTTTAGTAATTGTAGAAACAATAAAAGAGAAATCATTAGCAATAATCAAAGACAGCCCAAACATTCCTAGCGATGCGTCTTTTGCCATAAAAAATATTGAGAGCCCTTCGTTTTTGATCAATTTTGTTTCATCAAACCTAAATATTTCTGTAGCACAAAAGCAGTCGCTTTTACAGATAAATGATCTGCAAGAAAGAGCTCTAGAAACCCTCCGTTTCATGAACCTTGAGTTGCAAAAACTTTCTTTGCGAAAAGATATTCATACAAAGGTGCACAACGATATAAACAAACAACAGCGTGAGTATTTCTTGAATCAGCAAATGAAAACCATCCAGGAAGAATTGGGTGGGAGCACCTCTGAGGCTGAGATTGAGGCAATGAGAGTTCGTGGAAATGCAAAAAAATGGAATGAGGATACCGCAGCCCATTTCAAAAAAGAATTGTCTAAAATGCAACGCTTAAACCCGCAAGTTGCAGAGTTTAGCATTCAGAAAAATTACCTAGATCTACTTTTAGAATTACCTTGGAATGAATTCAGTAAAGATAAGTTTGATTTAAAACGCGCTAAAGAAATTTTAGACAGAGACCATTACGGTCTTGATGATGTCAAAAAACGTATCATAGAATACCTAGCGGTTTTAAAATTACGCAATGACATGAAATCTCCCATTATTTGTTTATACGGTCCTCCAGGTGTTGGTAAAACATCTCTAGGGAAATCTGTAGCAGAGGCCCTAGGTAGAGAGTACATACGTATTTCTTTGGGTGGTTTAAGAGATGAGGCAGAAATACGTGGACACCGTAAGACCTACATAGGAGCCATGCCTGGTAGGATAATAAAGAGCTTAAAAAAAGCTGGTACAAGTAATCCGGTTTTTGTTCTAGATGAGATAGACAAGCTTTCTATTGGTAGTCAAGGAGATCCTTCCTCTGCGCTTTTAGAGGTGTTAGACCCCGAGCAAAACAGTTCTTTCTATGATAACTTTCTAGAACTTGGCTATGATTTATCTAAGGTTATGTTTATTGCAACCTCAAATAGCCTAAGTACCATACAACCAGCATTACGCGATCGTATGGAGATTATCAATGTTACGGGATATACCATTGAAGAAAAAATTGAAATAGCCAAGCAGCACCTTTTGCCAAAGCAATTAAAAGAACACGGGTTAACCAAAACTCACCTTAGAGTGGGCAAAGCCCAATTAGAAAAAATTGTAGAGGGGTATACAAGAGAAAGTGGGGTACGTGGTCTAGAAAAGCAAATTGCAAAGACAGTACGGTATGCTGCCATGAAAATTGCCATGGAGGAAAGTTATAATGTTAAAATTAGCAACCAAGATATTGTTGAAATATTAGGGGTTCCAAGACTTGAGAGAGATAAATATGAAAACAACCAAGTAGCGGGTGTTGTAACGGGCCTTGCCTGGACACGTGTGGGTGGAGATATTTTGTTTATTGAATCTACCATTAGCAAAGGAAAGGGTACGCTAAATATGACAGGAAACCTAGGTAAGGTCATGAAGGAATCTGCCACCATAGCCTTAGAATACATAAAATCTAACGCTGAAACTTTAGGCCTTAAACAAGAGATTTTCGAAAAATATAATGTACACATCCATGTACCTGAGGGGGCAACTCCAAAAGATGGACCAAGTGCAGGAATTACTATGTTAACCTCTTTGGTTTCCTTGTTTACCCAGCGCAAGGTAAAGAAGAGTTTGGCCATGACGGGTGAGATAACACTTCGTGGTAAGGTGCTGCCTGTTGGAGGAATAAAGGAGAAAATACTTGCAGCCAAAAGAGCACGTATTAAAGAAATACTATTGTGTGAGGAAAACAAACGAGATATTGATGAAATTAAACCAGAATATCTAAAGGGCTTGACCTTTCACTATGTAAAGGAAATGAGTGATGTTTTAGCCCTTGCATTAACCAAGGAAAAGGTTACAGGAGCAAAAAAATTATAAGTTGATTATTAAAAATAGCTTGTGGGATATTCACAAGCTGCTTTTTATAGTAAACTCTTTTCTTTTCTCTTGAAAATAAATTATACTTACACTCGTTAATGTTTTAAAGAATTCTTTGTTAGCCTCTATGAATCAAAAGGTTTTATTTTTTGTAACCTCACTGATAACTTTATCTGCTCTTGGGCAAATAGGAGGCCGTTCTACCTATCAGTTTTTAAATTTGGTAAATAACCCTAGACAAGCTGCTTTAGGAGGAAAAATAGTAACTAATTACGACTATGATCCCATTCAGGGATTGTTTAATCCCGCTGCCATTAACCCGCAGATGGACAAGCAATTATCTGTTAACTATAATAATTATTTGTCAGACGTTAATTACGGTACGGTAGCCTATGCATATTCTTGGGACAGATACACCCAGGTAATACATGCGGGAATTTCATACATAAATTATGGAGATTTTGCAGGATATGACTCTCAAGGAAATACCACAGGTAATTTCTCTGGTGCAGAGGTGGCCGTGTCTGTAGGCCATGCACGTAACATCCCTTTTACAAATTTTCATTACGGAGGTAATATAAAATTTATATCATCTCAATTAGAACAGTACAGTTCATTTGGTGTTGCTGCAGATTTAGGTATCATGTATGTGCATGAGAACTGGGATTTGCAAATTACAGCTGTGGCAAGAAATATAGGCACCCAACTTACACCATATGATATAGAAATTGAGCCGCTTCCTTTTGAAATCATACTTGGAGCATCTCAAATTCTAGAACGTATTCCTATTAGGTGGCATTTTACCCTAGAGAATATGCAGCGTTGGGATTTGGCTTTTCAAAATCCAGACAGAGAAACCACAGATTTGGAGGGAGTTGTTACCTCAGAAAACATTAATTTTATAGATGAGGCGTTTCGTCACGTTATTGTTGGTATTGAACTATTCCCTGAAAGTGGCTTTAATATAAGATTTGGTTATAACTTTAGACGTGCAGAAGAATTACGTATTATTGACACACGAGCATTTTCTGGTTTGAGTGCTGGTTTTGGAATTAAACTTAATAAATTGAGGTTAAATTATTCTTTTTCAAAATACAATACCGCTGCCTCAAGTAGTTTTTTTGGACTTAATATAGACTTGCAATAATGAAAAAAATCACCATTGCTATTGACGGCTTTTCTTCAACAGGTAAAAGTACTCTTGCAAAACAATTGGCAGATTGGCTAGATTACATTTATGTAGATACAGGCGCTATGTACAGAGCAGTAACTCTATTTGCAATGCAACAAGGGTTTATTACAGATGCTACAGTAGATATAATTGCCCTACAAAATGCGCTAAAGGATATAACAATTGATTTTAAAAAAAATGAAAGCACCGGTATGGCTGAGGTTTTTTTAAACGGCATTAATGTTGAAAAACAAATTCGAACTCTTGCTGTATCAAGTCTTGTAAGTCCTGTAGCAGCCATTTCCTCGGTGAGAGCAAAACTGGTGTCTCAACAACAAAAACTGGGTCAAAATAAGGGTGTTGTTATGGACGGCCGTGATATTGCAACCGTTGTTTTTCCTGATGCAGAACTCAAAATATTTTTAGATGCATCTGCCACAACAAGAGCTCAGCGCCGTTACAAAGAGCTTATAGATAGCGGCGACAAGGTTTCTTTAAAGGATGTCTTGAAAAATGTGGTAGAGCGAGACCGTTTAGACTCTTCACGTAAAGACTCACCCCTTGTAAAGGCAAAGGATGCTATTGCTATTGATAATAGCCACATGAATTTGGAAGACCAGTTTCATGTTATTCTACAATTAGCCAAAGACAGAATAGCGGGCAGAATTTAATAGCATGAAATATTGCTCTTTAGTAAGGCTCCCAGAGGCTGTAATTAATTACCCTATCACTTTGGAAATTAAAAGAAAAGAATTATTTTTGCAGCCCATTTTGACGGTGTAGTAATAGCAAATTGGGCATAAAAAACATAAATAATCCTTCTACGGGTATACCGTTTTACTATTACAACCTTGTAGAATACAAAGTAAAATCTTGTAGTTTTCTTTCTAAATTTAAAAAACACAAGAGGATACAACATCTAACAAATGGCTGAAAAAGCAAAAGACGAGGCAGTAAAACCAGCTGCTAAGAAAACAAGAAAAAGAACTCCAAAAGCAGAAGCTCCTGCTGTAGAAGTTCAAGAAACAACAGAAGCATCAACTCCTGAGGCTACTGAGAAACCAAAAAGAGAACCTTCTCTTAAGGAAACAAATCCCGAAAAATTCTTAACAGATTTTAACTGGCACAACTACGAAGAAGGAATCGATCCTGTAGATGATGGTAAGTTATTAGAGTTTGAAAAATTAGTAACAGAGAACTTTGTAGATACTTTAGATGATGAGGTAGTACAAGGAGAAGTGGTACATATTTCAGATCGTGATGCAATTATAGACATTAACGCAAAATCTGAAGGTGTTGTTTCTTTAAACGAATTTCGTTACAATCCAGGTTTAAAAGTTGGAGATAAGGTAGAGGTTTTAATTGATGTGCGTGAAGACGCCACTGGACAGTTAATTCTTTCTCACCGTAAGGCCAGAACAATTATGGCTTGGGATCGTGTAAATAAAGCACACGATGAGGGAACTATCGTAAACGGTTTTGTTAAATGTCGTACCAAAGGTGGTATGATTGTAGACGTATTTGGTATTGAAGCTTTCTTACCGGGATCACAAATTGATGTGAAGCCAATTAGAGACTATGATGTATACGTAAACAAAACAATGGAATTCAAGGTTGTGAAAATTAACCACGAATTTAAAAACGTTGTTGTATCTCACAAAGCGCTTATCGAAGCAGATATCGAAGAGCAGAAAAAAGAAATCATTGGGCAGCTTGAAAAAGGACAAGTATTAGAAGGTGTTGTTAAAAACATTACTTCTTACGGTGTCTTTGTAGATCTTGGTGGTGTGGATGGACTAGTTCATATTACAGACCTTTCTTGGTCTCGTATCAACCACCCTAACGAGATTGTAGAGCTTGACCAGAAATTAAACGTTGTTATTCTTGATTTTGATGAAGATAAAACACGTATACAATTAGGTCTTAAACAATTAAGTGCACACCCTTGGGATGCTCTTGGTGAGGAACTTAAAATTGGTGACAATGTAGAAGGTAAAGTAGTTGTAATTGCAGACTACGGAGCATTTATTGAAGTTGCTGAAGGTGTTGAAGGATTGATACACGTTAGTGAAATGTCATGGTCTACGCATTTGCGTAGTGCACAAGACTTTGTAAATGTGGGTGATAAAGTTCAAGCACAAGTTTTAACCATGGATCGTGAAGAGCGTAAAATGAGCTTAGGTATTAAGCAATTAACGCAAGACCCATGGACAGATATTACATCAAAGTATCCTGTAGGATCTACTCACAAAGGTATAGTGCGTAATTTCACAAACTTTGGTGTATTTGTTGAATTAGAAGAAGGAATTGACGGACTTATTTACATTTCTGATCTTTCTTGGACTAAGAAAGTGAAGCACCCAAGTGAGTTTACAAACATTTCTGATACCCTAGAGGTAGTAGTGTTAGAATTGGATGTAGAAGGACGTAAATTAAGCCTAGGACACAAACAAACTACAGAAAATCCTTGGGATAAGTATGAAGCTGAGTTTGCTGTAGGATCTGTTCATAAAGCTTCTATTGACGAAATGGTAGACAAAGGAGCGGTTATCAACTTTAATGATGATATCACTGCATTTGTACCAAAACGTCACTTAGAGAAAGAAGACGGAACCGATGTGAAAAAAGGTGAAGAGATAGACTTCCAAATTATTGAATTCAATAAAGAGTTTAAGAAAGTGGTAGCCTCTCACATGGCCATACACAAAGAAGAGGAAGCCAAAATCGTGAAGCAAGCTGCTAAAAAAGCTAAAAAGCAGTCTGACGAATCGAAGCCTACACTAGGTGATGCTAACTCTGCGCTTCAAGCATTGAAGGATAAAATGGACGGTAAGAAATAACCAAACCATTTGTTGATTATAAAGAGCTCTGATATTTTTCAGAGCTCTTTTTTTTATCTCTAATTTCAAATCTAAAAATCAAACTTTGTTTTATTTGCCGTTTATGATGGGGGTATACATTTTAGTGTTTTTTTAAATAAACAGGTGTCGGTTTTAGTGTTTAAATTTCTGCTAAAAAGGTATATTTGCAGGCATTTAAAGATAATTTTATATGAAAGCAGGAATTGTAGGATTACCAAACGTAGGAAAATCAACTCTTTTTAATTGTTTGTCTAACGCCAAAGCGCAAAGCGCAAATTTTCCGTTTTGTACCATTGAGCCAAATATTGGGGTGGTAAACGTGCCAGATGATCGCCTAGTGAAACTAGAAGAATTGGTTGTTCCAGAAAAAGTAATACCAGCAACCGTTGAGATAGTTGATATTGCAGGACTTGTCAAGGGCGCCAGTAAAGGAGAAGGTTTAGGAAATCAATTTCTTGGAAACATTAGAGAGACAGATGCCATATTGCACGTATTGCGATGCTTTGATAATGATAATATTATACATGTTGATGGAAATGTAGATCCAATAAGAGATAAAGAAACTATTGACATTGAGTTACAATTAAAGGATTTAGAAACGGTAGATAAAAAATTAGAAAAAGTAAAGCGATCTTCAAGAACAGGTAATAAAGATGCCCAAAAAGAAGAAACAGTTTTACTTAAAATTAAAGACGGTTTAGAGCAAGGAGTGTCTTTAAGAGCGATTGATCTCTCTGATAAAGATAGAGAAGAGTTTGTGACTCCTTTACAGTTCATTACAGATAAGCCCGTTATGTATGTGTGTAATGTAGATGAAGACGCAGCTTTACATGGTAATGCGTATGTAGATAGAGTGAAAAAGGCTGTAGCAAATGAAAATGCAGAGGTTGTTATTTTGGCAGTTGGTACAGAGGCAGATATAACAGAGTTAGATTCTTTTGAGGAGCGCCAAATGTTTCTTGAAGATCTAGGACTACAAGAGCCGGGGTCAGCAAAGTTAATACGTGGCGCCTACAAACTTTTAAATCTACAAACCTACTTCACAGCAGGAGTTAAAGAAGTGCGCGCCTGGACAATTTCTGTGGGAGCAACAGCGCCTCAAGCCGCTGGAGTTATTCATACAGATTTTGAAAAAGGTTTTATACGCGCAGAGGTAATAAAGTATGATGACTATGTAAGTTTTGGTAGTGAAGCCAAAGTAAAGGAAGCCGGTAAAATGGGCGTAGAAGGAAAAGAATATATAGTAAATGATGGAGATGTAATGCATTTTAGATTTAACGTCTAACACAGGCTTATCATTTGTAGTATTTAAACCCTTGTTTTTTTAAAATAACAAGGGTTTTTTAATTTCAAACCATAAGCACAAGAGGTAAAAACAGTGCTTTTATATTCTTAACAAAAACAGAAGGTTGTTCACAATTTTAGTAAAGTATTTGTTAATTACTTTGTGTTTTAAATTTTTCAATTTTGTCTTGTAAAGGGTATATTTAACAACTATTCACACGATTTTATGGCAGATACAAAATATACCGAAGATAACATACGATCCCTCGACTGGAAAGAGCACATTCGTATGCGTCCAGGGATGTATATTGGTAAGCTAGGTGATGGCTCTTCTCCAGATGATGGTATCTATATATTATTAAAAGAGGTCTTGGATAATAGTATTGATGAGTTTGTAATGGGCGCAGGAAAGACCATTGAAATTCGCATAAAAGAAAAAGAAGTTCGTGTTCGTGACTTCGGGAGAGGTGTGCCTCTAGGAAAAGTGGTAGACGTGGTGTCAAAGATGAACACTGGAGGGAAGTATGACTCTAGAGCTTTTAAAAAATCTGTAGGTTTAAATGGGGTGGGTACAAAGGCTGTAAATGCTTTGTCTTCTTACTTTAAGATAGAATCTGTAAGAGATAGTAAAGTAAAATATGCAGAGTTCTCTCAGGGAGAATTAAAGCAAGACAGCACCGTAGAGGATTCAACTAAACGAAAGGGAACTAAAGTTGTATTTATCCCAGACGAAGTTATTTTCAAAAACTTTAAGTACCGTAGCGAGTATGTAGTGAAAATGCTAAAAAACTATGTGTACCTCAATCCTGGGTTAACTATAGATTTTAACGGTGAAAAGTATTTTAGTGAAAACGGATTAAAAGATTTACTATCAGATAACATGTCTGGCGAAGACATGCTATATCCCATTATACATCTGCGAGGTACAGATATAGAAGTAGCAATTACCCACAGTAAAACCCAATACAGCGAAGAGTATCACAGTTTTGTAAATGGACAAAACACTACCCAAGGGGGTACACATCAGGCAGCCTTTAGGGAGAGTTTAGTTAAGACTGTAAGAGAGTTTTATGGTAAAAATTATGAGGCGAGCGATATTAGAAAATCTATTGTAAGCGCTATTAGTATCAAAGTAATGGAGCCTGTTTTTGAGAGCCAAACAAAAACCAAACTTGGCTCAACAGACATGGGTGGTGATTTACCAACGGTACGTTCTTACATAAATGATTTTCTCAAAACACAATTAGATAATTTTTTACACAAAAATCCTACCACCGCTGAAGCTATACAGCGTAAAATCATGCAAGCAGAGCGTGAGCGTAAAGAATTATCTGGAATTAGAAAACTAGCAAAAGATCGTGCAAAGAAATCAAACCTACATAATAAAAAATTACGTGATTGTAGGATTCATCTTGGCGATACTAAAAAAGAAAGAAATCTTGAATCTACCTTGTTTATAACAGAGGGAGACAGTGCATCGGGTAGTATTACAAAAAGTAGAGATGTAAATACGCAAGCCGTTTTCAGTTTAAAAGGTAAACCCTTAAACAGTTATGGTCTCACAAAAAAGATTGTGTATGAAAATGAAGAGTTTAATCTCTTGCAAGCTGCACTAAATATAGAAGAATCTCTTGCCGATTTGCGGTACAATAATATTGTTATCGCAACAGATGCCGATGTGGATGGTATGCATATTAGACTGCTTCTTATTACATTTTTTCTACAGTTTTTTCCTGAGGTGATAAAAGAAGGGCATCTGTATATTTTACAAACACCCCTTTTTAGGGTTCGTAACAAAAAGAAAACTATTTATTGTTATTCTGAGGAAGAACGCAAAAGTGCCTTAGAGGAACTCAAACCAAAGCCAGAAATTACCAGATTTAAGGGTCTTGGTGAAATATCTCCCAATGAATTTGTACATTTTATTGGAGATAACATTAGGTTAGACCCTGTAATGTTAGACAAGCAGATGAGTATAGAAGAGATGCTATCTTTTTATATGGGCAAAAACACACCAGACCGTCAAGAGTTTATCATTAATAATTTAAAAGTCGAACTGGACGCCATACAAGAAGAAGCATGACACTAAAATTAGGTGTACAAAAGTGAATTTTAACACATGAATGAGGATCAACATCAAGACAATGCAGTAAACCCAGAGGGGGCCAATCAATCTCAAGAGCTTTCTCAGGATCATCTCAATGCAGATGCCCCTAATGATCTCCAAGCTAGAGACATTGAGGATGGTGATACCATTACGCGTGTAACTGGCATGTACAGAGAATGGTTTTTGGATTATGCTAGTTACGTTATTTTAGAG
>CAJWXC010000039.1 GCA_913048215.1 uncultured Flavobacteriaceae bacterium | reverse complement strand
CCTACATTTTGATGCTCAAGTGGGTTTGTGTAAACACTAAATTTAGTACATTGTAGCAACTAAAATTAAACAAGCAGAAAATGGAATGGTACCTTAAACACAGAAAAAAAATTCTTCTAGCCACCATTGGCTATGTTGTCTTTAGATTGGTTTACATGTACGCTTTTAAATAAGACTTTCTGGAACTCCATAAAGAAATTGTTTTACACCTCTTTTAGCACAGACAAATAGGAATTAACCTAAAAACACATGAAAACAAAGACACTTGTAATTAGATATGTTTTAGAGTTTGTAGTGATCATACTAGGAGTTTCTATCTCTTTTTATATTGAAAAGCAAAATGCTTTAAAATATAAAGAGACCATTAAAAATCAGTCCTTAAATAGAATTTTAAACAACTCGAAAATAGATAGCTTAGATTTTGAATACAACCTAGAGGCACACCAAAATTTTATAAAATCGTGTTATTGGGTATTAAAAAACAAAAATAATCTATCTGCTTTTTCTAGAGATTCTATAGGATATCACTTTGGTTTTGCTATCGATGGAAATACTTTTTTTGTGGACAACCCAGAAGAGTATAGGGGCCTAAAAAACTCTGGTCTAATTGAGCTTATAGAAAACGACAGTTTGGTCTCGGCATTACAAAACAAACACGCACAACGCATCGTGATTACCAAAATGGAAGAATTTATAGCAGACCATATTAAAAACAATAGCCTTTATCTTTATGGTAACATAAGGTTTATAAGCGAAAAAAAGAATACTCAAGGGTATGCCATAGATAGAACCTATACTGGAGATTTTACAATCCCTCAGGTTGTTATTCAAAACATTGAGCAAAAGCTTCGTTTTCACCAGTACTACGTAGATCAAACCAAGTATGAACTCAGAAGAAACGCCTATATTAAAAAGTTAATTAAAAAAGAAATAGCCGATCAATATCAATAAAAAAAATCCTGTAGGGCATAGTTGGCTCTTTTTTATAGTAGCACTTTAATTTTAAATTAAAACTAAAGTGCGTCAAAAAATGGAGTTACTTTATATACCTTTAAAAGCAAACTTACAAACATGAAAAAAACAGTACTGCTCTTACTCATCTCGCTTTTATTTCAAAGTTGTTTTAGCTATACCCGCGCTTTAAATTTCAATGCCGGGGCAGTTGAGGTTAATCAAGAAGTGAAAATTTACAAAAAAAACGGCACAGAATTTAAAGGCAAGGTGCTCTCTATAGACGAAGATCAAATTGCGGTCCTCTCCAATAAAACAAACCAAGTGGTAAAAGTACCCCGCACAGATATTTCTGGCGTTCAGTCCAAGGAGTTTTCTGTGGCTAAATCTTTTGCTATTCCTTTGGGTATATTGATAGCTATTCCGGTTCTTGTTATTGTTGCCTTGGCAGGGTTTTCTCTTTAGAAAAAAATAACAATATGAGAAAAACACTAATATTGCTGCTCATTTCGCTCTTACTTCAAAGCTGTTTTACCCATACCCGTGCGTTAGATTTTAAAGCTGGCGCAGTGGTAGAAAATCAAAAAGTAAAAATTTATAAAAACAACGGCACAGAACTCAAAGGCAAGGTACTCTCTGCAGATAAAGATCAAATCACAATAACTGCCAACAAAACAAAACAGGTGGTAAAAACATCGCTTAAAGACATAGTAGGGGTTCAAAGTAAACGGGTTTCTTTGGGTAAATCGATTGGTATTCCCGCGGCCGCAATAGTAACGGTTATTCTTATTTATGCTGCTTTTGGTGAGCAACCCTCTTCATCTGTAAACGATCAGTAAAAAATAACACCTTTTAAAAGCCTGCTAACCGTGCTAATGCTAGATAAAAAAACCCTCCACGTGGAGGGTTTTGATTTTAACAAAAGAGTATTTCGGCTTATTGAAACTGCTTTAATACGCGCAGTTCATAATCTTTTACGTTCTCTACAGGTCCTCTTTCTTTTATTAATTTAACAAAGGTCTTGTCATTCCAAAACTTTTCATAGAGCATCATGTGATCTTCTTTGTTTTTACCAGACAAAGCAATCCAGTGAGTGGCTCCATTGGGTCTTCCAAAATCGTAGGTTCCAAAACCAACACTTCTATCTTTAAAATCATCTTTAAAGGTGTCAACAATTTTGTCATGCCCCGCTTTAAATACATTAGGATCTTCAATTTTAATATCCCAAATATGCATAGTGTTGTTTTCCGCCTTCCCTGGTTTCCAGCTAGAAACTCTTCCAGAGTAAGATGTTTGCCACTCTTCTATGTAGTTTGCCATTCTTGACCATAATAAATCTGCTTTGTCGTCACTCATAGCATCATCTTCCATCATCTCTTCTCCCATGGTCCAAAACCAAACCATTCTATGGGTGGCTCCGTTGGTTCTTCCATTTCCAATTCGCTCCAATGAAACACCTGCCTTGTTAAATACCACAGAATCAAAAGTTCTGCTAAAGATTTCCATAAGTTTTTTTTGAGTATGCGGCTTTGCCTTAAACTCTATAACGCTGTAAGCTTCTGTTTGTGCTGATAGCTGTAACGTAAAGACAGCAACAACAAGTGTAATAAGTACTTTTTTCATGTGTTTATTTTTAAAGTTAAGTCCAAATTTAATAAATTGATTTTTTTATGCAATTAATTTTGAGCTTTTTTTTAACATAATTTTTAGATTTTTATTAGGTAGTTATTGCAATTAATATAATTTATAATACTTTTGGGAAAACTCATAAAAACCTAACACATGAAAAAATT
Organism: uncultured Flavobacteriaceae bacterium; assembly: GCA_913048215.1. Lineage (GTDB taxonomy): Bacteria > Bacteroidota > Bacteroidia > Flavobacteriales > Flavobacteriaceae > Patiriisocius. Next base: position 13,594 of record CAJWXC010000039.1, on the reverse strand, counting down.
AATTTTAGCGTCTATTAGTATCGCGCTTTTGTACGCATGCGTACCACCAGCAGATTCAAATCAAGCGACAGCTCCACAAGAAATTGGAGTGCAAATCTCTGATAAAGGAGAAAAAATTGCCCTATACGGAGGTGATATGGCCGCTGTTTCTCTTTGGGAAACTTACATAAAAGCACATAATGAAAGAGACCTTGAAACCATTGCAGCATTAAATGCAGAAAAAGATTTCGTGGCTTATGGCCCTAACGGAGAAGCTATAAAAGGGACTCAGGCGCATATGGCGTTTTTAACCACTTGGTTTAAACAAGCAAACCCAACCTGGACTACAAAGTTTCTAATCACAAACATGTACACAGATAAAGAAGGAAAGGTGCAGCAGTGGATTACCTCAGGGCATGATGTTACTCTTACTGTTGAAGGGAAAGAAGTAAAAGTCAACCAAGTGCATGACGCTCTTGTTGTTGATGGTAAAATCAAGCTGTTTACTGTAAACGAAAGAGTTCTTCTTCCAGAGGAGGAAGCAAAAGAAGGAGCCAAAGAAATGACGCAAGAGTAACCCCTTTTGTGGCATAACCAAAAAAAGCCTCGCTATAGCGAGGCTTTTTTAATGACATATATTTTTATTGGTACCCCTGTGTAATTCGCTTCACGTATTTACCGATAACATCAAACTCTAAATTTACTACAGTCCCTTTTATAAAAGTATTAAAGTTTGTATGCTCGTAGGTGTAGGGTATGATGGCAACACTAAAGGTGTTTGGCCTAGAGTCTACCACTGTAAGACTCACCCCGTTAACCGTCACAGAGCCTTTTTCTATGGTGATGTTGCTCATTGAAGGGTCATAAGAAAAGGTAAACACCCAGCTACCATTTTGTTTTTTTATTTCTTGGCAAAGAGCAGTTTGATCTACATGCCCTTGCACAATATGCCCGTCTAGCCTGTCTCCCAGTTTCATGGCCCGTTCTAAATTAACAACAGCGTCTGTTTTTAAGTGTCCAATATTTGTTTTGTCAAGGGTTTCTTTAATTGCCGTGACAACATAACTGGTGTCTGTTAAAGAGACAACCGTAAGGCATACACCATTATGTGAGACACTTTGGTCAACTTTTAACATTGGCGCTAGCTCGCTGGCTACTTCTATATGCAAGTTATCTCCCTCTTTGGTGAGAGATTTAATTTTACCTAAGGATTCAATTATTCCTGTAAACATCGTTAATTTGGTTACATTTGTGCTACAAAAATAACGATAAAGAAACGACCTGTATGAGTAATCAACATAAAATAATAGTAGGAATCTCAATTGGCGATCTAAACGGCATTGGCAGTGAGATTGTGCTTAAAACGTTTCAAGATCAAAGAATGCTAGAATTTTGTACGCCCGTTATTTTCGCCTCTGTTAAGGTCATGTCTTTTTTAAAAAAACAGTACAATTTAGAGCTAAATCTCCACGGTGTAGATGCTATAGATAAAATTGTTCCAAAAAAAATTAATGTACTCAATGTCTGGAAAGAACCTATTGATATAAATTTTGGCACACAAGACAACACTATTGGCCAATACGCCATAAAATCACTTGAGGCGGCAGTAACTTCTCTCAAGAAAAATGAAATTGATGCGCTTGTGACTGCCCCAATAAACAAAGCAAACATACAGTCTGAGCACTTCAATTTTCCTGGCCACACAGATTATTTGCAACAAGAACTTCAAGGAGATAGTTTGATGTTGATGATTTCAGAAAGCTTAAAAGTAGGTCTTTTGACAGACCATGTTGCTGTAAAAGATATTTCCACAAACATTACTAGAGAGGTCATAGAAAAAAAGATAAACACCATACACAAAACACTAATCCAAGACTTTGGTATTGCAAAGCCTAAAATAGCAGTTTTGGGTATAAATCCTCATACGGGAGACAATGGTGTTATTGGAAACGAGGATGACACCATTATGCGCCCAACACTTGATAATTTGCGCAACAATGGGAAGACAGTGTTTGGTCCTTATGCCGCAGATAGTTTTTTTGGCAGTGCAAACTACAAAAACTTTGACGTGATCATTGCCGCATACCACGACCAAGGCCTTGTGCCTTTTAAAACATTAGCTTTTGGCTCTGGGGTAAATTATACTGCTGGTCTCAGCCACATAAGAACCTCCCCAGACCACGGAACAGCGTATGATATTGCAGGTAAAAACAAAGCAGATTTCACCTCTTTCAGGGCAGCAGTTTTTAGCGCCATTTCTATTTTTAAAACAAGAACAGCGTATCAGATTTCTGCAGAAAATCCCTTAAAAATTAGCAAGCGTAAGCCCTTTGTAAAAAAGTAGTGATAAAATAATTTGCAAATGAAATAATTTTTTATCTTTGCACCCGCTTTACTCGTAAGGTGAATTTTACAATTTGGTGTGATTATGAGAGATTTGAAAGAATTTACAATCCCGTTTGTTGGGTTGAAACTTGGAGAGCACCACTTTGATTTTACAATAGATAACAAGTTCTTTGAGCATTTTGAGTATGATGAGTTTAATGCAGTAGCCATTTCTCTTGATGTACTGCTAGATAAAAAAACAACCTTTATGGAATTTACATTAACCTACACGGGGGATGTAAATGTAAATTGTGATGTTACCAACGAGCCCTTTAAGGAGCCTGTATCCGGAAATTATCATTTTATAGTAAAGTTTGCAGACGATTTTAACAATGAAAATGAAGATTTACTACTAATCCCTCATGGGAGTTATCAGGTAAATATTCAACAGTTTATTTATGAGTCTATAATTTTAAATTTACCTAGCAAAAGAGTACATCCAGGAATAGAAGACGGCACATTGCAAAGTGATATTCTCGACAAACTTGAAGAGTTAAGCCCAAAGGCACCAACACAAGATACAGAAGAACCTCAACAAGGACCAACAGATCCAAGATGGGATTCATTAAAAAAATTATTAAACGATAAATAATAGAGCGTAATGGCACATCCTAAAAGAAAAATCTCCAAAACTAGAAGAGATAAAAGAAGAACACATTACAAAGCAGTTGCACCGCAAATTGCTACAGATCCAACAACCGGAGAATCGCACCTATATCATAGAGCGCACTGGCATGAAGGTAAATTATACTACCGTGGTCAAATTGTTATTGACGCAGTAGAAGAAGTAGAGGCCTAAGGGTTTTAAAAATTAAGTACATAGAACTCTCACAACCTGTGAGAGTTTTTTATTTTCTTAACTATTAGTAAGAATCAAAAAAGTCAAAAAAGACGTTATTTTGATTAAATTTCACTATTTTTCGGGCTTTTTAGAGAGATTTTAACTCTTTTTGCTGAATTTAAAGAAATTCTATGAGTACCATAACTGCTGCAATTACTGCTGTCGGAGGCTATGTTCCAGAGTATGTTTTAACAAACGATATACTGGCAACTATGGTAGAGACCAACGACCAGTGGATTACCTCTAGAACAGGAATCAAAGAGCGTCGCATCTTGAAAGAACAAGGCCAAGGAACTTCTTTTATGGCCATAAAAGCAGCTGAGCAACTGCTCTCAAAAAACAACATTAATCCAGAAGATATAGACATGGTGATCATGGCAACCGCCACACCAGATATGCCCGTGGCCTCCACAGGAGTTTACGTGGCCTCTCAAATAGGCGCAGTAAATGCTTTTTCTTATGATTTGGCAGCTGCGTGTTCAAGTTTCCTTTTTGGAATGTCTACTGCCGCTAGGTATATAGAATCTGGCAGGTATAAAAAAGTATTACTCATAGGAGCAGATAAAATGTCCTCTATTGTAGATTATACAGATCGCACTACATGTATTATCTTTGGAGATGGTGCTGGAGCTGTTTTGTTTGAACCCAACCAAGAAGGCCTTGGTGTGCAGGACGAAATTTTGTGCTCTGATGGGGTGGGAAGACCAAGCCTTAAAATTGATGCGGGTGGATCTATTTTACCTCCATCAAACCAAACCATTGCAGACAAACAGCACTTTATCCACCAAGACGGGAAAACAGTATTTAAATTTGCTGTTTCTAAAATGGCAGATGTTTCAGAGAAAATTATGAAACGAAACAACCTAACAGGTGAAGATATAAGTTGGCTAGTGCCTCACCAAGCCAATAAAAGAATAATAGACGCAACTTCAAGAAGAATGAATTTGCCACAAGATAAAGTGATGTTAAACATTCACAGATACGGTAATACCACCTCGGCAACATTACCTCTGTGTTTATTTGATTATGAAAACCAGCTTAAAAAAGGAGACAACATTGTCTTTGCCGCTTTTGGAGGAGGCTTTACCTGGGGTTCTATGTATGTAAAATGGGCTTATGATTCAAAACAATAAAACTATTACCTATTAAAACAACTATATTATGGAGTTAAAAGACATTCAAAGTTTAATCAAGTTTGTAACCAAATCTGGCGCTAGTGAGGTAAAACTTGAAACAGAAGAAGTAAAAATTACCATTAGAACAGGAGATCACAATAAGGGAGAAACAACCTTTATACAGCAAATGCCACAGATGGCCGCTAGTGCTCCAGCACCTGTAGCTGCTGCACCTGTTGTAGAGGCCCCAGTAGAAGCTAAGGAGGAGTCTAACCTTATTACTATAAAATCACCAATTATTGGTACGTTTTACCGAAAGCCATCCCCAGACAAACCTATGTTTGTGGAGGTAGGATCTGTTATTGGTCAAGGAGATGTTTTATGTGTGATTGAGGCCATGAAACTTTTCAATGAAATAGAAAGTGAAGTCTCTGGTAAAATTGTAAAAATACTAGTAGATGATGCTTCTCCTGTGGAGTTTGACCAACCACTATTTTTAGTAGACCCATCATAATTTATATTTTAAATCTTAGATAGAGTTTTAACAACCTTTGTGCAAACAAAGTCGTGAGTTATAAGTTTAAATAAAAGAGATATGTTTAAAAAAATATTAATTGCCAATAGGGGTGAAATAGCACTTCGCATCATACGTACTTGTAAAGAAATGGGCATTAAAACAGTGGCCGTATACAGTAAAGCAGATGAAGAGAGTTTGCACGTAAAATTTGCAGATGAAGCAGTATGTATAGGTCCAGCGCCTAGTAGTGAGAGTTATTTAAAAGTAAGTAGCATTATTGCAGCGGCAGAAATCACAAACGCAGATGCGATTCATCCGGGTTATGGGTTTCTTTCTGAAAATGCAAAATTTTCAAAAATTTGCGAGGAACACAACATCAAATTTATTGGCGCTTCTCCAGAGATGATTGATAGAATGGGTGACAAAGCAAATGCTAAATCAACCATGATTGCTGCAGGGGTACCTTGTGTGCCAGGAAGCGAAGGAGTTATTCCAGATTTTAAAACATGTATTAAAGTTGCCAAGAAAACAGGCTATCCAGTAATGCTAAAAGCAAGTGCTGGTGGTGGCGGAAAGGGAATGCGCGCCGTTTGGAAAGCAGAAGAGCTTCAAGATGCTTGGGAATCTGCCAGACAAGAAAGTAAAGCAGCCTTTGGAAACGATGACATGTACATGGAGAAACTTATCGAAGAGCCGCGCCATATAGAAATACAAATTATTGGAGATAGTAAAGCAAACGCATGTCACCTTAGTGAGCGTGATTGCTCGGTACAGCGCCGTCACCAAAAACTAACAGAAGAAACCCCGAGTCCTTTTATGACAGATGCTCTAAGAGAGAAAATGGGTGAAGCTGCTGTAAAAGCTGCTAAATACATAAAATATGAAGGAGCAGGGACAGTAGAGTTTTTAGTAGACAAGCACAGAAACTTCTACTTCATGGAAATGAATACGCGTATCCAAGTGGAACACCCTATTACAGAACAAGTAGTTGATTTTGACTTAATTCGTGAGCAAATTCTAGTGGCTGCAGGCATACCTATTTCTGGAAAAAACTACTTTCCCTCTTTGCATTCAATAGAGTGTCGTATTAACGCAGAAGACCCCTATAATGACTTTAGGCCTTCTCCGGGTAGAATAACCACACTACACGCCCCTGGAGGGCATGGAGTTAGGCTAGACACCCATGTATATGCAGGATACTCTATACCGCCAAACTATGATTCTATGATTGCCAAGTTAATTACTACGGCCCAAACACGCGAAGAGGCAATCAATAAGATGAAGCGTGCTCTAGATGAATTTGTTATTGAGGGCATTAAAACAACCATTCCATTTCATAGACAACTTATGGACCATCCAGATTATGTCTCTGGTAATTATACCACGGCATTTATGAACACCTGGAAAATGAACGAACCTCAAGAAGAAGAATAAACTAAATAGGCTTAAATAAAAAAGTGCTATCTAATATTAGATAGCACTTTTTTTATAGTATAAATAGCCCTGTATTAATTGACAATTAGTTTTTTAACCTGGGTAGTACCATGTTGTGTTTTTAAGTAAACTAAATACACGCCACTGCTAAAGCCGGATACATCTACGGTGTTATTTGAAGGGTCCATGCCATTCTCTTTATAGATTGAGCTTCCTGTGATCGTGAAAATTTCCATAGAAAAAGACTCCGTGGAGTTAATAAGGGATACAGTAAATGCGCTATCTGTAGGGTTAGGGTGCACAGAAAATAAACTGTTTGCTTGTTCTGGCGCGCTGAGGGCAGCATCATTTCTAAAGCGATACTTTATGGTCTCTCCAAACCATCTCTCTAGAAAGGTAATCGTAGAACCGCTCAGGTTTTTTAAACGAATCAAACCATTACCATGATTTGAAGGCCAGTTATTCATTCCATCGCCGCCCGTATCATACACCACAAGCTCATAACATCCCGGAGGCAGATTAACTAGATCTGTATAAGTGGTGTTTGAGTCGTCAAAATCTCTTTCAAACATTATATTCCCGGCAGTATCAAACACTTTATAGCTGTTTTCAAAAGGACGGTTGTTGGTTTTGAACTGAATCACCATCTGCTCTTGGTGTATTGGAGCAGGTTCAAACTCTGAGGTAAGACTGTTGTTAAACTCGTATTGATCTTGCGTACCATTTGGCTCGCTTAAACTTGCCTGGAAGGTATAAGTGTCTTGGTAATAATCGGCAAGGTCAATAGTTGGAAGGGTAATTACAGTTTCTTCTAAAAAATCTAAAGATCCTGTCCAAGTATAGGTATAAGGTGTTTCACCCGACACACCGTAAGTTATAGTTACCGACTCTAGGGTATTCTCTCCGTTGTTTTTAATTCTAATAACAGGCTCTCCACAAGTTGGGTTGTATCTAGTATTGAGTTTGAAAATGTTGGGCGCAATAATTTCCTCTAAAGAGGCGTCATCTGTGAAATTGGGCGCCCCATACTCAACAAAGAATATTTCTGTCACATAATTTCCATAAGGATCTTGATCTATGTTGTAATCTATGTCTGTTGTGGTGTCTACCCCAACATTGATAAAGGGTGTTACGTCCAAATTTTGGACCGTTGCAGGTGCTCCTGGGCACCAACCAGCCCTATCATACATCCAGGTTCCTCCTTGAGGATAGAGCGGGTTTTCACCACATTCTTGCATAATTTGCCAACTATATTGTTCTTCACCATTTACAAGGACTTTATGTGTGTTGTTGCAAAATTCACCACAATTGTTACCACTCCCAAAATCATGTCCCGTGAGGGTAGATTTTACAGAAAACATTTCTGCCTCAGGATTTAATGCTACGGTAGTATTGACAACTACATCATCAAAATTACTCAAGCTATAATTTCCAGAATACAGACTTTTAATACCCAGCAGCTCTCTAGATGGTGTACCTACTTTAAAAACGACTTTCATGTCAAGCAATTCTTGAAAGTTACCCGCCCTTATATGTACATCATCTCCTTGAAAAAGATGTTGAAAATCGGTAACATCAAAAATCCATGTCCAGCCATCATCACCCAAAGAAAGCCCATTTCCGTAAGGAGTTATATAGCGACCAATCTCCCAAGGCACAAGCACCTCTTCTCCAGGGACTGTGGTGTTGTATTCTATTTGTTCCAAGACAAGAGTATTATCTGCAGCAACAGCTGTAGAATCTGTGGCAACCAGATTGGCGTCGTATTGGTAGTTATTATAATACGTTGGATTTACATAAATAGTTTCATCTAAAATAGGAATTTCACCAACCACTTCTTGCACGTATTTTTCTACCATTACTTTCCCTTTAGCAATGGAGTCTATCACTAGCTCAGAGTTTACGGTATACGTTGAACTATTTCTATTAAACTTAACATTTGGTCTTGTAGAAGAGCCGTTAAAGTTTTTAAAATGGGCACCATTATAACTTTTTAATTGAGGAACCCCGTAAAGAGGTGTTTGCTGTCCTAAAACCCCTTCAAGAGTTTTATAATCTGCAGTGATTTGATCAAAGGTATAATTTGCTTTAAGGGCAGAGTAGTTTGGATGTGAGGCATCAACCTCTTTATACATCCAATTTGCAATAGTTACAGGGTCTAGCTCCGTAGACCAAATTTGGAAATCATCGAGTTTGCCATCATAAAAATTATCTGCATTCCATTGTCCTCTACCAAGGTTAAAATCTGCGATGGTGCCAATAGCCCTATTAAGACCTGTCCCGGTGTGCCATAGTTCTGCGTTGAGGTAAATATTCATCACCCCAGTAGTTGCATTTTTGGTAAAAGCCCAATGGTTCCAGACATCTTTGTACTGATCGGTGTCATCCACTTCTTTGTCTATTCTATCATACCCAGTTGCATCTCCTGCATCCCAATAGACTCTTTGATTGCTCCATGGCAGATGAATGTTTAGCACCCTATTTCCATCTTCATCATGGACATCAAAAACACTGTCGTTTTGCGGTTGCTCTCCATTTCCGTTTAGCCAAAAAGAAATAGTAACTTCATTTTCTATATCTGTTAGGTTAGTGGTAGGTACTGCTAGTTTATCAGGTCCATTAAAATTAAAGTACGCGTCTGTGGTTGAGGCTTGTGAGGTACAGCCCCAAGGGTAGGCCTCACCACTAAGCGAAACTGCACTAGCACCTTCTTTCCCGGTAAAAGCAACTTCTACTATGATGTTTGAAAACCCATCCCAACTAAAAAAAGAAGGAAAATCAATATGCTGCCAACCAGTACCGCTGAAGGCATAATCTTTGGCAAACACCTCTACAAAATCTGTGATGATTTCATTTTCTTGTAATTCATTTTGGGTGGTGGCTTTTATGCCTATTCTAAGATGTTGCATTTCTCCCCCAGTATCAAGAATGTTAAACTGCATTCCTGTAATATCTCCAGGAGTTAAGCCAGAGGCCACAAGCTCAGATTGCCGGAATAAATATCGCGTTTGAGAATCTTCCAAAGAGGCGTTAAAAGGATTTTGGATTTCTTGTGCACCATTACCTATTTGATAAGCAGAGAGCGATGATGGGTCATCAAAAACAATGCTTTGCTCATACCTGGGAGTGTAGCTCCAGGCAGTGTTGTTCATGTATGAAAAACTATCTGGGGTTAATCCTCCATTGCCACCAACGTAATAATTAGGATGCAGGCCTTTGCCTGTATGCTCAATAACTTTTAAGTAAGACAGGTAATCCCACTCACCACAATTTGGATTTTGAGTTGGGTCACACTTTAGCTTGTATTTAATGTATACTTTTTCAAAATCAAGCCCTTCTAAAGAGGTAAAATCAAAATACCCTTCTCTTGGAGCAAGCCATCCCTCTCCTACAGGGTAGCCGTCAAATTCTATGGTTTGAATTTCAATTTCATCTCCTGGTTGTTGAGAATATGATAAAAAAGAGAATAAAATAAAAACAAGTAATAGTCTGTAGTTGATTTTCATCAGAATGTAATTAAATTTATAAAACAAATAGCTTTACGCAATCAAGTTTAAATATAACACAATTTATGAATCTATCCTACTGGGAACACACCTCATGGTTTACCAATATAGACTTCGCTATTATTGGCAGTGGAATTGTTGGTCTTAGCTGCGCACTAGAATTAAAGGAGTGTCATCCAAAGGCAAAAATTGTAGTGTTTGAAAAAGGAATGTTACCCAGTGGCGCTAGCACAAAAAACGCAGGATTTGCTTGTTTTGGTAGCATCTCCGAAATACTACAGGATTTAACTACACATTCTCCTGAGCAGGTGGTTGCACTTATTTCTGAGCGCCTTAAAGGCCTTTCTACCCTCAGAGCATCGCTTACCGACCAGAGAATTGCCTATACTCAATTGGGGGGCTATGAACTTTTTCCAGATACAGATAGCGCTGTTCTTGATAGGTGTGTTAAAAATTTAGACGCTATCAATGAGCTACTGTATCCAATTTTTAATGACAATGTGTTTGCTTTGGTTGACACTCCTTTTGGCTTTAAAAATGTAGCCCCTAAAGCAATTTTTAATAAATTCGAAGGGCAACTAGATACCGGAAAAATGATGACAGCATTACTTGAAAAAGCTTCATCAAAAGGGATTTTGATACTAAACAACGCCTCGGTTAAGGCCATCTCGCAAAAGAATTTATTGCCGACTTTTACCATTGGCTCGCTTACCGTTGAGGCAAAAAACATCTGTATAGCAACCAATGGGTTTGCTGCAGAGCTTTTGCAAGAAGATGTAACACCTGCAAGAGCTCAAGTGCTCATCACCAAGCCTATTAAAGACCTTGCCATCAAAGGCACTTTTCATATTGACTGCGGGTATTATTATTTTAGAAACATTGATAATAGAATTTTATTTGGAGGCGCAAGAAACCTTGACTTTCAAACAGAAAACACTTCTCAAACAGGGCTAACCCCCATCATACAAGACCGCCTAGAACAACTATTAAAAAGTACGATATTACCACAAACCCCCTTTGAGATAGATACTCGCTGGAGTGGTATTATGGGGGTTGGAACTCAAAAAAAGCCCATCGTAAAACAAGTATACCCCAATGTTTGCTGTGGTGTTCGTTTGGGAGGAATGGGTGTTGCCATTGGAAGTAGTATTGGTCAAGAACTTGCAGCACTTTCCTTAAAAAACCAGCAGCGCTAGTTGTTTAAATTATTACCAATGAGCTCAATAAAAATCAAGGAAGACTTACTTTTATCTTGTGAACAGCAAATAATGCATAAATACACAATTGTACAAGATAAAATAAAGAGTATTGTTGCCTCTTTAGATGATGACACAAAAAGTAGTGCTGGAGATAAGCACCAAACCGCAAGGGCCATGTTACAAATAGACAGAGAACAGGCAGGTGAACGGTTGGTAGAAATAGAGAAAACACTTGAAGTACTCTACAAAATCAATCCTACCAAAACAGCCTCCAATGCCCATCTGGGAAGTTTGGTGAGCACCAATAAAGGGGTGTTTTTTTTAAGTATCTCCCTGGGTGTTGTCACTCATCAAAATACCACGTATTATTGTATAGGGTTACAAACTCCAATTGGCAAACTATTATTTGGAAAACAAGTTGGTGACACTTTTTGTTTTAGGGATACTACCTACCGAATCAAATCAATTGTATGATGCAAACATTTGTGCTTTTTTTTAAACAAGGGCTATCGCATATATTAGATATAGACGGCATTGATCATATGCTTTTTATTTTAGCCATTACTGTTTTTTTTAACCGCTCCCATTGGAAAAAATTAGCCCTGCTTATAACCGCTTTTACTGTAGGTCATAGTATTACTTTAGTGCTTTCTATCTATGATGTTATTTCTGTGCAACGTGATATTATAGAAAAATTGATACCTATTACAATTATTATAACCTGTGTCAACAACTTTTTTAAAGTGTACAAACCCACACAAATCAATTACAAACTGTTGTATGCTATGGTGCTTTTTTTTGGTTGTATACACGGTTTAGCATTTTCAAATTTTCTTAAAATGGCCTTTTTTGAAGATGAGAATTTACTAGCTTCTTTGGTGGGTTTTAATATAGGAATCGAGCTAGGTCAATTACTAATTGTGTGCGTATTTCTAACACTTATTCAAACGGCGCTGTTCTATTTTAAAAATCTAAAGCACGATCATATTATCCAGGCATGCTCTGCGCTGATAATAATTTTTGTATTAAAAATTTCATGGGGCTTGTTTTAAAAACAAAGAGCAGTCAATCTCTAGGGTTTATGCTAAATCTATATACACCTTTGTTTTTTCTTCTAGTTTTATAGGGTGATTTATAAATAAAACGCCCTGTGACGTATCTACCTCTACCTCGTAGAAATGACCTTTAAAGTATTGTTTTAAAACCAAACCATAAATAGCGGTAGGTGTTTTTGAGATTTTTAACTCATGAGGCAACACAGTTTGCCTCTCTCCCTTTTTAACGCCTTTAAAAATACTGGTATCAATTATAGATCCAGTTCCAAAAAAACCAGCCTGATAAGGTGTTTTAAGATTTGAAATAATTTCTTGTGGGCTCCCCATCATTTCTTTTTTACCATCTTGCAGCATAAGTATAGTGTCTGCAAAACCCAATGCCTCATCACTATCGTGGGTGGCAGTGATACAAGTAATATTGTTTTCTTTTAAATAGCCGTACACATTACGCCGTAGTTTATTTTTCCTGAAGGTGTCAATATTACTAAAGGGCTCGTCTAGAAGAATTACTTCGGGGGCGTTTGCAAGCGCCTTTGCCAGTGCAACTCGTTGCTTTTGTCCACCGCTGAGGTTTTTTACCTTTGTATGCTTGTGTTCTTGAAGCGCTACCACTTCCAAAAGCTGATCTACACGTGCCGCATCTTGTTGTTTGTTATTTCGACTTAAGTGAGTGGCGATATTCTCTGCAACAGAAATATAGGGCATTACATTAAATTCTTGCGCTACTAATTTCATAGCAAGATCACCAGGAACTATATTGTGTTGAGGCCCCAATAGCTGTCTTTTTTTCCAGAATATCTTCCCTTTTTCTAGATGAATAAGGCCATATATAAGGTGCAATAAGGTAGATTTGCCACAACCACTCTCTCCTAAAATCACTAAATGCTCTCCCTCTTTTAAGAAGAATTTGATGCCTTGTAATATTAAAACCTCTGGAGTATTTGGGTATGAAAATTCTTTAATAGTTAGGTCTAACATAAAAATAATTGGGTAAAAAAGCTACCTATCACAAGAGCACCTTGCTAATGATAGATAACTTTATTTTAGGCTAAATTGCGTTATTGCTTTACGCCCTCATTAATCTTTTTTGGCAATACCTTGTAGCCCATATTATATAAAGTGAAGCCATATATGTCTGCATATTGTGCTATGGTTTTGCTTACCGGAGTTCCTGCTCCATGTCCAGCATCTGTTTCAATTCTAATTAAAACAGGCGCCTTACCTCCTTGTTTTTCTTGTAATTCTGCAGCAAATTTAAAACTATGTGCAGGCACCACTCTATCGTCATGATCTCCAGTGGTAATCATAGTTGCAGGATACTTTGTGCCAGGAGTTACGTTATGTACCGGAGAATATGCTTTTAGGTATTCAAACATCTCTTTGCTGTCTTGTGAGGTGCCGTAATCATAAGCCCAACCAGCTCCAGCTGTAAAGGTATGATACCGCAACATATCTAAAACGCCAACGGCAGGAAGAGCCACTTTAATTAAATCTGGTCGTTGTGTCATCGTGGCCCCAACTAAAAGCCCTCCATTAGATCCCCCTCTAATGGCTAGGTAATCC
>CAJWXC010000038.1 GCA_913048215.1 uncultured Flavobacteriaceae bacterium | reverse complement strand
TATTCGTAATTTTCAGCCCCCAGTAAGTGGGCAAGAAATCATGAAAACTTTTGGGTTATCTCCTTGCCGTGAGATTGGACAAATTAAGGATGCCATAAAAGAAGCCATCTTAGAAGGTGAAATACCTAATGAGTATGAGCCTGCAAAAGCTTTTATGTTAGAAAAAGGAGCAAAACTAGGATTAAAAACAATTGTATGAAAGACAATAAAAAAGTGATCTACTGGCTGTTAACGGGCTGTGTGCTAATTTTTATTATGGTAATTGTAGGAGGTATTACTCGCCTAACACATTCTGGCTTGTCTATCTCAAACTACAAACTAATATCTGGTACCATTCCTCCAACAAATGCCATGCAATGGAATGAAGCCTTTGATTTATACAAACAATACCCAGAGTATCAAAAACTTAACTATAACATGACCTTAGATGAGTTTAAAGACATTTATTTTTGGGAATGGATACACCGTGTTATTGGGCGCGTGATAGGACTTGTTTTTCTTCTTCCATTTTTATATTTCTTAGCTACAAAACAACTTACAAAAGCCACTATAAAAAAATGTGTGATTTTACTGTTTATGGGAAGTTTTCAAGGTTTTCTGGGCTGGTATATGGTAAAAAGCGGCCTGGTAGATAGACCAGATGTAAGTCATTACAGACTCGCCATGCACCTAACAACAGCGTTTTTGACATTTGCTTATACCTTTTGGGTAGCCTTAGATTTAATATATCCCTCAAAAAAGCAGATAAACACCAGTTTTAGAAATCTAGTTAGAGTGGGGCTTGTAATACTCGTGATTCAGATTATCTGGGGAGCCTTTGTTGCAGGTTTAGATGCAGGTTGGATTCACAACCACTGGCCGCTTATGAATGATGGAGAGCTTATACACACTACTGTAACCACAGAACAAGAGCCATTGTATAAAAACTTTATAGAGGGCAAAAGTGGTGTGCAATTTGTACATCGCTATTTGGCTTACCTTGTGGTTGGATGTATTGGCCTTATATGGTTTAAGGCAAGAAAAAACACTCCTACCCTATTACAAAAAAGAGGAATCAATGTACTTTTAATTCTAGTTGGAGTACAGTTTGTTTTAGGAGTGCTTACTTTGGTGTTGTTTGTTCCGGTTTGGCTAGGAGTATTGCACCAAGTTACGGCTTTCTTGTTACTGGCAAGCATGACCTTTACCCTGCACAGATATAGTAAATAAAAAGCAACATAATATCTTTAAAAATTAATACAAGAGTATATGATTTATCGTTTTAGAGCCATTTTAAATTCACAAGATGAAGTGTACCGTGATATAGAAATCGAACACAGCGCTAGCTTTGAGGATTTTCATAATGCCATTACCCAAGCCTTCGGATTTGATGGTCAAGAGGTTGCCTCTTTTTATGAGAGTAATGACCAATGGGAACAAGGACAAGAAATCCCACTTTTTGATATGAGTGATGGCGGTGAGCCAACACGTACCATGGCAGACACCCAACTAAGCCAAGTGGTTTCTAAAGAGCATAGAAATCTTGTTTATATTTATGATTTTCTATCTATGTGGACTTTTATTATAGAGCTGGCCGATGTTGTAGAAAAACAGGTAGGAATTACCTATCCTAATTTAATGTTTGCACAAGGTGAAATCCCTGACCAAGCTATAGATCCCGAGTTTGTTGGGGAGTCTACAGATGGAGATTTGGATGATATCTACGGTGATGATACATTCCAGGACAATCAATATGGCAGCGGTGATGACTATGAGGATCTAGATTTTGATGAGACCTGGAACTAAAAATTAACAAAAAAAAACTAAAGAATAGTTGGAGCCACACCCATAGCAATGGGCCTATTATCTCCAGCATTTTTACCTTCAAAAAGGCTAAATACCACAACTTTATTTTATGATCAACTTATTTAATACCCACATTGCTAGTTTATCTATACATCGTGTTGGCAACAAAAGTAAAAGCGAACCTATACTGCTCTCTGATGATGTGTATAAGATGGATGACGAGATTACTCCGCTACTAAAAGAATACTTTTTAAAACCTTTTAGAGATAAGGAAGAAAACTATTTTCATTTTGCAAGTGAGGCAGATTTAGAATTTCATGAACTTTTTAATTGTGCCAGTAAAATATTTGAGGATCCAGAGAGTGTACACCAACAAAGTAAAAAAATCACACAGCACTTGTATGATCAATCAACACATCAGCACATTAAAAGTGGTGAGGTGTATGTTGCTTATCTAGAAAATTTGCAAATTGATAATGAAAAAGTAAATGCGGTAGGTATTTTTAAATCTGAGCTAAAACAAGATTTCCTTCAATTTTCTGAAACGGAACATCAAATTAAAGCTCACCTTCAGCAAGGAGTTAGTCTAAGCAAGCTAGACAAAGGGTGTATTATCTTTAATGTAGAGAAAGAGCAGGGATATAAAGTATTATCTGTAGATAGTAATAGATATGATGCAAAGTATTGGCTAGAGGGATTTTTAGGGGTTGAAGCGTTTGAGGATGATAATTTCTACACCAAAAAATACTTGAAATTTTGTCAAAATTTTGCAAAAGACGTGGTACTACCTGCAGAGGATAAAAAAGAAGAAGTATTGTTTATGAATCGTGCTGTAAACCATTTTGCCAAAAACGATACTTTTAATGAGGGTAATTTCATGGACGATGTTATAGAAAATCCAGATTTAATTCCCGAATTTAAACACTACAAAAACCAGAGCGCTCCTAAATATAAAATTGAAGATTTAACTACATTTCCTATCGCAAATACCGCTGTTACTGCAGCTAGAAAAAAAATAAAAAATGTAATTAGTCTTGATACTAACGTACAAATAAAACTAGATTTTATAAATCCAGAAAGTGCAGATAAGTTTGTAGAAAAAGGATGGGATGAAGAAAAGCAAATGTATTACTACCTAGTTTACTTCAACAAAGAGCAAAAGAGTTAAGATATTCTGAATAAGCTATACGACTCAAGATAGTGTTACTTCACTCCTATGGGCTCCAAAATAATTCAATACACCGAAAATTGAATTAATTAAAAAGTGTTTTATAAGGCCAGCACCTTTTTGTAAACCATAGGTCCAAGCTCAAAACTAGCAGGCAATAATGCTGTTTTTAAAGGGCCCAATTTTTCTTGCATATCATTAGCTTTATAGACCAAGGCGCTATGAAATAAGGCCATTGGCTCGCTTGTTTTACCATCTACATGATTTGTAATGGTTGACAGCGCCTGCTGCTTTTGGTTTAAAGCCAGTTGGGCCAATGCCAACAAATGATAGGACTGCGAGATCGGCCTATTATCTACCTCTTTTTTGGCCAATTCTAATGCTTTTTGAGGATCAACCTCAACTAGGGCCATAATTTTATGTGTGTTGTACATTTCACCATATAAAGGGTTGTTTGCCAGAGTAAAAAACTGCTGCATATGCTCCTTACTTTGCACAAAATCACCTTGATAACTTGCCATTTCAGCCTTTAATAAATAATACTCTGGCACCTTGTGAATCTTTAATAAATGATCAATAATTACACTAGCCTGGGTTGTATTATGTTCTTTGGAGTATAAAATCCAAGCAATCCCTTTTTTTGCATAGTGATGGTCTGCTTGCAAGGCAAGTGTTTTTAGATAATAATCATAGGATTTTGCGATTTCACCTTGGTGTCCATAAAAAGTTGCAATATTGGCATTGGCCCAAATTTTTAGAGAGGTATTATTTCTAGAATTTGCAATGCCTAGGGCTTTTTCCATATATCCAATAGCTGCAGATACATCACCTTTGTGATCACTCCATTTAGAAATTCTAATGAGATAATCAAACTGATTTATATTTTCTAAAGTTTTTAATAATTGTTCTGCTTTTGCGTATGCACCAACCTCCAAATAACAATCAAACAACAAAAGCTGTGTTGCGTGTTTGTTTGAAATACCTGCATAACTTTCTTCTAATAATATAATTGCGTCTTTAAAACGATGCTGGCTAATATAGTTTTTTGCCAATGCTCTCTTATAACCGTCCTGTATTTTCACAGAAGAAACAGTAATGGCTTTTTTGTACACCTTTTCTGCATCTTTAAGGTATTTTATATCACCGCTTGTCTCAAAAAGTTTAGAATACGCTCCAGCGAGTGGCCCCAAGTCACCAACTCCGGTAGAATCTGCCCCTAACCTTTTGGACCAGAATTCTTTTTCTTGCACAGCTTCTGTGTAAGACTTTATCGGGTTTGCCTTTAAAAAAGCAGTATAATCTTGTGGATTTGTTGCAAATCTAATATCTGTATCACCCCTGCCATCACAGGCTAGCAATAAAAGGCTAAAGCAAATACATGCAAATATGTTTTTCATGGTAAAATGATCAAATGTGTAAAGCCAACATTAACTATTAATTCATCATTACTGGCGCCTCTAAATATGGAAAATCACCATAGGTTCTTGTACCTATAGACACATTATCTGATATGAGCAAAGGGCTGTCGTTTTCGCCATTAAACCTTTGGCCATCTTCACCTCCAAAAAGCAGCGTAAGAGAAATATCAATAACATCATCCTCTAAGGCTCTTCCAGTGAGGGCCAAACCTGTAGCAGGGTCATAATATACCGTTTGACCAACAGGGGCAACTTGAAGGGCGTCAAAATTTGCTAGTAATGTTGTAAAACCAGTAGCATCAAGACCAAGGATGTTTGTTTGGTAATTAACCGTATCTGGATCAAGCCCTAAAGCTACCGCATATACATCATGATAGGCCTCTAATTGGTTTTGAAAGGCTACTTGAAACAATTGTGTTTGCCCATCTTCACTTTGCAAAGTTGCTCTTAGAGAAGGAGGTACCTTATTATACAAATTCTTTACAGCGTCAGAGGCGCTAAAAACAGTATTGATAGCTGGGCGACCCATACTGTCCTGTTGGTCATAAGTCCCGGAGAAATCTAAAGCACCATCACAAGGCTCACAAGATCCTCCACAGTCAATAGCCGTCTCATCTGCGTTTTGAATACCATCATCACAAGTAGCATCGTTTAATATATTTCCGTTATCGTCATCATCTACACATTGCACAAATACTAAAGAAGTAAAAATGGCAATTAATAATAGGTTTAATTTATATGTTTTCATAATCAGTGTATTAATGTGATATAATTATTGTTTTCTGCTTGTAGTTACCCAAATATTGTATGCATCTGGAGCAGATCCCACAGGCAGATAACCTTCTGCTATTGCTACATGAGTAGGCGCCGTTCCAAGCATAGAATTTGGCACCTCTACCACAATGGCCAATACGTTTAAATCTTCAAAGAAATCACTGGCATCTTGGGGTGGCAAAAAACCCTCTGGGGCAACTGCTCCACTACTCACCAAATTGTACCTATTAAAATCAAAATAAAAAGGATCACGTCTAGGGCCAGCATACACCTGCATCCCATTATTTGAAGTTGTTTCTACAGAGTCAATATCAGATACTTTCACAACTGTTCTTGTAGCTGTGGTAACAATACTGGTCTGGGCACCTGTCTGAAGAGGTGCTACAGGCCCAAAGAAATACATAGAATCTCCTCTTTTAATTGCTTGAATCACTAAATCTTCAACAAAATCTCCAGTATTGTCTATATTAAAGGTAACAACTATGTCTTGGTCAAACGCTGCATTGCTTGTTTGTTCCATAGGAGCGAGCGGTCCTTGCAAGGTAGCCACCAAAACAGTATTGTCTGGACTGTTCCCTTCAAAGGCAAAGAAATCTGCAATATCTGCAGAAGTTGCTGCTACATTTGGAGCATCAATATGATCTGCTGAAATCAAAAAAACAGAGAAACAGGCAAACCCTATTGCCCCTAGGACAGAAAATAGTTTTGTTTTTTTCATAATGGATTTAGTTTTTAAAAAATTATATTGTTTTCTTTACCCAACTAGTAACAAATGTACACCCACTAGTTTTAATAAAAAAGATACTTTTTAGTAAAAGTACTTTTGATATTTTATATGCCTATAAAGGTAAAATGTAATTTTTAAAT
Source organism: uncultured Flavobacteriaceae bacterium (assembly GCA_913048215.1). Classification (GTDB taxonomy): domain Bacteria; phylum Bacteroidota; class Bacteroidia; order Flavobacteriales; family Flavobacteriaceae; genus Patiriisocius. The sequence continues at coordinate 10,369 of CAJWXC010000038.1, read as the reverse complement.
GTAGCACATAAATGAACCCTTCTGCACAAGATTGGATAAAAAAATTTTTAAGCACCTATAAACAGGAGGTAATAGCATTACAGTCAACTTCAAAAGATGCCTTTTACAATCAGTTAAAAGCCACAGGCTTTTTATACGGAAATGCAAATAGTCTTATTATAAAACATGATATTGACCTTGTACTTTCTCACGCAGAATGCACCAAAGTTAACTTATTTCATGCCCTGCTTCACATTGGCATCAACAACAGTCCCTTGCAAACCCCTCAAGAGATAATTAGCACTATTGTTTTATACTATAAAGCCCTTGACAAAGCCAAAACAGGTTTTCTACAGGCCATTACTTTTTCTAACTCTGAAACTTCCAATCTTGAGAATATTTTATCCAAAAGACTCCAGGAAATTAACACAGTACATAAAACAAATGCGGTCTCTTTATTCACCTATGCGCTACTGTATATAGATGTTTTAGGTTTTGAGCATTGGCTATCTGAGCAAATTGACAGTAAAGGGTTTATAAAAAACCTAGAACTTCAAACCATGCTGTGCTGTTTTAAATCACTAAATGCAAAGCAAGAAAAAACAGAGTATGACAGTATGCTTATATCTCTTTTTGAAGCTACCCCTGAGTATAAAAATTCTCAACAAAGCCTAGAAACAGCAAATAGCATAGAGGATTTTAGTGGATTTTCTATCCAAGCTAGAACATATATTTTGGACCTTAGCACACTTGCGGTATGGGAGAATATTACCCTAGACCCCGAGGACCACACATATCTTAAAATATTGGCCAGTAGCCTCCAGCTAGACAAAAATATGGTCCAAAAAAGCATTGAGAACATAAAAGCATTCACATTAAATTCTACGCAAAAAGTAAGCCTGTTTGAGTATGCAACGCCAATCAAACAATTTTACACCCAATCAACAGGTACTGTCAAAAGACTTATTGTTAGAAATAAAGATAGATTACAAAAAGAATTACAAGAAAGTGGTGAATTATTAAAACTACTTGGAGTGTCTACCTACAGAGAATTATCAAAAGAAGAAAAAAACAAGGTAAAAGAACAGCTGTTGGATATCTGTAAAACGATTCCTTCATTGACCATCTTCCTGCTTCCTGGGGGTGCAATTTTATTGCCTTTACTGGTAAAGTTTATCCCTAAACTATTGCCCTCTGCTTTCGATGAAAATAGAGTGGATTAGCCTTTTTAATTAAAAATAGCAACTAGTAATTCCTTCAAAAGGTCTGCCTGAGGGGTGTTAGATGCCCCTACTCCTTTACTTTTTAAATCAATATCACGAATAGCACTAATAATTACACTCACCTTTTTCATCGGGTAATTACGGGCAGCTACTTGATAATCTTTTATAAAATAAGGACTCACACCTAAAGCTTTGGCCGCATTTGCTTTATTGGAAACAGCATGATACTTTAACAATTTAACAAAAAAGCTATATAGCAAAGAGACGGTCATAATAATAGGATTGTTCTTTGGGTTTTGTCCAAAATATTGAATGATCGCATAGGCCTTTTGAATGTTACGATCTCCAATAGCCTTTTGTAATTCAAAATTATTAAAGTCTTTACTAATACCTATATTTTGTTCTACAATCTCTGGCGTTATTTGAGCGCCCGGCTTAACAATAAGCTTTAATTTTTGGAGTTCATTGTTTATTTTCCCAAGATCTGTACCCAAAAACTCTGTCAACATCAAGGAAGCTTTTGGGGTAATGGTATAACCTTTGCTAGCCAGTGTTGCCACTATAAAATCTGGAATTTTATTTTCATAGAGTTTCTTACTCTCAAACAAAACACCCGCTTTTTTAATAGCCTTACTTAGTTTTTTTCTAGCATCAAGTTTTTTGTATTTGTAGCAAATAACCAATACTGTAGTGGGTTGAGGATTCTCAACATAGGCTACCAAATTCTCAATAGTTCGAGAGAGCTCTTGCGCTTCTTTTATAATCACCACTTGCCTTTGGGCCATCATTGGGTAGCGTTTGGCATTACTTACAATATCATCTATGGTTACATCTCTGCCATATAACACCATTTGATTAAAACCTTTTTCACTCTCATCCAACACATTTTTTTCTATGTAGTTTGAAATGGCGTCAATATAAAAGGCTTCCTCACCCATTAAAAAATAGATGGGAGATATACTACCTTGTTTTATATTTTTTACAATTTCTTTTGCTTGTGCAGACATAAATAGAGGTGAAATGTTAGCAATTTAAACACAAGTTAAGTAGTTTTTGCAAAGCTAATCTTTCAATAAAGATTATTTTTACTGTATGCGGCAGCTCAACTTTAAGCAGTATTCATTTCGATTCAAAAATAGGGAAAACAAACCATTGATTTTTGATGTTGTTAGAAAAAAATTCATAGTCCTCACACCAGAGGAGTGGGTAAGACAAAATACGATACAGTACTTAGTCAAAGAGCTTCATATACCCCTATCTTTAATTAATGTTGAAAAACAAATCAAGTTACACGGCACCACCAAACGCTATGACATCGTAACGTTTAATCCAGATGGTAGTATATATCTTGTGGTAGAGTGTAAGGCAGATACTATTAAAATTTCTCAAGATGCCTTTGACCAAATTGCCCGTTATAATTTGATCCTTCAAAGTACTTTTTTAATGGTTACAAATGGTATAGATCATTATTACTGTAAAATGGATTTACAAAACCAGCGATATTCATTTTTAGAAACTCTACCAGAATATCAAAAATAAACCTAGTATTTTTACACCCATGAAGGTAGCGATAGTCATACTCAATTATAATGGTAAAGCACTCTTAGAGCAATTTTTACCAAGTGTGCTTAAATATTCTCAACAAGCTACCATATATATTGCAGACAACGCCTCTACAGACACAAGTGTGGCCTACATACAAGAGCACTATAAAGCTGTACACCTTATTAAAAACAACCAAAACGGAGGCTACGCAAAAGGATATAATGACGCCTTAAAAGATTTAACACAAGACATATTTGTACTTTTAAACAGTGATGTAGAGGTTACTAAAGGTTGGCTAACCCCTATTTTGGAGGCATTTCAAAGCGCAGAAAATATAGCTGCAGTACAGCCTAAAATACTAGATTATAAAAACAAAGATTATTTTGAATATGCAGGGGCAGGTGGTGGATATATAGATTTTTTAGGCTATCCATATTGTAGAGGACGAATCTTTAACACCTTAGAGAAAGATACAGGACAATTCAATGACTCCACCCAAATTTTTTGGGCTAGTGGGGCTTGTTTAGCGCTAAAAAAAGAAGCTTTTATAAAAGCGGGAGGGTTTGACGAGGATTTGTTTGCTCATCAAGAAGAAATAGATTTGTGTTGGCGAATGCAACAACAAGGAGGAAGTATTCAATACACAGCAAACGCAACAGTGTATCATCTTGGAGGGGGCACCCTTGGTGCAGAGAATCCTAAAAAGACATTTTATAATTTCAGAAACTCTCTGCTTGTGATGTTAAAAAACAATACTCAAGCTGCTGTTTGGATAATACTTTTTGTTAGAATGCTTTTAGATGCATTGGCTGCTTGGCAATTTTTAATAGCAGGAAAACCCTCTCATTTTATTGCAATTTTTAAAGCACATCTTTCTTTTTATAGTCTTGCGCCTAAATTTTTTAAAAAAAGACACAAACACCCAAAAAAGATCGGGTACTATCAAATAAAATCTATTGTTTGGATGTATTTCATCAGAAAAAAAACTACTTTTATCGCATTAAATCAAAACAAAAAATAATACAAAACCAATTGCCAATGGCAATATTTTTAAATTTTGTTTGTTTTAAATACTAATAAAACCCAATTCACCATGAAAAAACTTCTTATCCTAGCCACTTGCGGAATGTTTCTATTTCCATCTTGTGTAACGTCAAAAAAGTACAAAGCACTTGAGTCCAACTACAAAAAAAATAAAGATTTATTAAACACCGCAACAGTGCTTTTAAATGCCTGTGATAAAGATAAGGCTGCAGCAATTGCTAGACTTCAATCTTTAGAGGAGCGTTTGGAAGATATGCGTAAAACAAATCAAGACCTTATTAAAACATCTCAAGACATGACTGTTTTAACAACAAAAGGAGCAACAAATCTTGAAAAATCACTGGAGAGTTTAAAAGAAAAAGATCTTAAAATATCAAGACTACAAGATGCACTTACCAAAAAAGATAGTGTAACACTTGCTCTTGTGACCAGTCTGAAAAAAGAAGTTGGTATCAACGACCAAGACATCGAGATTAATGTTGAGAAAAGTGTAGTATTTATCTCCTTGAGTGATAAAGTGCTATTCGCTACAGGAAGCTACAATGTAACGCCAAGAGCTAGAGAAATTTTAGGAAAAGTTGCTACAGTTATTAACGGTAAGCCAGAATTTGAGGCAATGGTAGAAAGCCATACAGATAATGTACCATACACCGGTAGTGTTCTTCAAGACAACTGGGATTTGAGTGTAAAGCGTGCTACCTCTATTGTAAGGGTTTTACAAGACCTGGGTGTAAAGCCAGAACAATTAATAGCTGCGGGTCGTGGGGAGTACCTTCCACTGGTTGATAATGACACACCAGAAAATAGATCAAGAAATAGAAGAACGAAAATATTAATTCTTCCAAAAATTGATCAATTCTATAAAATGATAGAAGACGAGATGAAGAATATGTCTGAGGGGCAACCAGAAATGACACCTTCTGAAAACCAAGAGCAGACACCAGTAGAGATGGAAGAAAATACCCCAGAGCAGAAACAAGAAAACACACCTGAAGAAAAAAAGGACAATACTCCTAAAGGTTAAACAGGTCCAACCATAAATTAAAATCCCAACCTCAAGGTTGGGATTTTTTTTGGTTAGACACCTTTTAAATACTAAAAGGATACTACTTTATGGACTTATGTAAAAAAACCCTGTGTTATTGTCTAACACAGGGTTTCTAAATTTTAAAATTTAATTTATTTTTTCTTTGCAGTGGTTACTTTTTTGTTTTGAGTAACCGCTTTTTTTGTTGCTTTCACAGGCGCCTTGTTAATTTGTGTACTCCCCGTCTTTTTAGGAGACGGTTTTTTTATTTTTTTATCCTCAGGGCTTTTATCTGTTGCCTTATTGGCATCTTCCTCGCTTTGTGGCTCAGAGAAGTCTGTAAATCCATTTTTTACCAAAAGGTTGTACCACTGCACCACTTTTTTGATATCACTAGGATACACGCGGTCCTCATCATAGTCTGGCAAAACCCCAAAAAAGAATTCTTCCAATTCTACTTTAGGTACTTTATGGCTAATGGTTTGTTTTCCATCTTCCTTGGTTGCAATCTTTTGAAATATTTCTCGAAGTGGCACCTCTTGAGTTAAGGTATAAATAGCGATTTCTGTAAGTAAACTAACGTTATGCCTTGCACTAACACTAATTATTTTTTGGTCTATTAAAGACGCTGCCAAAAAACCACTACGTGTTTGCTTGGTCATTTTATACAATCCTGGCTTTCCTGAAATTGATAATACTTTTTCTAAACTCATAATTATTGAAAAATAGTTAAGTGCGAGATGTTAAAATCTAATGATCAAACAACACTCTTTATTATTTGTATTTGTGCAAAGATGTTTTGAAATTTTTTGATACGCAACCCTTTAACGTTTCTTTTTAGCATTAGGAAAACGCATTCGGTAATCTGCAGTTGCTTTTCCTTTACTAATATTGGTTAACCTACCTTTTAGAATCCTCTTTTTCAGTGAAGAGAGTTTGTCTGTAAATAAAATTCCTTCAATATGATCGTACTCATGTTGTATAATTCTAGCAATAATACCCGAAAATTTTTGGGTATGCTTTGTGAAGTTCTCATCATAGTACTCTATGGTAATATCTGGCTTTCTGTAAACATCCTCACGTACATCTGGTATACTTAAACAACCCTCATTAAAAGCAAACTCCTCCCCTTGCTCCTCTAGTATAGTTGCGTTAATAAATGTTTTTTTAAATCCCTCTACCTGGGCTAGTTCTTGAGCATCCATTTGATCCTTATCAGCAAAAGGACTAGCGTCCACCAAAAACACCCGAATTGGCAAACCGATCTGAGGAGCTGCCAAACCTACTCCACTAGCGCCATACATGGTTTCATACATGTTTTCTAAAAGGGCCTCTAAATTAGGGTATGTCTTAGAGATATCTTTACATTCTTTTCGCAACACAGGATCGCCATAGGCCACAATGGGTAAAATCATTTTCTAATTATTTAGTATATAAAAATTGTTGTAAAATAATGGTAGCACTTATTTGATCAACAAGTGCTTTGTTTTGTCGTTGTTTTTTTTTCAAGCCACTGTCAATCATGGTCTGAAAAGCCATTTTACTAGTAAAACGCTCATCTACTCTCTCTATCACAATACTCGGAAATTTAACCCTAAATCCCTTAATAAAGTTTTGAATATTTCCCTCTATAGCAGATGGTGTACCGTCTTTTTGTGTGGGCTCGCCAATTATAATAGTATCTACCTTTTGCTCAGAAAAATAGTGACTTAAAAAAGGCATGAGTCCGTGAGTTTCAACCGTGGTAAGGCCAGAGGCAATAAGCTGTAACTCATCAGTCACGGCGATGCCTGTGCGTTTACTACCGTAGTCTATAGCAAGGATTCTTCCCATTTATAGTGCAAAAATAAAGGTTTATAGTATAGTATGCTAGATATGGTGTATTTAATCAATAGGGTGTTTATATTTGTATACTATAAAAAAAACCACAAGCAGAAAAAACGCCATGAAAGACCTTCAAAACACAATAGAAAAAGCCTGGGAAGACCGTTCTTTATTAAACCAACAAAAAACCATAGATGCCATTAGAGAAGTTGTGCGTTTGTGTGATATAGGTATACTGCGTTGTGCAGAGCCAACAAAAGAGGGCTGGAAGGTAAACCAATGGGTGAAAAAAGGAGTTGTTTTGTATTTCCCAATCCAAAAAATGGAAACCTTAGAGGCGGGTATTTTTGAGTATCATGATAAAATTCCTTTAAAAACAGGATACAGAGAAAAAGAAATTCGGGTGGTGCCAAATGCTATTGCACGCCACGGTGCCTATATAAGTAAAGGTGTTATTCTTATGCCTAGTTATGTAAATATTGGCGCATATGTGGATCAAGGCACCATGGTAGATACCTGGGCTACCGTAGGAAGTTGTGCTCAAATAGGTAAAGATGTTCACCTAAGTGGTGGGGTTGGTATAGGAGGCGTGTTAGAACCTCTTCAAGCTGCACCAGTTATCATTGAAGACGGTGCTTTTATTGGTTCACGATGTATCGTCGTAGAAGGAGTACGTGTAGAAAAAGAGGCAGTTCTGGGCGCCAATGTAGTGCTTACCATGAGTACCAAAATTATTGATGTTACTGGACAATCCCCAGTTGAAACAAAAGGAGTGATACCAGCGAGTTCTGTTGTAATACCTGGATCTTATACTAAAAAATTTCCAGCGGGAGAATACCAAGTACCGTGCGCTTTAATAATTGGTAAAAGGAAAGAAAGCACCAACAGAAAAACATCTTTAAATGATGCTCTACGTGAATATAATGTAGCTATATAAGAGCAAAAACCTTATATTTAGCATAGTAATTCTCTCTATGAAATCTCTTGTTTTTTTTTGTGTGCTATGGATGTTCACTCCAATGATTTTGGTGGCACAAGAAGTAGCTGTTTTTGCCCAATTTAACGGCCAGTATGATTATCTAGCATTTGGAAATACTTTAAATACCGGAGAAAACACAGGTGCTGTACCACCAACACCCTGTGAGATTTTAACCTCCAGTAGTGCAAACTTTGAACTTCAAGCAGACCAACAAATCATTGCTGCATACCTGTATTGGGCTGGATCTGGAACAGGAGATTTTCAAGTAACACTAAACAATCAGCAAATTACTGCCCAAAGAACTTTTTCAGAAACCATCAGCAATGGATTGGTGTATTTTGCCGCTTTTGCAGATGTCACCACACTTTTACAAACAACTGGAAATGGCTTATACACCCTTGCAGATTTGGACCTTACAGATAGTATTGCTCCCTATTGTGAAAACACAACAAACTTTGGTGGATGGGCAATTACCGTTATTTATCAGGACAATACGTTGCCTTTAAATCAAGTTACGGTATTTGACGGTCTACAGAGTGTTTCTGCCACCAATACTAATCTTACCATCAATCTATCAAATATAAATGTACTAGACAACGATGGGGCAAAGATTGGATTTCTAGCCTGGGAAGGAGACCAATCACTATCTGTTAATGAAACACTTCAAATAAATGGAAATATTATTTCTAATCCACCATTAAACCCTGCAGATAATGCTTTTAATGGTACCAACAGCTTTACCCAAAATGAGGCTATATACAACATGGATATAGATTTTTATTCTATAGAAAATAACATAAGCCCCGGAGATACAAGCGCCGTTATTGACCTAACCTCTGGGCAGGATTTTGTGATGATCAACACTATAATAACGGTGTTAAATTCTCAATTGCCAGATGCCACTATAACTATAGATACCATTCAAGGAGGTGATATTTGTGGAGATAGAGATCTAGAAATTGCCTATACAGTATACAATTTAAATTGCACAGACCCTCTTCCCGCCGGAACACCTATTGCTTTTTATGGAGACACCACACTTGTTGGGCAGAGCCAAACAAATGCTATAATACCTATTGGTGGAGAACAAAGCAATACTATTACAATTACCATACCCTCTGAAATTGGAGCAGATTTTCAGCTCAATGTGTTTGTAGATGATAATGGATCTGGGGTAAGTACAGTGTATGAAATCATTGAAGACAACAACCAAGACACTGCTTCAATTTCACTTCTAGAGCTCCCACAGCAAAGCGTGTTGCAAGATTTGGAGCTTTGTAATGTAATTCCTGGTTTACATTTTGACCTAACCCAAGGAGTTGTGCAGTCAGACAGCCAAGCACTACTTAGTTTTTATGAATCTGTTATAGATGCTACCACAAGTCAAAATGCTATTGTAAATCCAACCAATTATACAAACATTCAAAACCCGCAAGAGATTTTTGTAAGAGCAGACAACACCCAATGTTATCTTGTAGATTCTTTTACTATTTCGGTACTTGATTGCTCACTTGCAGATGCAACCATAATAATTAACAGCCCTTTGAACATCTGTAGAGAAGAATCTCTAAAGGTGCACTACACGGTTTATAACACCCTTGGCACTGCCCCTTTACCAAGCAATACCCCTATTGCATTTTACATTGACGGGCAACTTGCAGCACAAACGCAAACTCAAGATGTTATTGCTACTGGGGCTAGTGAAGATGGTTTTATTGAAATTGCATTACAAGACGCTATTACAAATAGTTTTATTTTTCTGGCTGCTGTAGATGATACAGGCACTAACCAAGGCATCGTTGAAGAACTCAATGAAACCAATAATCATTTTATAGCACCAGGTGAGTTTCTAACCATAGACCCTATACCACCACTTCCAAATTTACTATTGTGTAATGAAGGCTTTCATAGTGCTGTTTTTGATCTTACGGTACAAAATGAGTTAATTTCTACAAATACAGAGGATATAATAAGCTTTTATACCTCCCAAGAAAATGCACTGTCAAGCACCTTTGCCATTGCAACCCCCTCAAGCTACCAAAGTTTAGCAATGGTGCAAGAAATTTTTGTACGCCTGGACACGGCTGTTTGCTTTGCTGTGAGTTCTTTTTGGATTTCCACAGAAAATTGTCCACCTTTTGTTCCTCAAGGCTTTTCTCCCAATGGAGATAGTATTAATGATGTATTTGAGATTTCAGGATTACTAAATATCTATGAAAACTTTGAGCTTAAAATATATTCTAGAGAAGGTACATTAATCTACAGGGGAGGAAATTCACAAGGCTTCTGGAACGCCATTCCAAACACAGGTTTGTTGTATGAAAAAAAACTTGTTCCTGTTGGCACTTATTATTATGTGCTACTATTAAATGACCCATTGTGGCCAACTCCAATTATTGGCTATGTATATGTAAACTACTAAGCAATCTTTTACCTACCATGTATGGTTTAGTTCAAAGGTTTAGTTTTAGGTATTGTTTTGGGGTAATTTTAAGGAATTGATAGTCTTATTTGGCTATTTTTGCCAGTGTATGAAGTTTAACATTGTTTCAAATTTTACACCCACGGGAGATCAACCACAGGCAATTAAATCATTGGTTGATGGTATTAAATCAAAAGAGCAATATCAAACACTTCTTGGAGTAACAGGAAGTGGAAAAACCTTTACTGTAGCAAATGTGATTCAAGAGGTAGAAAAACCGACCCTTGTTCTAGCACACAATAAAACTTTGGCAGCACAACTATACT
>CAJWXC010000037.1 GCA_913048215.1 uncultured Flavobacteriaceae bacterium | reverse complement strand
GCTACTTAAAGAGTTTGGAATTGTTGCCTCTATTTGCATTCTTGCCATATTCCTGCTTTGTTTACTTATCATCCCTATTATTTACAGTTTTATGGCAGTGCCTAAAAACAAGCACTTAAAACATTTAAACAAACGCTGGATCAACCGCTTTGTAGACTGGATGGAAAACAAAGTGCGTCACAACCGTATTGCTATTTATATTATTTCTATCGCACTTTTGTGCGTTAGTATTATCGGGATTTATACTATAAAAATCTCCGGATCGCTGGTAGAGGATATGCCAAAAAAGGCTGAGTTTTTTAAATCAATTAGATTTTTTGAGAAAGAGTATAAAGGCATTATGCCCCTTGAAATTTTAGTAGATACCAAACGCAAAAAAGGGGTCATGAAGCTAGCTACTCTAAAACGCATGAATGAGCTTCAGGATTACATAGAAGAATTCCCTGAATTTTCAAAATCTCTCTCTGTGGTAGATTTAGTGAAATACAGCAAACAGGCCTATTACAATGGCAATCCTGAGTATTATCAATTACCCAATAGCCAAGAGAGGAGCTTTATTTTAAGCTATGCTAAAAGTAGTACTAAGAACACAAATTTGCTTGAAAGTTATGTGGATAGTACAGGGCAGTATGCACGTATCACTACTTTTATGAAAGATACCGGCACAGATCGCTTTGACAGAATTGAGCAGGATCTGAAGGCCAAAGCGCTTAAAATTTTTCCAGAAGACAGGTACACCGTAAATTTTACCGGCAAGGCCTTACTATTTCAAAAAGGAACTAAGTATTTGGTTAAAAATTTAATTATTAGCCTCTCCCTTGCCATTTTACTAATTGCAGTTTTTATGGCTTGGATGTTTAGAAGCTTTAGAATGATATTGGTGTCATTGATACCTAATTTATTGCCCTTAATTATTACTGCCGGTTTGATGGGCTTTTTGGGAGTTCCTATAAAACCCTCCACCATTTTAGTGTTTAGTATAGCTTTTGGTATCTCTGTGGATGACACCATCCATTTTTTAGCTAAATATCGCCAAGAACTTATTGCCAATAACTGGAAGATTAAAAAATCTGTATATGCTGCCTTGCGTGAAACGGGGGTAAGTATGTTTTATACCTCCATAGTTCTATTTTTTGGATTTTCTGTATTTACCATCTCAAGTTTTGGTGGTACGGTAGCCCTGGGTGGTTTGGTTTCTGTAACTCTTGTATTTGCCATGCTAGCAAATTTATTATTGCTTCCCTCCCTACTACTTTCCCTTGAGAAGAGTATAGCCAATAAGCAAACCCTTAAAAAACCATCCTTGGGTATTTTACCAGAAAACATGGAAGAGGAGCAACAGGAGTTAAAATAGTTAATACTCATTTCAAATATCTTATTTATAACCTATCTTTATCGCTTGATTTTTTGATTATGAAACACACAGAAATAGTACACGTTTTACAAACAGAGCCTACCATCAACGAACTTACAATTAGAGGTTGGGTGCGTTCTTTTAGAAGCAATCGTTTTATTGCGGTCAATGATGGCTCTACTATTAAGAATTTGCAATGTGTCATTAATTTCGAAAATTTTAACCAAGACCAACTTAAAGATATTACCACTGGAGCTTGTGTTGAGATTACTGGGGTGCTTGTAAAAAGTCAAGGACAAGGACAAACACTAGAGGTACAAGTATCTTCTATTGATATCTTAGGTACTGCAGACCCAGAACAAGTGAAACTAACCATTCTTTCTCCAAAGCGTCATAGCCTAGAGAAATTGCGTGAGCAAGCACATCTGCGTGTGCGCACCAATACTTTTGGTGCAGTAATGCGTTTGCGATCAAAACTATCTTTTGCAGTACACGAGTATTTTCAAAAAAATGGCTTCAACTATATGCATACTCCAATTATCACAGGAAGTGATGCAGAGGGTGCAGGAGAAATGTTTAAGGTAAGTGCATTGGATCCAAAAAACCCACCTTTGGATGATACAGGGAATGTAAATTACAAAGAAGATTTTTTTGCAAAAGAAACCAATCTTACTGTAAGTGGGCAATTAGAGGCAGAAACATTTGCAATGGGGCTAGGAAAGGTTTACACATTTGGGCCTACCTTTAGAGCAGAAAACAGCAACACCTCACGTCATTTAGCAGAATTCTGGATGATAGAACCAGAGGTAGCCTTTAATGATTTGGCAGACAACATGGACCTGGCCGAGGATTTCATAAAATATGTCATCACCTATGCCTTAGAAAACTGCCAAGATGATTTACTGTTTTTAGAGCAAAGGCTCATACAGGAAGACAAAAGCAAACCGATGGCAGAGCGTCAAGAAATGACACTTCGAGAGAAGTTACATTTTGTAGTAGATAATAATTTTAAACGAGTGAGTTATACAGAAGCCATTGATATTTTAAAGAACTGTAAGCCTAACAAGAAGAAAAAATTTAAGTATCCTATAGATCAATGGGGAGCAGATTTGCAAAGTGAACATGAACGATTTTTAGTTGAAAAACACTTTAAGTGTCCGGTAATTTTATTTGATTATCCCGCCACTATTAAAGCTTTTTACATGCGTTTAAATGAGGATGAAAAAACAGTTCGTGCCATGGATGTATTGTTTCCTGGTATTGGAGAAATAGTAGGTGGTTCTCAACGTGAGGAGCGATATGATGTTCTTAAACAAAAGATGAAAGCTATGGATATTAGCGAGGAAGAATTATACTGGTATCTAGATCTAAGAAAGTTTGGAACCTGTACCCATAGTGGTTTTGGACTTGGTTTTGAACGTCTTGTGCTTTTTGTAACAGGTATGGGAAACATCAGAGATGTAATTCCTTACCCAAGAACACCTGGTAACGCTGAGTTCTAAAACTATAATATAAACACATTTTGTATATTAAAACCAGCGTTGTACCGTTTTGTATATAGCTGGTTTTTTTTAACTTTATGGTTCACAACATTTTTCAATGCTAAAACAGTTTCTAAATTTTAAGTTGTCTCAGAAATTATCTCCACAACAAATACAGTTGATGAAGTTAATTCAATTACCAACACAGGCATTTGAACAGCGCATCTCTCAGGAGATGAATGAAAACCCTGCACTAGAAAAAGGAAAAGAAGAGGTCAACGAATTTGACCAAGATATCAATGATGACTACCAAGACAACATAGACGAGACTCCAGAAATTAATATAGATGAATATCTAAGTGATGATGAAATCCCCAGCTATAAATTAAATGCAAATAACTACAGTGCAGATGATCAGCAAACACAAATGCCCTATGCGTCAGGGCAATCTTTCACTCAGCATTTGATGCAACAATTAAATACCTATAGGCTTGAAGAGAGTGAAAAAGAAATTGCAAAATTCTTAGTAGGAAGCGTGGATGAGAGTGGCTACATTCGTAGAGAAATTGCAGACATTGTTGATGATTTAGCCTTTACCCAAAATGTATATACAGAAGAAGCTGCTGTAGAAAATGTGCTTAAAAAAGTGCAAGAACTAGACCCTGCAGGAGTAGGAGCTAGAGATTTACAAGAATGTCTTTTATTACAATTACAAAGAAAACAGCAAAATAAGAGCGTAGTTTTGGCCTACAGTATTTTGAATGATAGCTTTGATCAATTTTCAAAAAAACATTACAAAAAGTTGCTTCAAAAATTCAGTATTTCAGAAGAACAATTAAGAGAGGCAATTGCTGAAATTGAAAGTTTAAATCCAAAACCAGGAGGAGCTATTTCAGGCAATACAAGAATGGTAGAGCATGTTGTGCCAGATTTTGCCATACAAATTGTTGATGGCACTTTAGAATTAACACTCAATGGAAGAAATGCTCCAGAATTACATGTATCGAGAGAATACGCTAATATGCTTAAAGGGTATAAAGAATCAAAAGATAAATCAAAGTCCCAAAAGGAAGCTGTCTTATTTATCAAACAAAAATTGGACGCAGCCAAATGGTTTATTGATGCTATAAAACAAAGGCAGCAAACACTTTTTGTGACCATGAATGCCATTATGCACCAACAAGAAGCCTATTTTCTCTCCGGTGACCAGCGCAAGTTAAGACCCATGATTTTAAAGGATATTGCAGATACTATTGGCATGGATATTTCTACTGTATCAAGGGTGGCAAATAGTAAATATGTAGACACCCCTTATGGCACAAAACTCATAAAAGAGTTTTTTAGTGAATCCATGAAAAACGACCAAGGAGAAGATGTATCTACCAAAGAAATTAAAAAAATCCTTGAAATCACCATCAGTGAGGAGGATAAAAGAAAACCTCTTACCGATGATAAGTTAGCTAAAATTCTAAAAGAAAAAGGATATCCAATTGCCAGACGTACTGTTGCCAAATATAGAGAACAATTAGAGCTACCAGTGGCACGCCTTAGAAAAGAGCTTTGATGAATCAAATTTTACGTGTTTGTGGTTATATTTTCCATCCCTTATTAATGCCGCTTTTTGGTGTGCTTTGTTATTATGGAAGCACTCCACGTTTTACAGAGCCCCAGATTATGCTGGCTAACATTTACGCTATTGCAACTCTTACAACCTTTACCCCTATTGTTATATTTTTTATGCTCAAAAATATTGGTGTTCTATCTAGCATCCACCTGGTAGATGTAAAAGAACGTAAATACCCTCTAATGATACAGGTTATATTGATGTTATTAATTGTAAAATTAATCTTCAAGCCCTATCAAGATATAGAGTTGTATTATTTTTTCGTGGGTATTATAGCCACATCGCTAAGTGCACTTATTTTGGTATTATTTAAATTTAAAGTGAGCCTTCACCAAATGGCAATCGCAGGGGTAACTGTTTTTTTAATAGGGATAAGCCTCCATTTTAAAATAAACATGCTGGGAAGTATATCGCTATTATGTGTTGTAAATGGTCTGGTTGCTAGCTCAAGAATTCACACAAAATCTCACAGTGGGATAGAGTTATTTTTTGGATTTATTATTGGCGGGCTCCCACAGTTTTTACTATTTGGATTTTGGGTCTAACACCACACAAAAGCATACTTTAGAGAAAGAAAAACAAAAGACCTAGTTTTAAAGTACTCATCTGAATTGGTGTGCCGTTGGTTGTAATTGCATTATCAAACAAAGGGGTAATGCCATAATAACCGTAAAAATTTACAGTATTGTAGCCAATTGATAGCGTAGCGCCAAGACGCATGTTATTAAACTCAGGAATATCTGTTTGTATCACAGTAGTACCATCTTGTTTAAAAGAGGATTTATACCAATAAGTGTAACCAAGTCTAAGGCCTGCATAAAAGCGCCAAAACCTATAGTTTTGGGCTGTTGAAGTTCTCCATCGAAATTCTAATGGAACCTCTAAACTCGCGGTACTAAATCTATTGACGTCATAAGTAACATCAGTAGTGCTTAAAGAGGTGAATATCGTGCGATTTAGCTCATCTTCTCCAATAAAGAGTGTTGTACCATACTC
Source organism: uncultured Flavobacteriaceae bacterium (assembly GCA_913048215.1). GTDB lineage: Bacteria > Bacteroidota > Bacteroidia > Flavobacteriales > Flavobacteriaceae > Patiriisocius. The sequence goes on along the minus strand of CAJWXC010000037.1, from coordinate 10,992 downwards.
ATCAAAACTAGCGCCCATACCTAGAGCTATAGAGAGGTTTCTGTTCTTGTTAATAGGCATGTCTCTGGTAAAACCAAAATGAATAGAACCTGTTAAGCCTTGAGAGTCTATAAGCTCAGGGGCATTAATAAGAGCGTTGTATGTTACCCCAAAATAAAATTGATCTTCTCTGTATTTTTTATCCAAAGAATCCATGGCAAGCTCTTTTTGAGCAAACAGAACGCTTACACACAAAAAACAACCCATAAAATACCACTTATGCCTCATGGGTTAAATATAATCGAATTTTAAATGCTTGTGAAATAAAAAAACGCCTTTTCCAAAAATAGAAAAGGCGTTTATATGGTGTGGTAGCAATTACTTACTGTTGCACGTCATTACCTGGCGCGGTGATGTAAATGATTTTTACCATGTTTAGATCTCTTAGTTTTTCTTTGACATCTTGAAGTAGTCCTACGTTGGTATCTTCATCAACTTTTAAACCAACAACAACCTTCCCTTGAAGTTCTGGTATGAGTTTTGATCTTGCCTCAGAAAGGGCGAATTCTAGAGAATTAATATCTGTGTACTTGTCTCCTATTTGTATTTTTCCTTCGGTACCAAACTTTTCTTTATATCGAGAACTTGGTTTTCCAGCATAAATAAAAACAGAGCGATCCTTTTTTAGTTTTTCAACTTGATCTGCCTTAGGAAGCTTTTGTTGCACCAACATATTATCTTTTCTCAATACAGTTACTACCATAAAGAAAAACAATAACATAAATACAATATCTGGTAAAGATGCTGTATTTACTGCCGGCAACTCACCGCCTTTTTTCTTATTAAACTTTGACATAAAACTGTTTTTTATTATTGAGATTTTTTTGCTTCTGCTTCAGATAATTTCATCGGGAAAAGCGCTTGAATTTCTTTTAGTTTTAATTGAGCTTTTTCTTCATTTCCTTTGAAATCACCCGTTGCTATTGCACTTTTCACTTTCGTGAACTTAAACCCAAACAAACGCTCAGATTCTCTATCTCGTAAAAAATTATAGGCTGCTACTAGTTCATTTTGAACCTGAATGTAGGTCTTGTAAGAAGTTTCACGATCACTCTTTACAGTGATAATAGCTTTCTCAGGATTATCTGAAGAGGTAAGATCTTTTTCTCCCTTACAATAAGCACAAGAACCGTCACCCCCATTATCTAAAAAAGAAATGGCTGCTTGTCTAATATCTTGTATATCCATTAATTCATTGTCTGCAAGAATTTGATCTTCCTTATTTACAGTAACAACAAAAATGTTTTTTTCTTTAATATCTACTGGAGGTTGCTCATCTTGTTTTGGTGGTAATTGACGTGCAATTCCTTTGTCTTTTTCTATGGTAGTAGTTACCAGAAAAAAGATAAGTAATAGAAACGCAATATCTGCCATAGAACCAGCATTCACCTCTGGTGTTGCTCTTCTTCCCATATTATCGAGTTATTAATTTTTTCACTCCACTAAATGCCATTGCAATAACAGCTACTATAGATAAAATGTAAAAGGTAAATAAACCTGTACCTATTAGTCTTGAAGTTTGAGCTGTTACCAGTTCTCCATCTTTAGTGAATGATTCTACTCCATCTGCCATTACGTAAGAGACAACAAATATGAATAAGAAAGCACCTATAGACATAAGTGTCTTTTTAACATCACCGCCTAGGATCCCTTTAACAACAAAAATCAAAACTGTTATTAGTAATACCGCAAATGTTACGTATGCTACAAACAAGAAAGAGTCTAATCCTTCTCCTCCACTAGCAATTACAGCCTCATCTCCTTTTATCATCAACATCCCCCATAAAAGGACACCTGCCACACCAAGAACTAAAGCTACTATTTTAGAAATTTTATGTAAACCCATTGTTTGGTTCTTTAAAAGATTATTTTTTGTTTTTGTAGTCAATCAACATATCGATAAGTGTGATCGATGCGTCTTCCATAGAATTTACAATACTGTCAATCTTTGCGATGATGTAATTGTAAAAAATTTGAAGAATAATAGCTACTACTAGTCCAAATACAGTGGTTAGTAAGGCTACTTTAATACCTCCTGCAACAAGTGAAGGATTCATGTCTCCAGCGGCCTCAATTTTATCAAAGGCTGTAATCATACCAATTACAGTACCCATGAAACCAAGCATTGGTGCCAGGGCGATAAATAAAGAAACCCAAGAAACATTTTTCTCTAGTTGTCCCATCTGTACACCTCCATAGGCTACAACTGCTTTCTCTGCAGCTTCAATACTCTCATCTGCACGCTCTAAACCTTGATAGTAGATAGATGCTACAGGCCCTTTGGTGTTTCTACACACCTCTTTTGCAGCGTCTACACCACCACTTTTAAGTGCATCTTCTACACTTTCAGCCAATTTTTGAGTATTTGTTGTAGAAAGATTTAAAAATATAATTCTTTCAATTGCCATAGCAAGACCTAGTATTAAACATACTAGTACAATTCCCATAAAACCAGGACCCCCTTGTATGAAACGTTCTTTTAGTTTCTGGTGCCATGTTCTGTTATCTACCTCTTCTGATACATCATCTTGTACAAGAGTTACGGTAGATGCTGCTACTAGTGAGGTTGAAGTTGTTGGCGCTGCAGCGTTTGCTGTGAATGATCCCGCAAAAACAAGTGCGGCAATTGCCATAATAGAAAATAATTTTTTCATTGCTATTGACTTAAAGTTTAATTTTAATTTTTAGTTAAATTTAGTGGTTAAAGATATGAAAATAATTGTGTACCAAACAAGAATTTTAGTGTTGCTATTGCATTTTATGATAATTAATACACCCTAAATGTCTATAGGGTCTAATAACTAACTAATTACTACTATACTAATGTGTAATATTCTACACACAAAACACCAATTTGTGTGCCAATAATTAAAAAAATAAACGGTAATCTTAAAAATAGACACCTATAGATATTTGTTAGAATCTTGCAGAGAGGAAGGGATTCGAACCCTCGATACGTTTCCGTATACACGCTTTCCAAGCGTGCGCCTTAAGCCACTCGGCCACCTCTCTATTTTTTTGTGCTGCAAAGAAACAATATTTTATATTTCACAGCGCACAATTTAATCGAAATATTAACTCATTTCTCCTCTTAAAGGAGTTTCAAAAAGGGTTTTAAAATCTAGCGGGAGGTCATCGGTGGCAAGCAAATACATTAATTTTGTAAGCGCCGCCTCTGTGGTGATGTCCTTACCGCTTATAATACCCATATTTTTTAATGCTACAGAGGTCTGGTAATGACCCATTACAACACTTCCCCCAGAGCACTGGGTTACATTAACAACAGGAATGCCTGAGTCTACTACTTTTTTTAATGCTGCAATAAACCAGCTTTTGGTTGTTACATTTCCCGTGCCGTAGGTTTCTATAACCAGCCCCTTAAACATCTTTACATCTAATAGATGGGTCACCATTTGCTGGGTAATCCCTGGAAACATTTTAAGCAGCAGTATTTTTGGCTCCAGTGCTTTATGAACTAGCAAGGGTTTGCCTGTAGGAACTAGCAAAGCATTATAATCTACAGAAAGATTTACACCGCTTTGAGCCAATGCAGGATAGTTTAAAGAGGTGAAGGCCTCAAAATGCTCTGCATTAATCTTGGTGGTTCGGTTTGCTCTGTATAATTTATATTCGAAATACAAGCCTACCTCTTTAATAACAGCGCTGTTATCTTTTTTTAAAGCAGCTAGTTGTATGGAGGTAATTAAATTTTCTTTTGCATCTGTTCTCAAATCTCCAATAGGTAATTGAGACCCAGTAAAAATCACAGGCTTGGCCAAGTTTTCTAACATAAAACTTACTGCAGAAGCGGTGTAAGACATCGTGTCACTGCCGTGTAAAACTACAAAACCATCAAAATGATCATACTGGTTTTCTATAATACTTACTAACTGTTGCCAATACACAGGTTCCATATTTGAGCTATCTATAGGAGCCTCAAAACTTTGAGTGTCTATCCTGCAATCCAACAGATTAAGCTCTGGAATATAGGTGAGAAGGTCATTGAAATTGAAATTCTTAAGACTACCGGTTTCAGAATCTTTTATCATACCAATGGTACCCCCGGTATAGATTAATAAAATAGAACTTGTTTGGGTAGTCATGCTATGAATATTTAAATCTTAAAAATTGCTGCAGCGTTTGCTGTTGTAATTGCTGCTACTTCTGCTTCTGAAATTTGATACAATGTGCTCACTTTACTGGCAATCAAAGATAGGTAACTGCTTTGGTTTCTTTTGCCTCTGTATGGAGCAGGTGAAAGATAGGGTGCATCTGTTTCCAAAACAATGTGTTTGATATCTATTTGATTTAGAAACTGGTCAATCTTTCCATTTTTAAATGTAACAACTCCACCAATACCCAATTTCATGTTATACCCAATAGCTTTGTTTGCTTGTGCCAAGCTGCCGGTAAAGCAATGAAAAATTCCAAACAAATCATCAGATTTTTCTTGCTCTAATACCTCAAAAACAGCATCAAAGGCATCTCTGCAATGAATAACAATAGGGAGTTTGTATTTTTTGGCTAACCTGATTTGAAAAACAAAAGCTTCTCTTTGTATGTCCAAGGTACTGGTATCCCAATATAAATCAATCCCAATCTCCCCTATGGCAACAAAACTTCGCGTTTCAAGGGCTTTTTCTACAAAGGCCAACTCTTCTTTGTAATTTTCTTTTACAGATGTTGGATGTACCCCCATCATTAAGTGCATACAATCTGGATGTAAAGCTTCTAGGTCATACATTGCCTTTGCATAGCCGGAATCTATAGCTGGAATAAAAAAATTGGAAACCCCCTGATCTTTTGCCCTTTGAATGACTGTATCTCTATCAAGGTCAAAAGCTTCGCTGTATAGATGTGTATGTGTATCTGTTAACATGTTTACAAAGCTAGCTATTTTGTTTGCTATATTTGTTAAAAAAACACCGTGCAATTAAGAAATTTATTAGAAGCAAAAGGTTTTCAAAGAATTGTATTGCGTAAAATGACTACCGGTCATTATACCTGCCGCGCTATATTAAATTCAAAAAAGGGTGTTTTTATTATTGATACAGGGGCCTCTGCTAGCTGCATAGACTTTGATTATGTAGGGCTGTTTAACCTCATCCAAGAAAAAAGTGATATAACTGCAGCGGGCGCTGGTGATTCAAACATGAAAACAGCACTTGCCTCAAACAATGTTTTAAAGCTAGAAGATCACCAAACTAAAAACATGTCTTTTGTATTGTTTGATTTATCACATGTTAAAAAGGCCATCTCTATGGTAGACCCGAGCATAGTTCATGGTATTCTTGGTGCAGATTATTTAAAAAAACACAGCGCTGTGTTAGACTACGGGCGCAACTGTATGTATCTCAAGTAAATTACTTGTGTATATACTGTTTTAGGATAAATAGTAAACAAAAAAGGGCTCATACAGTATATGAGCCCTTTTTTTGGGATAAATTATATTAAAGTTCTAAGGCTTTTTTGATATCTGAATGCATCAACAACTCTGTTGGATTTTCAAGAGCCTCTTTAACGGCTACTAAAAACCCTACAGATTCTTTTCCATCTATTATACGGTGGTCATAACTAAGTGCTACATACATAATAGGTGCAATAACAACAGCACCATCTTTAACCACTGGCCGCTCCACTATATTATGCATTCCTAAAATACCTGATTGTGGAGGGTTGATAATAGGGGTAGAAAGCATGCTTCCAAAAACACCGCCGTTTGAGATAGTGAAAGTCCCACCAGTCATTTCATCTACGGTGATTTGTCCATCACGAGCACGGATTGCCAATCGCTTCACCTCTGCTTCAACACCTCTAAAAGTTAAATTTTCTGCATTTCTAATTACCGGTACCATAAGTCCTTTTGGGCCAGATACAGCTATAGAAATGTCTTTGTAATCATAGGTAAGCATTTCCTTACCGTCAATCATACTATTTACGGCTGGGTATAATTCTAAGGCACGCACCACAGCCAAGGTAAAAAAGGACATAAATCCTAGCCCTACTCCGTGTGTTGCCTTAAAGGTTTCTTTATATTCTTTTCTAAGGGCAAAAATGGGGCCCATGTCAACCTCATTAAAGGTTGTTAACATTGCCGTTGTATTTTTGGCTTCCACCAAACGCTCTGCTACTTTTCTACGAAGCATAGAAAGTTTTGTTCTCTTCTCACCTCGTACTCCTGAACCAACAGATCCCATAGAAGGAACTGCATTTAAAGCATCATGCTTTGTGATACGGCCATCTCTACCAGAGCCAGTTACACTTGTAGATGCAATTGATTTTTCATCCAAAATCTTTTTTGCTGCGGGAGATGGAGTTCCTGTAGCGTATGATTCTTTTGTGGCCAATGGCACTTGGGTAGCAGCTACTTTTTCAGGCTGTTGTGCTGGCTCTGTAGCAGCTGTATCAACCTGGGTACCCTCTGGCTTTGCAGCAGTTGTATCTATTAAACAAACTACAGCTCCAACGGCTACAGCATCACCTTCTTCTGCTTTTAGGGTAATAATACCGCTTGCCTCTGCTGGAAGCTCGAGGGTTGCCTTATCGCTATCAACCTCAGCAATTGCTTGATCTTTCTCAACATAATCACCATCTTGAACTAGCCATTCAGCTATTTCTACTTCGGTGATAGATTCTCCCGGTGAAGGAACTTTCATTTCTAACATAGTACGTCTGTTATAGTTTTAACTTGCGTCAAAATTTTAATACTTAATTCTATTTTTATATGTCCAAGGTTCAAAAAATAAATACTTCCAAATTCTGAGCAGTGGTTTATTTTTTTGGTGCTTGAAAAACACTATCTATTACTTCTTTATGTCTTGCCTTGGAGCGTGTAGAGCTTCCTGCTGCAGGAGAGCTATACACTCTTCTTGAGGCAAGTCTTAGGGGCACAGTGTCAAAATTCATTAACATGAATCCCCAAGCGCCCATATTTTTCGGCTCTTCTTGTGCCCAAACATATTCTTTAGCATTGGTATATGTGGCAATGATAGCCTCTAATTGGTCTTTAGGTAACGGGAACAACTGCTCAACACGTACAATAGCTACATCATCTCTTTTGTCTTGAGTTCTTCTTTGTAACAAATCATAATAAAACTTCCCTGTACAAAATACCACAGAAGTGACATTTTTTTTGTCTACCTGATGATCATCAATAACCTCCTGGAAACTTCCATTGGCTAATTCCTCTTTGGTAGATACCACCAAAGGATGACGCAACAAACTCTTTGGTGTAAATACTATTAGTGGTTTTCTAAAATTCCATTTCATTTGTCTGCGTAACAGATGAAAAAAGTTGGCCGGTGTAGTAACATCTGCCAAAATTAGATTGTCTCGAGAACATAACTGTAAATAGCGTTCCATACGAGCACTTGAATGCTCAGATCCTTGCGCCTCATAACCATGAGGCAACAACATCACAAGACCGTTTTGTGTTTTCCATTTACTCTCTGCAGCAGATATGTATTGATCCAACATGATTTGAGCTCCATTTGAGAAGTCTCCAAACTGAGCTTCCCAAATAGTTAATGTTTTGGGGCTTGCCATGGCATACCCGTAATCAAAACCTACAACAGCATACTCAGATAGAAGCGAGTTGTATATGTGCATCTTCCCCGGCACGCCAAGATTGTTATGAAGATTGTAGCGTTCTCCTTCTTGCTCTGTTTTTATGACAGCATGCCTGTGAGAGAAGGTACCGCGCTCTACATCTTGGCCAGATATTCTAACATCAAAGCCTTCTTGCATTAAAGATGCGTAGGCCAATAGCTCTCCCATTGCCCAATCCAAGCTATTTTGCTGGGTATATTGTTTGTTTCTATCTGCAATAATGCGCTCTATCTTACGCATAAACTTTTTGTCTGTGGGTAATTTTGTGATTCCCTGGGCCAGTTTGTCTAACTCCTTTAAAGAAAAAGTGGTATCTATTGGAGATAAAATAGCATCCAATCTTCCAAGAGTATATCCCTGCCAATCATCGGCTAGGATTTTGGTGATAACTGTCTTATCTTTTTTACGTGATGCCTGCAAATCATCTTCAAGCTCGAGTTTGTATTGTTGCTCTAATTGTTTTACATATGTGGCATCTATGCTGTTTTGTTTAAGTAGTTTTTCAGCGTAAATATCTCTGGGGTTTTGGTGTTTTGCAATCGCTTTATACAATTTAGGTTGGGTAAAACGAGGCTCATCTCCTTCGTTGTGTCCATACTTTCTGTACCCAAGTATATCTATAAAGACATCACGACCAAATTCAAGTCTAAAATCAAGTGCAAAGCTAAATGCATGACAAACCGCTTCAACGTCATCGGCATTTACATGCAATACCGGAGACAAGGTTACTTTTCCAATATCTGTGCAATAGGTTGAAGAACGGGCATCCAAATAATTGGTGGTAAACCCAACTTGATTGTTTGCAACAATATGTATGGTCCCTCCTGTTTTATACCCATCGAGTTGTGCCATTTGTATAAATTCATACACCACTCCCTGCCCTGCTACCGCCGCATCACCATGTATTAAAATAGGTAATATTTTGGAGGCGTCTCCATTTAATTTTGTGTCTATTTTTGCTCTAGAAATACCGCCAACAACAGCATTTACAGTTTCAAGATGTGATGGGTTTGGAGCCAGATCCATGCGCACCTTTTTTCCTCCATCACTCTCTCTAAAACTAGTCCAACCCATGTGGTACTTTACATCTCCGTCAAAGAGTTCTGCCTCATCATACTCTTTAGAGTCAAACTCACTAAATATGTCCTCAGGAGATTTTCCGAAGATATTAGTTAACACATTAAGACGACCTCTGTGGGCCATTCCTACCACAAATTGTTCTACTCCCTTTTCTGCACCTCTTTCCATAAGAGTATCTAATCCAGGAATTAGGGCGTCCACCCCTTCTATAGAAAACCGCTTTTGACCTACGTATTTGGAATGCAGGAAGGTTTCAAAAGAAAGTGCTTGATTTAATTTTTTTAATATATGTTTTTGCTGCTCTGTAGAATATTCAGGAGCATTATCATTGGTATTGATCCAGTTTTGTATCCATTTAATTTCTTCTGGGTTGCGTATGTACATATACTCTACACCAATAGAATTACAGTAGATTGCCTCAAGATGACTTACAATTACCCCTAGAGTTGTTTTACCAAGCCCAATAATGGAACCTGCTTCAAATTCTGTTTTAAGGTCAGATTTTTGTAAGCCAAAATTTTCAAGCCCTAAGGTGGGCTGGTATTTTCTTCTCTCTCTTACAGGATTTGTTTTTGTAAACAAATGCCCGCGAGTTCTATACCCATCAATGAGTTTTATAACCTTAAACTCATTTAACACATTCTCTGGAACAGTATCTGCACCTGTAATGCCAAGCCCATCTGCAACACTGCCGCTTTCTATACCAAAGTCAAATCCTTGAAAAAAAGCGCGCCAACTAGGCTCTACTATATCTGGGGTTTTTAAGTACGTAGCGTATAGTTCCGAAATTTGCTCGGGATGAATTGCATTTAGAAAAGAATATTTATCCATAATTGGAATCCTGCGATGTTTTAAAACAAGGCAAAAATACAACAAATACCTAAAATACATCTTTGGAAAGTGTATATTTATACCACTAATACGTTTTAATATTCTCCAATGAAGACCCTTAAAAAAATAAGATGCTATTTTAGTTTTATATTACTTTTATTTTGCTTTTGTTTTTCCTGGGCTCAAGCACAAGAAAACCCAACACCTCAAAGCAATAAATTCTGGGATAAGGTTAGTTTTGGCGGGGGTATTGGCGGTAGTTTAGGTGGTGGTTACTCCAACATATACATAGCGCCAAGTGCTATTTACAACTTCAACAAAAAGCTAAGTATTGGTCCTGCATTGCAATATAGTTACCAAAGCGGAAATGGTTTTTCATCTAGCTTGTATGGAGCAAGTATTATAACACTTGTAAACCCCACACAAACAGTGCAACTTTCTGCAGAAATAGAACAGGTCTTAGTCAATCAAAAACTGGATTTCAATACTGCTAGTTTCTGGAATACTGCTCTATTTTTAGGGGCTGGATACAGAGCCGCAAATGTCACAGTAGGTTTTAGATACAATTTACTGTATCAAAAGCAAGATGCTATTTACGCCAATGCGTGGGTTCCTTTTGTTAGAATTTACTTGTAGGGAAAACCTTAAACATTTCTATTCATTAAAAAATCTGCAAAGCTCTTTAAAGTGTCTTTGTGTTGTTGGGAAATTTTAATGTCTTGTAATAAAGAAATTGAGGTATTGGTGTACCTTGCTATTTCATCTTCAGTAGCTTTTGCAGCTCCTGAACTGACAAATATTTCTTTGACAGCTGTTATTTTATCTGAGGGGTCTTTGGGCATAGTTTCAAACAATGAGGATAGTCTTTGCGAGGCCGAGGGTGTGCTGTTTTGCAATGCCGTTAGGTAGAGAAATGTTTTTTTGTTGGCTATAATGTCTCCACCTACTTGCTTTCCAAAAGTTAAAGGGTTTCCAAAAGCGTCTAGAAAATCATCCTGTAATTGAAATGCAATGCCTAAGTTTTTTCCAAAAGCATATATTTTTTCTTGACATGAGGGTGAGGCATTTGCAATTATAGCTCCCATTTGTAAGGAGGCTCCAATAAGAACCGCGGTTTTGTATTCAATCATTTTAATATACTGAGTGATAGTGACATCTGTTCTGGTTTCAAAATCAACATCATACTGCTGCCCTTCACAAACCTCTAATGCAGTCTTACTAAACAACACTGCCAATTGCATGAACACCTTCGGCTTATAGGTTTCAAAAAGCTGATAGGCTAAAATTAACATGGCGTCTCCAGATAAAATACCTGTATTAACATCCCATTTCTCATGAACTGTCTGGTGCCCTCTTCTAAGTGGAGCATTGTCCATGATATCATCATGAACTAAAGAAAAATTATGAAACATCTCAACGGCAAGAGAAGCGTCT
>CAJWXC010000036.1 GCA_913048215.1 uncultured Flavobacteriaceae bacterium | reverse complement strand
CCGCTTTTAGCGAGCAGGTTGATGTTGAGTTAGGTGCTAGAGAACAAAACAGATCAGACCTGTTAGGATTTAGCTTTAATTTTGGAGCCCGTTACAAAACTATGCTGTCCAGAAATTTGCAGCTTCAAACAGTTTTTGGTTATACTCCAGAGACCAATTTTAAGGCTGAGAATTCACGCCAAAGAGCTACTGTTTTTGTCCTTCCATCAGGCTCACAGGTGGTTCGTGAAGAAATAGAAGTTGCTGTATCAGATACAGAATTTACATTTCCCTCTCAACTTAGTGTAGGGGCAGGAATTGGAAAACCAAAAACATGGTTTGTTGGCCTTGAGTATGTAAATCAAAAAATCAGTAATTTGACTAACCGTACTTTTGAATTAGAGAACATTGCTTACACAGATGCTGTAAAATATAAAATAGGAGGGTTTTATATCCCTAAGTATAACTCACTCACAAGTTACTACAAACGAATTGTTTACAGGGCTGGAATACGTTTTGAAGAAACAGGAATAAACTTAAATGGTCAAGACATTAACGAGTTTGGCATATCTTTTGGAGTTGGTATTCCTGTTGGAAGACTGTTCTCTAATGTAAACATTGGTTTTGAGTTTGGGAAAAGAGGAACCACAGACTTTGGTTTGATACAAGAAAACTTTTTTAACACATTTATAAGTCTATCCTTTAACGATAGATGGTTTGATAAAAGATATTTAGATTAATACAAGAAGATTACTGCAATGAAAATAAAAACAATTTTTACTGGAATTACACTTGCACTGGCTTTAGTAACAACATCAGCACTAGCTCAGGATGCACAAGAGTGCATAGCAATGGTGTCCCTGTTCACAGAACCAGCAAAAGCAAAAAATTATCAAGAAGCCTACAAGCACTATGATAATGTGATAACAAAGTGCCCTCAAACGACCATGGCCGTGTATCAATATGCTGCCAAAATGTTTGGAGACTTTATCACCAAGGGAGATACTGCCAAAATTGCTGACTTAGAAAGATCTTACCAGTTAAGAATGCAGTACTATCCCTCAAAAACGAAAGAAGGTGCAATGTTGAGTAAATTAGCTCAAGTACGTTTTGACAATGGTATTGGTACAAAACAAGAGCAATTTTCTTATTTTGATGCGGCATTTAAAAAAGATCAAGTAAATTTCAAAAGCCCAAAGGCATTGTATACTTATTTTTCTTTAGCAAAAGATCTATATACTAATGGAGAGAAAGACTTGCAAGAAGTGTTTGACCTGTATGATGTTATAAAAAATAAAATGGAGGTTGAAGAAGGAAAATTGGCAAAACTCCTCACAACTCTTATTGATAAAGAAGCTGCAGGACAAGCTATGTCAAGTAAAGAGAAAAAGAGATTGAGCGCCTTTGAAAAAAACCTACGTATTTTTGGTAAAGTAAAGGGTAGTGTAGACACAAAGCTAGGAAATGTTGCGGATTGCCCTAACCTTGTTATTTTGTACAACAAAGATTTTGAGGCCATGAAGGATGATATTTCTTGGATTAGAAATGCAGCAGGACGTTTGTCAGGAAAAGACTGTACAAAAGATCCTCTTTTTATTAAATTAGTGGAGCAACTCGATAGATTAGAGCCAAGTGCAGATACAAAAATGTACCTAGGACAACTCCAGGCGCAGAGCGGAAATGCAACAAAGGCATTAGTGTACTATGAGCAGTCTGCAAAAATGCAAACAGATCCAAACAAGCAAGCTAGAATTTATTATAAAATTGCAGAAGAAAAACGCAAAACAGGTAGATATAATGCTGCTAGAACCTTTTACAACAAAGTGTTAAATATAAAGCCAAACGATGGTAGATCTTATCTTAAAATTGCTGCAATGATTGCAAAAAGTTCAAGTAATTGTGGGGGTACTCCCTTTGAAAAAAGAGCTGTAAACTGGAAAGCTGCCCAGTATGCAGATAGAGCTGCAAGAGTAGACCCTTCTATTGCATCAAATGCAAGAGCTGCAGCCAACAGCTACAGAGCTCGTGCGCCTCAAAAAACAGATATTTTCTCTGCCGGTATGGCTGGAAAAATAATTACACTTAACTGTTGGGTTGGGGGTAGTGTAAAAGTACCAAGTTTATAATATGAGCATAAAATCATATAGTATACAAAGCGTGATATCCCTAATTGTGGTTATCACGCTTTTTGCGTGTGATGCAAATTATAAAGACAAACAAAAATTTTCCATTAGGGATGATCAGCCCCTTGCCATTGGTAAGCAAATCAACCTAAAGTATACAGACAGTGGGAAAGTAGTTTCTAATCTTATATCTAAAAGTTTGTTAGATTATTCTAATTATGACTTTCCCTATCAGGAGTTTCCCCAAGGGGTTGAGGTTCATTTTTGGGAAGATGGAAAGAAAAGCACAGTTACCTCAGATTATGCAATAAGGTACGGCAAAACAGGTATAATAGATTTGCGTAAAAATGTGGTATTAATTACAAGTGATAGTTTAGTTTTAAAGGCAGATCAATTGTATTGGCATCAAGTAAAACAATGGGTATTTACAGATCAGCCTTATCAAATAAAATTTAAAGATGGCTCCTACAATGATGGCTCTCGCTTTGATTCGAGCCAGGATTTTACAGCGTTTATATCAAGAAAAAATACGGGAGTACAACTTATAGAACCACAACAAAACCAAGAAGATGCAAAATAAAATCTACCAACTTTTCGAATACGCATATATTGTAATGGCTGCTTTTTCTATTTACCTGGTAACAACCCATTGGGAAGACAACAGAGCAAAGGCTTATATGTTTATCTTTTTTGCTATTTTGGCCGTGTTTATGTTTTTCTTTAAAAGAAAGTTTAGAAAAATGACCCAGCAGCGTACTAAGGATCAAAATAAAAAATAGCAAAGCTATTATTGGCCAACTAAGTATTACTTTATGAGTGTTTGTGTTGTATAAAGCTACAGATCATTTACTATATTTGTATGGTAGTTAACCAATTATTACCTTTTATTGGAATATCAATTTATCATTATTGTTTTGGCCCTTTTGTGCTCGGCTTTTTTTTCTGGGATGGAGCTTGCTTATGTTTCTTCCAACAAGATTTATATTGAGATTGAAAAAAAACAACAGAATTTTTTAGCGGGGATTTTAAAAAAAATAACCAAAAGGCCCTCCAAGTTTATTGCCACGATGCTCATTGGTAATAACATTGCTTTGGTTGTGTATGGATTTTTTATGGGCGATTTGTTGATGCAGTTTATTCCCATAGCGGTTCCTGCTAAACTTTTAATACAGACCATTGTTTCTACCCTTGTGATTTTGCTCACTGCAGAGTTTTTGCCAAAGGTGTTCTTTCAGATATATGCCAATGATCTAGTGAAATTTTTCGCTGTTCCTGCCTACTTTTTTTATCTTGTTTTCTCCTTTGTTTCTGAATTTATTTTATGGATCTCAGACCTGGTTTTGAAATATATTTTTAAAACAGATGGAGATAAGGTTAGGCTAAGTTTTAGTAAAATTGAATTGGGAAATTACATCAGTGAACAAATGCAGGCCATTGAGACAGAAGATGAGGTGGATTCTGAAATTCAAATATTTCAAAATGCCCTAGATTTTTCAGACATAAAATCTCGCGAGGTCATGATACCAAGAACAGAAATAGTGGCGGTAGATATTACCACTGCTGTTGATGAGTTAAGCCTTCTTTTTACTGAAACGGGACTCTCTAAAATAATAATATATAAGGGTAATATTGACGATGTGGTGGGTTATGTACATTCTTTCGAACTCTTTAAAAGACCCCTCAACATTCAGGATATACTTATACCTGTGGTATTTGTTCCAGAAACCATGTTGGCAAAAGATGTGCTAAATATCTTGAGTAAAAAACATAAAAGTATTGCCGTAGTGGTAGATGAGTATGGGGGTACTAGCGGGGTTATTACCGTTGAGGATATCATTGAAGAGCTCTTTGGAGAGATTGAAGACGAGCATGATAATACCGCCCTTATAGAAGAGGTTATAGAACAAGACTACTATAGATTTTCTGCCCGTCTTGAAGTTGATTATCTAAATGAAAATTATAAGCTTTCTCTACCAGAGCAAGAGCATTATGAGACCCTTGGCGGTATGATTGTTAGTTTTACACAAGGTATACCTCAAGCGGGAGAAACTGTTGTTGTAGATAATTACCAGATAGAAATCATAGAGGTTTCTAACACCAAAATTGACCTGGTTTCTATTAAAATTTGCAATCCAGATACCTAGCCAATGTTCTACTAAATCAATACTAATTCTCTGCGAGTTGTTTCTCTTTAAAATTTCATACCCCTTTTCGCTGTAACTTTTCACCAAAACTATTTTATTAGTGCAGGGAAAATGGTATTTTCGCCCACTAAATTAATGCGAACGCTACATCTAAAGCGTTCTTAAATTAAAAATGACAGATGGCAATATTAAATAGCATTAGAAAAAGAGGAGTTTTTCTTATTATAATTATAGCGTTAGCATTATTTTCATTCATCTTGGCTGATGTAATACGCAATGGTGGGTTTTCTTCAGAAAAATCATTGACTACAGTAGCTACCATAAATGGTGAATCTCTTACTCGTGATATTTTCATGAAGCAAGTAGAGATAACACAACGAAACTTGGGAGAAAATGGAACCACAGCTCAGGCTATGAACCTAGTTTGGGATCGTGAACTGCGCAATGTCTTGCAACAACAACAATATGATGCATTGGGGCTTGCTGCCCAAAAAGAGCAGTTAGAAGAGTCTCTAAGAGTGGGTTTAGCTTCAAATCCAACCTTTCAAGATACAGACGGAATTTACAGCACCCAAAAGGTACAAGAATATATAGCTACTGTTAAGGCAACTAATCCAACAGCATATCAGCAGTGGTTGGATTATGAAAATAATTTAAAAAGCGGCGCCTTACAGACTACCTATTACAACATGATTAAAGCAGGTATGAAAAGTACCCTTACTGAGGGTGAGCAAGAGTACCGTTATCAGAATGACAAAATTAATATGCAGTATGTGTATGTGCCATATACATCTATACCAGATGCAGATGTTTCTGTTACAGATTCTGAAATTGAAGCATACATAAGAAAAAATGCTGCAGATTATGAGCAAACACCTCAGGTTGATGTGCAGTTCGTGTCTTTTTCTGAAGCACCTTCAGATACAGATATTGCCGATGCAGAAACAGCTATTACAAGTCTTTTAAAAGATCGTGAAGTGTATAATTCAAACATAAAAGCTACTGAGATTTTAAAAGGGTTAGAAAACACTCAAGACTATCAAAATTTTATAAATGATAATAGCGATGTTCCTTTCCAGGACAGGTATTTCTTTAAAAGTGATATTCCACAGGCAATTGCAGAAGATCTTTTTGCAACCCCTTTAAATGGTATTTATGGTCCATATACCCTTGGAGACAACAATAATATTTCAAAAGTAATTGGCATAACACAAATGCCAGATTCTGTACAATCAAGACATATACTAATAAGATACCAAGGTTCTTTTAGAGCCTCGGATGCAATCACGCGCAGTAAAGAGGATGCTAAGTCTATGGCAGATAGTATTGCAAGGGTTTTGAAAAGAAATAAAAAGAAATTTGAGGCTATTGCAAAAACATTGTCTGATGACAAATCAAACAGTGATAAGGGAGGAGATTTAGGATATGTTGGACCAGGAAAAATGACAAAAGATTTCAACGACTTTATTTTTGACAATAAAACAGGAACTCTTGGTGTTGTTGAAACTGAGTTTGGTTTTCATGTTGTTGAGGTTCAAGAGCAAAAAAACAAGCAAAAAGCAATGAAGTTCGCAACTATTTCTAAAGAAATAGAAGCTTCAGAAAAAACACTTAATGAAGTGTTTGCAAATGCCTCTAGATTTGAATTGGCTGCACAAAAAGGAGATTTCTCTCAAATTGCAAAAGAACAAGAGCTTGCTGTAAAGCCAGTAAATAAAATTGGAGCCCTGGATGCTACTATCCCTGGGGTAGGAAATAACCGCAGTATCGTAAACTGGGCTTTTGGAGAAGATGCCTCTGTAGGAGATGTGAAGCGTTTTAATATCCTTGATGGGTATGTTGTTGTACAACTTACAAGAAGGAGTCCAAAAGGTCTTATGAGTATTGCCGAGGCATCTGCTCTGGTTATGCCAAAACTTAGAAATGCCTTAAAAGCAAAACAAATTATAGCTGGTATCTCTTCGGGGGATGATTTAGACGCTGTAGCATCCAGCCAAGGTGTATCTGTCCAAAATGCAACCGCCATTACTTTGGCCGCACCAACTATACCAGGCGCTGGCACTGAACCTGAGGTAGTAGGGGCTGCATTTGCAAAAGCTGCAGGAGAAACAACTCGTTTAATTGCTGGAGAAAAAGGGGTGTTCAAAGTGCGTGTAACGGCTGTTAATAATGCGCCGGCATTAGAGAATTACGCTTCTTTTGCAAAGCAATTAAATAGTGCCGCTACACCGGCGGTAAATACTAAAGTGTATCAAGCACTTAAAAATGCTGCAGAGATTGAAGACAACAGAGCTAATTTCTTCTAAAAGGACTTAAATATTATTTTGAATCCGTTTGCTTTTTAAAAGTAGACGGATTTTTTTTGAACATTTTTGAAATCACAAAAGAATGCGCAAAGGTTATTGCTCCTAAAAAAGAAAAAATAATAGGTAAAAAAATCTGCTTGTCGTCTTTAAAGAAATACAATAAGCTGCCAATACCCATAATAGAAATGAGCCATACCACAAATGATTTTTTGATATATTTTAAAAAGGATTTCCAAGAAATCTCCTTGTATAAGTAGTCTAATTGCTCTACAATAGAAGGAATACTATGCCATAGTATAAAATAAATGGCAAAACTCCATATAAGATTTGAGCTACTAAAGACAATAAAAAACACTAGTAACAAGAAAAGCTCGTAGACTATTGTTTTAAAATCAAAGATTTGGTCTAGATAGTATTTGACCCCTAGCAGTGCAAAGACAATAAAGCAGGCAAGTAAGCAGTAGTAATAAACACTGATGTCAAAAGTGTAACCAATGATATCCTGTATTATAAGGGACACCTCAGATATGTTTAAGGCAAGTATTAAGAAAAGAACAACCAAGCCATAACTAATAAATAGGAAGCCTCTGTAGATAGAATTTTTTTTTACAATGTTATGAAAGTGTTGCTCTCCAAAATGATACCCGCTAAATAATATGAAAAACAATAACGCAACTTTTGGAGCCACATAAAATACAAGTGCCGCAATAATCACCACGAGTATATATCCAGATAAAAATAGACCAAGTTTTTTTAAGGTAGCTACTTTTTTAATTTTACTTACAATAGAAAGGTCATTAGATCCATGTAAAATGCCGAGTGTAAAAATAAAAAAGAACGCAATGCTATATTGCACACTCTCTGGAATTTGACTGGTGAGCCACAGACAGAAGAAAGTTGTTGTAATCAAGATATTGTTAATATTCATGCGGTAAATTTATCAAATTAATAATGTTATTTAATTAATATTGTTAAATTAATTGGAAAGTCTTTGGTTGTTTTGTTTATTTTCATTTAATTTATACCTTAAACAATATTAACAAAACTGAAAAAAAATGACAAATTCTACTTTACTAATCTTGGGGGATGTAAATAGCCCAGTGAATTTCACATTCTTTATAGGATGTATGGCAATGATGGCAGCTTCTGCTTTCTTTTTCTTATCATTAAATCAATTTGACAAAAAATGGAGAACCTCTGTTTTAGTTTCTGGTTTAATTACTTTTATTGCGGCAGTGCACTATATGTACATGCGTGACGCAGCTATGGCTGGAGATGTGATGAACATTACAGCATTTAGATATGTGGATTGGATCTTAACTGTTCCACTGATGTGCGTTGAGTTCTACTTAATTTTAAAAGTAGCTGGAGCCAAAAAGTCTCTAATGTGGCGCTTGATTTTCCTTTCTGTGATAATGCTTGTTACAGGATACATGGGAGAGTCTGGTTACGACGCTGTAGTTTGGGGAACAATATCTGGTTTAGCTTATTTTGTAATCGTTTACGAAATATGGTTAGGTGGAGCTGCAAAACTAGCGAAGGAAGCTGGTGGAGATGTATTACATGCGCACAAAATACTTTGTTGGTTCGTACTAGTTGGTTGGGCAATTTACCCAATTGGTTATATGGCAGGAACAGCAGGATGGTATGGTGATGCAGGTTTATTCTTTGGAATGGAACTTGACATGCAAGTTTTGTATAACATCGCTGATGCAATTAACAAAATTGGATTCGGACTTGTTGTATACTCTTTAGCAGTTAAGAAAACGGCTTAAGCAAAACATACATATAATTACAAATTAGCGCAACTTTAGGGTTGCGCTTTTTTTTGCATTATTTTTAAGCCAAGGGAGGGTGTTTCATGCCTTGGCTTTTTTTTATGCAATCATGTCATCAAAAGCAATGATAGTGGTGTACCCTTTATTTTTAAAATAATCCATGTCTTGTTTGCTTCCTGTGGCAAGTACAAAATCACCTCCCCAGGCGCCAAGACTTTTAATAGTCTTTGGGTAGTCTGGAAACAATAACTCTTTTACAGTGGTTTGCCCCAGAAGGGTAGCTATTTTATTTTCATGTGCATTTAGGATTCTTTCCAGCTCTTGCAGAGTATAACAAACAAGCGTTTTTTTGCTTAAATCTGTAATGGCCTCGAGTGTCCTTGGGTCTTTCTCTATTTTCTTGTAAGTGGTTATAGCCTGTTTGCTATCTTGTTTTTGGTTAAGGTATACAAAAAACAAATGATCTGTAAAGCTCCAAGTAAGCATGCAGGGTTGCACCTTGGGTTTTTTGTCTTTTAAGGAATAAAATATAGGAGTATTATGCTGGGCTGCAGCAATGTCATACCCACTACCTCCAAAACTTTCTTTTAAAAGGGTAAAGGCATCTATTTGCGCCCACTGCGCTATATTATTTATAAGAGTAGAGGAAGTTCCTAGCCCCCAATCTCTCGGGAAATCTAATTGTGTTATTGCGGTTACCCCCTTGCTTTGTTTTAAAAATAAGGGGTTTTGCGCTCTGGCAGTTTGCAAAATAGTACACAGTGTGATGGCTATTTTTGATGTATTACTACTTGTAAGGGTGGCAAGATCTATATGAGTTTCAAACCAAGTGTTACCTGTATGATCTCTACTAATCCAGTGTAGGGTCTGCTCATTGTTGTCTGTAATAGTAAGAGATTGACCAAACTTGGTAGGTATGGCCAGGGCAGTTGCCCCGTCCAAAACAACATACTCTCCTGTAATTAGGAGTTTGCCATTACTTTTATATGTAGTTTGCCTACTCACCTTATGCTCTTAGTTGTTCTACAAAAGAAATAACGGCACTATGAGATATTTGTTTTGCTGTAAAATGATCTACTGCGCTTGCTTTTTCTGTATCTGTTGCTTGAATCCCATTTAAAATATTCATTAAATGCATTTTCATATGCCCTTTCTGGATTCCAGTAGTTACCAAAGAGCGAAGCGCTGCAAAGTTTTGTGCCAAGCCAGCTACAGCTACCAGCTGCATTAGTTTTGTAGCATTTGGTTTTTGTAAAAGATCAAAGGCAAAACCTACTAAGGGATGTAAGGATGTAAGACCTCCAACGGTACCAAGTGCAAGTGGGATTTCTATCCACATGGTAAAAATATCATTTTCTATACTCCCATGTGTTAGGCTACTGTATTGGCCATCTTTACTAGCATAGGCATGTACAGCGGCCTCTACTGCTCTAAAATCGTTACCAGTTGCTAGTATAACGGCGTCAATACCGTTCATGATTCCTTTATTGTGAGTAACAGCTCTTCTTGGAGTGGCTTTTGCAATGGCAATCGCTCTAACAATCTTTTGAGCAAAAACATAGCCTTCCATATCTTTTTGTGTCAATAGATCTACATGGCAAGATACGGAGGCTCTAACCACACATTCTGGGGTATAATTGGATAAAATACTCATCACAACCTCTGGATAGGTTTGTGATGATATAAAAGCTTTGAATTTTTTTGCTTCTCTTTCAATGGTTTGCGCAAATTTTTCTAGACAGGTATTTATAAAGTTGGCGCCCATGGCATCCAGAGTTTCAAAAGTGCAATGTAGTTGATAGAATCCTTTCAAGGAGTTTGTACTATCTATGAGTTGTATGTCTAGCAGCCCACCTCCACGTTTTTTCATGTTTTTTTCAACCTGGGAAATACTAGCTATTAGTATTGGTTTAACAACACTAAAAAAAGCAGTCATGTCTTTGGTGTCGCCAAAGAAATTAATATGAACCTGTCCGTTTTTGGTGGTACTAATTACGTTGGTAGTAAACCCACCCTTATCAAGCCAAAATTTTGCGGCATTACTTGCAGCTGCAACTACAGAGCTTTCTTCGATAACCATGGGGATTGCATAAAGATCATTATTCACCAAAAAATTTGGAGCAATACCCAAGGGCAGATAATAATTAGACACTGTATTTTCTATAAAATCGTCATGTAACTTTTGTAACGCAGTGTCTGAGTTCCAATACCTTTGTAGCACATGTGTTGCTTGTGTGTTTTCCTTAAAATAGTTCTTGCTAAGCCACGCTATCTTTTGAGTCTTAGAAAGTTTTGAAAATCCTGAAATTGGATTCGACATACATTTTAGTTTTAAATACCAAAGATACTACAAAGCATATAATGTTGCTTTAAATCAACGTATCTTGAATTAATTTTTTTTTAGTAGGCCACTTTTTTTACTAGTGCCCCTGCACACATGTTTTTAACTCCAAAAAAGGGTCTAGTTTCATATAATTTTGTTAAACTTGTGTTAGTATAATATTAACATATCAAACATCACAATGCGCCTAGGTTTTTTGCTTCTTTTTATCATAAGTTTTAGTGTTGCAACTGGACAACAAAAACAAATCAATCTTGAAGAAATATGGGGCGGTGCTTTTAGAACCCAAGGGCTAGATGAATTGCGTTCATTGAAAAGTGGTAAACAATACGCAGTACTAAATTACAATAGGCGCTCTGGAGAATCTTCTGTAGATGTGTATGATTATTTAAGTGGAGAAAAAGTAAACACCATTGTAAGTTCATCTCAAGTAAAGCAGGCAAATTACTTTTTAACATACACCCTTAGTGAAGATGAAACTAAAGTTTTACTGGCAACAGATTTACAGCAAATTTATAGACGCTCCTCCCTAGGAACTTATTATGTGTATGATGTTATAACTAAAAAAATGATTCTTGTTTCAGAAAATAAAATACAAGAGCCGTTATTAAACCCAGCCGGAACCAAAGTGGCTTATGGATATAATAATAACATTTTTATTAAAAACCTAAGTACCGGAGTTACAATCCAAATCACTAAAGATGGTCTCAAAAACAGTATTATTAATGGAATTACAGACTGGGTGTATGAGGAAGAGTTTGCTTTTGTAAGAGCCTTTGAGTGGAATAAGGACGGATCAAAAATAGGGTATATCAAGTTTGATGAAGCCGAGGTGCCGCGTTTTTCTATGGATGTATACGGATCAGATTTATACCCAAGCCAACAAGTTTTTAAATACCCTAAAGCTGGAGATCCTAATGCACAAGTTTCACTTCACGTGTATGATCTTGAGAATCAAAAAACAAGTAATGTAGATTTATCAGGTTACAATAGCCACTATATTCCAAGAATTAAGTGGACTCACGATGCCAACGTGCTTAGTGTACAGACCACAAATAGAAAACAAAATACCATAGATCTTATATTTGTTGACACAAGTAAAAATGAAACATCACTGGTGTTGCAAGAAAAAGATGACGCCTACGTTGATGTAACAGACAACTTAACTTTTTTTAAAGACAATAGTTTTATTTGGACCAGCGAGCGTGATGGTTGGAACCATATCTACCATTTTAATAAAAGTGGAGTTCTTAAAAACCAAATCACTAAAGGCCCTTGGGAGGTTACAAACTATTACGGGTATGATCCACAAAAGAAAACCGTTTTTTACCAAAGTACAGAAAACGGTAGTATTAACCGGGGTGTGTATAGCGTCAATATAAAAGGTAAAAACAAAAAAGAGTTATCTGTTGCCATAGGCACAAATAGAGCTGCTTTTAGCGCAGATTATTCCTATTATATAAACACATTTCAAAGCGCAACCATCCCAAGTATTTTCACTTTAAATAGCACAAAGACTGGAGCTGTTGTTAAGCAAATTAAAGACAATACAGATCTAGCTGTTAAAGTGGCAGGATATAAAATGTCTGAAAAAGAATTTTCTACTATCTCCATAAATGGGAATGATTTAAACATGTACACGATTAAACCTTTGGATTTTGACCCTTCCAAAAAATATCCCCTCTTTATGTATCAGTACTCAGGTCCTGGTTCTCAAAATGTAGCCAATAAATGGAACGGCAGCAATGATTATTGGCACCAGATGCTAGCCCAACAGGGGTATATTGTTGTGTGTATAGATGGGAGAGGAACTGGTTTAAAAGGAAGAGATTTTAAGAAAGTAACCCAATTAGAGCTTGGAAAATATGAAGTAGAAGATCAAATAACTGCTGCAAATAAATTGGGCGCCCTA
The DNA here is from genome assembly GCA_913048215.1 of uncultured Flavobacteriaceae bacterium. Lineage (GTDB taxonomy): Bacteria > Bacteroidota > Bacteroidia > Flavobacteriales > Flavobacteriaceae > Patiriisocius. Next base: position 4,387 of record CAJWXC010000036.1, on the reverse strand, counting down.
CCATATATAGATGCTAATAGAATTGGTATTTGGGGTTGGAGTTATGGCGGGTTTATGTCTAGTAACTGCTTGTTTCAAGGCCCAGAGACCTTCTCTATGGCAATTGCAGTGGCTCCTGTGAGTAGCTGGAGGTTTTATGATACCATTTATACAGAGCGGTACATGACCACCCCTCAAGAAAATCCTAGTGGGTATGATACCAATTCACCAATGTATCATGTAGACGGCTTAAAAGGAAAGTTTTTACTTGTCCATGGTAGTGCAGATGATAATGTACATGTGCAAAATACCACCCGTTTGGTGGAGGCACTTGTGCAGGCCAACAAGCAGTTTGATTGGGCTATTTATCCAGATAAAAATCATGGTATTTATGGAGGTAACACGCGCCTACATTTATACACCAAAATGACTAATTTTATAAAAAACAACTTATAATTAATAATCAATAACTAATAATAACTAATATGGAATTTAAATTTGGGGGTTCAGAAGCGAACCAGAAAACAGTGCTTGGACATCCTTCGGGCTTGTTTGTTTTGTTTTTCACAGAAATGTGGGAGCGTTTTTCTTACTATGGTATGCGGGCACTACTAGTGCTTTTCTTAATATCTTCAGTCCTTGATGAGGGATGGGGTTGGGATCGCTCTGAGGCGTTGGTTCTCTATGCATGGTATACAGGTTTGGTGTATATCACCCCAATATTTGGAGGATTAATTGCAGATAAAATTATGGGGTACCGTAATGCAATTATTTTAGGAGCCTTGTTAATGACACTAGGACACGGTTCAATGGCCCTTGAGGGGTTTGCAGATCCATTTTTCTATTTAGGTCTTGGTTTGCTAATAGTTGGAAATGGTTTATTTAAGCCAAATATTTCGTCTATGGTAGGGCAATTATACAAGGGCGACGGTGATCAAAAAGACGCGGGTTACACCATTTTTTACATGGGTATAAACGCTGGTGCCTTTTTAGGAATTTTACTTTGCGGATATATTGGTGAGAAAATTGGTTGGCACTTTGGTTTTGGTCTAGCAGGTATTTTTATGCTTTTTGGAATGCTACAATTCTATTTTGCTCAAACTATTTTTGGCGACATTGGATTATCTTCAAAGAATATTGAGAGTTCAAATCAAGTAAAAGAGGTTGTTGCTCAGGTGAGTCCAAACGATGCTGATAGTGCCAAAGTAACCAAAGATCGATTGGTAGTAATTGGTGTTTTAGCATTTTTTACTATTTTCTTTTGGTGGGCTTTTGAACAAGCAGGGGGGTCTATGACAATTTTTGCTAATGACTACACAGACCGTGTACTCACGGGAGATGGTGCGGCTACCTTTAAGATATTCAACACCTTGTTAACTGTCATTCCTATGATTATTATAACATGGGTGCTTTCTATGTTATTCAAACAAACGTTTTCAAAGTACTCATTATCCAATATTTTGTTAGGTACTAGTTTTGTTATTATTTGGGGGATTGTAATTTGGATGTTACAACGAGAATGGGTTTCTGAGTCCTCAGAGGTGCCGGCTTCTTGGTTTGGAATTTTAAATTCTTTCTTTATCATTGCTTTTGCACCCTTATTTTCTAAAATATGGGCAAGTAAATTAAATCCTACCGGACCTGTGAAGTTTGCTCTTGGATTGATATTACTTGGTCTTGGATTTGGTGTATTAGCTTATGGTTCTTTAGAGATTCCTCTTGGGGCAAAAACCGCTTCTGTGAGTATGATTTTCTTGATTTTGGCTTACTTATTGCACACTCTTGGTGAGTTGTGTATTTCTCCAGTAGGTCTGTCTTACGTGAGCAAGCTCGCGCCAGCAAAGCTTATTGGTTTGATGTTTGGAGTTTGGTTTATTGCTAATTTTATTGCAAATACTGCTGCGGGAATTACAGGAAGCTACATGGATCCAATTCTTGAAGAAAAGGGACTTTCTTATTTCTTTATGATATTTACCTTAATACCAATATCTGCAGGGATTGTAATGCTTATGCTTAATAAAATGCTTTTGAAAAAAATGCATGGAATTCGTTAATTATACAATTAACTTTTATAAAAAACGTTCCATTTATGGAACGTTTTTTGTTTACTATACCCAATGAAAAAAGTAATTTTATTTCTCGTTTTTTTAATCTCTACAGCAACCCTTAAAGCTCAAGAAATAGCTTGGCTGTCTATGGACCAAGCGCTGCTTGCACAGAAGCAAACACCCAAGAAAATATTTATGGATGTCTACACCACCTGGTGCGGCCCTTGTAAACTCTTAGATAAAAACACGTTTAGCAATCCAGACGTGATTGCATATATAAATAAACATTTCTATCCTGTCAAGTTTAATGCAGAAGGCAAGGACCCTATTACATATAAAGGGTTTACCTACACAAACCCAAATTACAGAGCGGGTAAACCAGGTAGAAATGCTACTCATTTTTTTGCAGATGCCTTAAAGCTTCAAGGGTATCCTAGTTTGACATTTTTTGAGAGTGATGGTACACTAATACAATCTATAGTAGGGTACTACACCCCTCAAGAACTAGAAGTGTTTTTAAAAATGATTGTCACAGATATATACAAAGAAATTACCACCAGAGCACAGTGGGAAATCTATCAAAAGAATTTTAAAGGTACCTTTAAATCAAACTAATGCTTATTGCCATATAAAAGCTCCCTTTTCATAGGTGCTATGAAAAGGGATTTTTTTTTCATTGCATGTTTTTCTCCAGCGATCTACATAACTTTTGTAATTACTTCCATCTGCTATAATACGCCTGGGTGATATACTGTCAATAAAACGCCCTAAATGTATTTGTGTATTTTGAGTTAATACAATTACTGGTTTTTGGATGCCTCTGGGAAATATCCCAACACTATCTAAAATTAAAATGGGAATGTCTTTGTATGTAAATACTCTAGGTATTTTTTCTTGTCTGTTGTATATGTTGTTATGGGCTGTTTTATAACTTGAAATCAGTCTTTCAAGCCCTGGAGTTATACTATCTGGCACCAACAAAGTTACTTGGTGTTTTTGTTTCACAGCAAGGAGTGTTTGTTGGTGTTTGTGAAATACTACAAGGTGCTCCGGTGTTGGATAAACCTTCCTCATTGTTAAAAATCCTACCGCAATTGCGAAAGATCCCAGGCAAAGCACCAGGTTTTTAAAATTCCACTTTCGGCATAACCACAACACGCATATTATTACACCATAACTTATACATAAAAGCGGACTAGGGAAATAAATTTCTTTAAATAAAAAAGCATCTTGCGCTGCTACCCAAGTAATAAAATCATTGAGTAGGGTTATTATACCTCCATAGATCTTTGCTATACTTACTGGCAGGATATTAAGACATCCAAGAAGTACCACCACAAAGCCAATACTCAATATCACCCCTAGTAACGGCAACACAATAGTATTTGTAATAAAAAATAATCCTGGAAATTGATTAAAATAATAGATGGTTAATGGTCCAAGACCAATTTGAGCAGCAATGGTAACGGTTGTGGTATTCCATAAAATTTCAGCAAGTTTATTGCTAGGGGTATAATAACTTGAGAGTTTGGGCTGTATTGTAATAATCGATAAAACGGCTAGGTAGCTTAATTGAAACCCAACCTGGAACAAATACAAAGGGTTATAAAAAAGTAAGCAAATAAATGACAAACTAAGGGTGTTAATAGTACTGGTTTTTCTTCCCAAAGATTGTGCAAAAGCAAAAAAACTAAACATGGTAACTGCTCTACATACAGAGGTAGACAACCCTGTAAAAAGAGCATAACACCACAAGAGTAAAACAATAAAAACACTCCGAATTACCTCTCCTTTTTTAAGTCTAGTTACAGGAGCAAATAGCACTAGTAAAATAGCATATAATATACCCACATGTAATCCAGAAACCGCCAATATGTGAATAGCTCCTGCCGCTGCATAACTTTGATATAGTTGTTTGTCTAATGCACTTTTTTGTCCTAATACCAATGCCTGTATAACGGCCAGTTGTTTGTGAGCAATGTTTGTCTGTGCTAATTTATAGACGCAGTAGTTTCTGAGTTGTTCTGCATATCCTTTTATAGAGGGCGCTACTTTTTCTAGTTTTAAAATCTCAGAGTATTTGCTATTAATTTCATGGTATATACCTTGATGTTTTACATAAGAAGCATAATCAAATTGGTAAGGGTTTTTTGCCCCAATTATAGGAGTTATTTTCTCATTTATTATAACTTTTGTACCAATACTAAGAGGTTTTGCTACACTATCTTTGGTAACCAGGAAAATGATGTCTGCTATACACACAACCCCATCTACAGCCTCTACGGTGGCTCTGTATTTATAATTAAAGGTGTTTGGTTTTAAGACTTCTGTAATCTGTAGTTGTACTACTTGTTTTTCTT
>CAJWXC010000035.1 GCA_913048215.1 uncultured Flavobacteriaceae bacterium | reverse complement strand
TTAAAACAGAATTATAACCATAGTTATACTCTGTAAGAGTAGTAAAAAATTTAAAATTTCCAAGCAGGCTATTGGTAAAATTTGCATATCCCTGGAGGTTAAATTCTTCAAGTGTGGTTTTAGTATACAAATCTGTAGCCTCATAAGAAGCTCCATATTGCTCAAAAGCATTTTGTTGACGATACTCAAAGAGCTTGTCTTCATACCAGATACTATTTCCTAGGGTAAGAGCGTTAGTGTTTGTGCTATCGGCTTTTTTAATAAGTGCATACTCTTGATTTACATACAACCGTAACCCTTTAAGATTATTTTCTGCATCTTCAAAGTTTACATCCAGTCTTCCTCGATCGCTAAACTCTGGATCATCATTTACAAAAAGAGCAAGAGAGTTTGGGGTAAGGCCTCCATTTTCTCTGTTTATGATATCATGGGAAGCAACATGAAAACGAACATTGTACCGGTTGTTTTTTGAAAAATAGTTTGATGTGATTAATAAGTTTCCGGTGCTAGTGAGACTTTGCTGGTAGTTACCCAAAGAGCGAACTCCTTGATAAGACAGAGAAAAATTAAATTGTTTGCTGGTATTTATGGTAAAAAAAGCATTTAATTGCTGTCCCTGCTCAAAGGCAGTTTTAAAATAAATTTCGGTTAAAGGAGTAGGCACGTTAAAATAACTAACATCCGCAATCTGCTTGTAATTATAATGATGAGATTGCGCTGCAAATAAAGGGGTTAGCCTGTTGGATGTGGTGTTTACAGCCAAAGCGTTATAGGTCTGCCCTACGTTAGAAAAAGGTAACAACTCAAAAGTATCACTGCGCAGATAGTTAAACTTATAACTTTTTTCAATAGTTAATGTAGTGTCTAGATAGGTAGTATCTCGCTGGTGGGAGACAAACTTATAAAGAGATATGGGCGGTTTTTTGTTTTCAATTTTATTTTCATCTAAGGGTGTATCTTGACTTTGAGCGGCTGTGTTACAAACCCAAAGACAAAGAAAAACTAATGAAAAAAATTGTTTCATGTTGCAGTAACGTATTTAACAAAGGTATATTTTTTTTACTTCAGAAATATACACATCCCTTAAAATGAACTATAATTTATACTACTGTTATATCAACTGTTAGTAAAGGTAAAAATACTATCCAAACCAGCCATCTCTATCCAGACTTCTATATTGTATGGCCTCAGAGATATGATCAGGGCTTATGGCATTGCAGCTATTTAAATCTGCAATGGTCCGTGCTACTTTTAAAATTCTGTCATAAGCCCTGGCCGATAGGTTTAATTTTTCCATGGCAGTCTTAAGTAGTGTCATAGACTCCTTGTCAAGGGTGCAGTGATTTCTGATTTGCTGCACCCCCATCTGAGCATTGTAATGAATGTGCTCATTAGCGTTAAACCGAATGCTTTGAATTTCTCTTGCCTTTGTTACCCGGGTTCTTATGGCCGAGCTTGCTTCTGCCCTAGTCTTGTCACTCAGTTTTTCAAAGGCTACAGGAGTCACCTCAATATGAATATCTATTCTATCCAATAAGGGGCCAGAAATTTTACCCAAATAGCGTTGCATTTCCCCAGGTGATGATTGCACAGGCGCATCTGGATCATTAAAATAACCACTTGGGCTTGGATTCATACTGGCCATTAACATAAAACTTGCAGGATAGGTAACTGTAAAACGAGCTCTGGAAATAGTCACATCCCTATCCTCAAGAGGTTGACGCATTACCTCGAGAACGCCTCTTTTAAATTCTGGCAATTCATCCAAAAATAGCACCCCATTGTGTGCCAAAGAAATCTCTCCGGGTTTTGGGTATTGGCCTCCGCCAACAAGAGCCACATCAGATATAGTGTGATGTGGGCTCCTAAAAGGCCTAGAGGTCATAATACCAGATTTTTGTAATGTTCTACCCGCTACACTGTGTATTTTTGTGGTCTCTAGACTCTCTTGAAGGGTCATTGGTGGCAATATAGAGGGTAGTCTTTTGGCCAACATTGTTTTTCCTGAACCTGGTGGACCAATTAATATAATATTATGCCCTCCAGCTGCGGCAATCTCCATACACCGCTTTATAGATTCTTGACCTTTTACATCTGCAAAGTCAAAAGCTGGACGCTCTAGATGCTTGTAAAACTCTGCCTGCAAATCTATGGTGGTCTCAATAAGTGGGCTTGCTAGGTCAAAATAGGCAATTACTTGAGAAATATTAGTAACGCCATACACCTTTAACCCCTCAACAATGGCAGCCTCTTTGGCATTTTGCTCAGGTAAAATAAAGCCCTTAAACCCCTCTTGTTTGGCCTTAATAGCAATAGAAAGTGCTCCTGTGATTGGTTGCAGGTTTCCATCCAAGGACAATTCTCCCATAATGATGTAATTATCCAAGGGATGCTTTAGAGATATTTGATGTGTTGCAGCCAATATACCCATGGCTAGAGTTAGATCATAAGCAGAGCCCTCTTTTCTTAGATCTGCAGGAGACATATTAAGAATAATTTTTTTACCCGGTATCTTATACCCATTATTTTGTAGGGCAGCAGCAATCCTGAAATTACTTTCTTTTATGGCATTATCAGGAAGACCCACCAAATGGTAGCCTATACCAGTATTAACATGAACCTCAACGGTAATGGTGGTAGCTTCTACACCAAAGACGGCACTACCAAAAACTTTTGTAAGCATATATAACGTATCAATATGCTGTAACCAGGGAATAAAAAATAAATATACAAACAAAAAAAGCCACTGCAAAATAGACAGTGGCCTCAATACATGGTGCTTGTTATAATCCTAAGGTAAAGCCTAGTGTTATATTGCGTCCGCGGGTTTGATATCTATATAATTCTTGATAATCTTGATTTAATATATTACTAATGTTTAAGAAAATACGCATATCATCTGTAAAGCTTAGTTCTCTTGCAAGAGAAAGATCTAGAGTAGAAAAGCTATCAAGGGTTATTGTATCTGTTGTAAAAGTATCATTGTTGAAATAAGAATCTTCGCGGTCTCCGACAAACTGGTAATTAAAGCTAACATATCCTCTTTCTGTAGTATATGAAAGTTGTGCGTTTGCCTTGTGCTTTGGTATTCTCATTGCAAAACGTCTATCAGGCTGTGTGTTTGTATAATTAGCGTTGAAAGACATCTGCTTTGTAAGAGACATCATAGCCTCTACCTCTAGCCCACTTGCATTAAAGACCGTGTCAATGTTTTGGTATTGGTACAAAAAATTGTCTGGATCTACAGTAACAAAATCTATAAAATTAGTTTCAGTTCTATCAAAATAAACAACACTTACCCGTAGCTTATCTGTTTTGGTAAACTCAAAACCGCTCTCTAAGGTTGCGTTTTGCTCAGGCTCAAGCTCCAGATTTCCATACTCTGGGGCATGTATTTGAAATAAAGAGGGAGTAATATACGCTGTACTGTAAGAGCCCAATACTTTTAAGGTGGCCTTACCAATGTTAAAATTGTATGATGGGTTGATATTGTAAACCGCATGAGAACCATACAGGTTGTGGTTATTTAAACGTGCTCCCGCATTAATGTTTAATCCAAAAGAAGATATATAGTGTAGGTTTAGGTAAGGATCAACAATAGTGAAATTGGCAATATTGTCATCTAAGCCTTTCACTAGCTGCGTAGCTCCAAAGGGAACGCTATAGGAAGTGAAACTACTACTATTATAACCCAGACCAACAAGAAAAGTGAGGTTTTTGCTAGCCTTATAAGTACCATAGGCATCAAGTCCATAAGCCTTAGACTCGAATTTTGAGGGGAAACTAGAATAAAACTCGCGGTCTATAAACGTGTAGGAGTCATTAACCACAAGCATTCCTTTATTATACTTCCATAAAAGCTGCCCACCCGTTGTAACTTGTTTTGTAGTATTTTGATTTGAAGCATCTGTGTAATTAAAGCTATCAAAATCTGCCTTTACTTTACCAAAACTAAAATTATGGCTGTAAGAAATATTTTTATTGAATTTATAGGTTACTCTTCCGCGGGTTTGGTACTGTGTGTAACGGTCAGACAGAAATGCCTGTGAGGCATCTTGGGGAGCTTCTACCGCAGATAGTCCATCGGCGTAGCGAGAGGTAAAACTTACATTGTAAGATACCTTTGCTAGAGTCCCGCTTAGGTCAAATAATGAGGTATGAGCTCCAGGAGAGGTTATGGTAAATGGGGTTTTTAAATCTCCCTGGTTATCCTCTGCAGAGCGGTTGGTAGAGACAGAAGAAGAAAATATAGCATGCAGGGTCTCTTTACTATCGGCAAGTGTTGTGATGCTAATTACAGCCGTTGCAGCTCCAGAACCATATAATGTACTAGAGGCTCCTTTGATAATCTCTATACGCTCAATGGTTTGCGCAGCAATCAAACGCAGGTCATAGTCATTGGCAATAGATGAAGGGTCATTTACAGCAACACCATCCACAACAATAAGTACCTGTCTATTTCTTCCGCCTCTAATGTAATAACCTAAGTTTTGCCCATCATTACTACGGCTACCATTAATTTCAAAACCAGCAATTTGATTTAATACCTGAGCTATAGATTGTCCTTGCTTATTTGCAAGTTGTGCTCTGGTTATGGTGGTTACTACCTTACCACTATTTTTTTCAGGTATATTGATTTTAGTGGTAATCATTACAGAATCTAAGGCCTCTGCTTTTTGTGTTTGTTGTGCCGTAAGAATGCAAGTTGCGCAAAGCCATAAGGCAAGTACTAATTTTTTCATAGATAGGTTTTTCGGTCAAGGCCGAAATGTTACATTAATAAATACATTAGGAAAAAATAAGGTACAGAATAGCCCAAAACAGGATACACCATACAATCCTTTATCCCGAAGGTTTGTGGTAATGAATCTGGCAGGTCTCCTGGCTTGTCTTTGTGTAACCTTCCCGTTTACGATAGTAAACAGTGGTATAAGAAAACACGATCCAAAAAAATGGATGACTTACAGTTGCGGGAACAGCTTTTGTATTTCACAAAATTCCCTTTTAATGATACGAAATGTACCAACCAAAATTCTACGCGAACATAGACAACAAAATTTTATATACAAAACTAATGATCGCATTAATTGAATACTAAATTGATATTTGTTTCACTACTTTTGTTGTCTCAATAAAAAGTAATGAATAGTACTTCTTTTTTTAAATTTTTAGCAATAGTTTTTCTTGGTGTTTTATCATTGGTTTGTTGCAAACAACCAACAACACCACCAAAAATTACCGCTGCCAATAATGGAGTAAAGTATGCAACAGGCTTTACAATATCTAAGGTTGAGAATCATACCGTTATCAGTATTGTTGATGCAAGCATTAATACCAAAAAGCAGCTTAGGTATGCACTTATAGAAAAAGATGTTTCTATAAAAAACCCTGAGAGCTATGATGCAGTACTACGTGTTCCTGTCCAAAAAATAGTAGTTACCTCAACCACCCATATTCCCTCTCTAGAAGCGCTTGGGGTTGAAAATAGTCTTATTGGTTTTCCTAATTTAAAATATATCTCTTCAAAAAAAACACGTGCTAATATTTCAAAAGGCAACATTAAAGAACTCGGTAAAAATCAAGATATAAATACAGAGGTCCTACTAGAGCTAGCCCCAGAGATGGTTGTAGGTTTCTCCTTAGATGGTAATAACAAGAGTTTGCAAACAATAGAAAAAACAGGTATACCTGTTCTTATTAATGCAGATTGGAGAGAAACCCACCCACTTGGAAAAGCAGAATGGATTAAATTTTTTGGGGCGCTGTACAACAAAACCCAGCAAGCAGACAGTATCTTTAACACCATTGAAACCAATTACAACTTGGCCAAAAAACTTGCACAAAACACAAAAACAAGACCAACAGTTTTAAGCGGCGCGATGTATAAAGATATTTGGTATATGCCAAAGGGTAATAGCTGGGCCGCTGGTTTTATTGAAGATGCCAATGCAGACTATCTTTGGAAAGAGACTAAGGGTACCGGTAGTATTGCACTTAATATAGAAAGTGTATTAGAAAAAGGACAAAAGGCAGATTTTTGGATTGCGCCTGGGCAGTTCACCTCCAAAGCGCAACTGCTTGAATATAATGAGGTGTATGGCGCCTTTGATGCTTACAAAAACAATAAAATATTTTCTTTTACTACTAAAAAAGGAGCTAGTGGTGGCGTTCTATACTATGAATTAGCGCCCAATAGGCCGGATTTGGTATTAAAAGACATCATAAGTATATTGCATCCAGAACTATTAAAGGATTATCAACCTCATTTTTTTGAAGCCTTAAAATGATCATACAAAATAAACATACCGGCTTGTTTGTGTTGCTTTGTTTACTTCTGGTAGGGGTTGTGTTTATTAATATTAGTTTAGGCTCTGTAGATATTCCTCTACAAGAGATTTTTAATAGTATTGTAGGCACTTCAAGTAAAAGTTCTTGGCACTATATCATCACAAACTATAGATTACCAAAAGCCATCACAGCTATAATTACAGGAGGTGGTTTAGCAATTTCTGGACTACTTATGCAAACGCTTTTTAGAAACCCACTTGCTGGACCTTTTGTTCTAGGAATTAGTAGTGGCGCTAGTTTGGGTGTAGCCATACTTATTTTAGGGGCGGGAGCAATTTCGGGTATTTTTAGCACTTTTTTACTCAGCCCTTGGAGTCTTGTAATGGCAAGTGCGCTAGGGAGTTTTTTAGTATTGCTTGCAGTGCTAGGGGTTACCTTAAAGGTAAAAGATACCATGGCTATTCTTATTATTGGACTTATGTTTGGTTCTCTAACCGGAGCTTTAGTAGCGGTGCTCTCCTATTTCAGTGATGCAGAACAGCTACAACAATTTGTGTTTTGGTCTTTGGGTTCTTTAGGGAACCTAACATGGCAAGGTGTTGCTATTATATCGTTGTGCTATTTTATAGGTATACTACTAAGTATTTATAGCGCAAAATCACTAAACGCATTACTACTAGGGGAAAACTATGCAAAAAGTATGGGACTTAAAATTAAGAAGAACATGCTTGTAATAATTGTAGCCACTAGCATACTAGCAGGAGGTATCACTGCTTTTGTAGGTCCTATTGCGTTTGTTGGCCTTGCAGTGCCACACCTTACTAGGCAGTTTATAAAAACATCAAATCATTTTGTATTAATACCAGCGGTGGCCATAAGTGGTGCTATATTAATGCTCGTTTGTGATACCATAGCCCAATTACCTGGCACGGTGTATACCCTGCCCATTAACGCAATTACATCCCTCATTGGAGCCCCTGTAGTTATATGGTTATTGGTGCGCAAAAGAAAACTTATTTTTTAATGGCTCCTCTATCTCAACATACCGTTATTAAATGCCAAGACCTCGCTATAGGGTATAAAAGCAAAAAGAAGGCCTCAATTATCGCAAATGCCATACACTTTTCTATCACTCAGGGCACTCTGGTGGCACTAGTAGGAAGTAATGGTATTGGTAAATCTACCCTTTTAAAAACCCTAACTGCTATGCTACCAACTCTATCTGGTAGCCTACAAATAGACGCAAAAGAAATAACAGACTATAGCGCCTTAGCCCTATCCAATAAATTAAGTGTAGTACTTACAGAGGCTCCTGCATCAAAAAATCTTACGGTCCAAGAGCTGGTAAGTTTGGGAAGACAACCCCATACAAATTGGATGGGAAGCTTGACACAAAAAGATAAAAACTGTATACAACAAGCCCTTGAAGATACAGATTTGGCTAGTTTAAAAAATAAAAATTGTTTTGAGCTCAGTGATGGACAACTCCAGCGTGTCTATATCGCAAGAGCACTGGCGCAAGACACGCCCCTTATTATATTAGATGAGCCCACTACCCATCTTGATTTATACCATAGAGCATCTATTGTTAAACTACTTAAAAAATTAACCCTAGAGAAAAACAAAACTATTTTATTTTCTACCCATGAGATAGATTTAGCTATTCAGATTTCAGATAAAATGCTAGTGATGACCCCAAATAATATTGCTTTTGAAAGCCCTTGCAATCTTATAAGTCAAGGGGCATTTGATGATTTATTTCCAAATGAAATAGTTGTATTTGATAAAAAAACGGGTCGTTTTTCTATTACATAACACCCTGACTATACTAAAAGCTAGTATCTTAAAAGTAAAATGTTTATAATAAAAAAAAGTCTCGAATATGTCGAGACTTTTTTTTGTGAAAGAGATTAAGTTACTCTTTTATAAAACGAGTTGTTAGGTTTCCACTAGATGCGTTAACTTTCACAACATAAACTCCTTTTGCTAAGCTACTGACGTTTAAAACACTACTTTTATGATCTATGTCTTGGCTGAGCACTAAAGCACCTAGAGCAGAGTATATTTTAATTGTTGTGTTGTCTAACATAACGTTTTGCAGACTTACACTTAAAACGTCATTTGCTGGTACAGGAAACAAAGAGATGGATTGAGTTTGCGGGCCATCTACTCCTAAAGAAAAAGCAAGTGTGGTGGCCCCTCTATTACTTGATCCATGATTTTGAAAATTTGCTGACACCCCATTTGCCCATACAATATCTAGAGTATTTGCATTTGGATCAAAGGTGAAATCTGTAGCATCGCTTCCAGAGAGATCTCTAGCAGCAACAACAGTTCTAACACCACCAGAAACGTCATTTGAGATTAATGTCCAATCTTGGGTATCTAACTGTGGGGTTTGTCCTATACCCAAAAATGCTCTGTCATTTAAACCAGTACTATCAAAACTAATAACATCACCACCAGCAGTCATAGAAGACACACCAAAACCAAGACCCATCCACCTATCTTGTTCTCCAATCATAGCAACAATAACATTTTCTTGGTCAATTTCAATACCAATGGTGTAGGTGTCTGTAATTTGAATTAATCCAGTACTAATTTGTGCTTGGGCAAAACAACCAATTAAAAGGGCTGCTAATAAAGTAATTTTTCTCATTGGTAAGTATTTAAAAGTTTAATAATTATTTCGTTTTGTTTTAATATGGCATAATCTAATGCTTTGTTTCCTCTAAAATCTTTTGCATTTACATCTGCTCCAAACTCTAAAAGATAGGCGGCGATATCATCGTGATTAAACAAGGCAGACATTTGTAGGGCTGTGGCTTTGTTCTCATCACAAATGTTTGGGTCTGCACCTTGCTGTAATAACAGCAATGCTGCCTGCTTGTGTCCTTTAAAAACAGCTGCCATAAGAGCAGTTCCATAAGGGCTTACAGCATTAATATCTGCTTTGTTTTTCAAAAGATACAAAATAATATCTGTTTTGTTGTAATAGGCAGCGAGCATTAGTGGCGTGTAACCATTCTCATTTTGTGTATCAAACACCTTTTGATCTTTGATATCTAATGTTTTTATAGCTTGTACGTCTCCATTTTTTGCAAAATCATGGATGGATTGTGAAAACCCGATTGTGGAACAAAAAAAGAAAAAAAATATATATTTTATCATAGCTACCTAACAAATATATGTAAAAAGTTAAACTATATCATTTGACAAAAAATAGATTAAAGACTAAAAACCATTTTCACCCATAGAGGTGAAACCAAAAAAAGCCTATACAGCTACTAGGTGGCTATATAGGCTTTTATTATTTTAAAAATAAGTTTACTTACTTAAATACATTTTCCTTCTAGAATACAAATCATAAAACTGATCATCTTCTAAATTATCAATAAACAAAATACTCTCTCCAGTACTTTTCATCTCTGGCCCTAGTTGTTTATTAACATTGGGAAATTTATTAAAACTAAATACAGGCTGCTTGATTGCATAACCTTCTAATTTAGGTTTAAAATCAAAGTCTTTTACTTTGCTGTGTCCTAACATCACTTTGGTTGCATAATTAACATAGGGCTCTTTATAGGCCTTTGCTATAAAAGGAACAGTTCTAGAGGCTCTTGGATTGGCCTCAATGATATATACCACATCATCTTTTACAGCAAATTGTATATTTATCAAGCCTACGGTATTAAGCGCTTTTGCGATTTTTATGGTGTGATTTTTTATTTGTTGCATAACATCTTGGCTCAAATCAAAAGGCGGTAGTGTTGCATTAGAATCCCCGGAGTGAATACCACAAGGCTCTATGTGTTCCATCATACCAATGATATATACATCTTCTCCATCACAAATTGCGTCTGCCTCTGCCTCTATGGCTCCATCTAGGTAATGGTCTAAAAGAAGTTTATTGTCTGGTATCTTTCTTAATAAATCTACCACATGCTCTTCTAGTTCTTGTTTATTGATAACAATTTTCATGCCCTGCCCCCCTAATACATAAGAAGGTCTAATTAAAAGTGGGAAATCTAATTGATCTGCAAGGGCTAGTGCTTCCTCTGTAGTTTCTGCTACACCAAACTTTGGGTAAGGGATTCCTAGATCTTTTAAAATCGTAGAGAAACTCCCTCTATCCTCTGCTAAATCTAGTGCTTGGAAACTTGTTCCAAGAATTTTAACGCCGTAACGCTCCAACTTTTCTGCCAATTTTAAGGCAGTTTGTCCTCCCAATTGTACAATAACACCCTCTGGCTTTTCATGCCGTATGATATCATAAATATGTTCCCAAAAAACAGGTTCAAAGTATAATTTATCTGCTACATCAAAATCTGTAGAAACAGTTTCTGGATTACAGTTAATCATTATAGTTTCATAACCGATTTCTGAGGCAGCTAATATTCCGTGAACACAACAGTAATCAAACTCAATACCTTGTCCAATTCTATTTGGCCCAGAACCTAGCACTATAATTTTCTTTTTATCTGTTACAATACTGTCATTTTCTACATAGGTTTCTCCATCAGGGAGTTCAATAGAGTTCTCGAAAGTAGAGTAATAATAGGGCGTTTGGGCTTTAAATTCTGCGGCGCAGGTGTCTACCAGTTTATATACCCGTTGTATATTTAACTCCTCTCTCTTGTTGTATACTTGACTCTCTAAACATTTTAGCATGTGAGCTATTTGTCTATCTCCATAGCCTTTTTGTTTGGCCTCCAGTAATAGCTCTCTGGGTAGTGTATCTAGCGTGAAACTTGAGATTTCTTTCTCTAAAAGGTATAGCTCTTCATACTGCTTTAAAAACCACATGTCTATTTTTGTAATCTCATGGATACGGCTCAGGGGTATTCCCATCTGAATGGCATCATATATCACAAAAACACGATCCCAGCTTGCATTTTTTAATTTATCAAGAATCTGTTCGTAGTTGGTGTAGCTTTTTCCATCTGCACCTAAACCGTTTCTTTTAATTTCTAAAGACTGTGTGGCCTTGTGAAGGGCTTCTTGAAAACTACGCCCAATACCCATTACTTCTCCTACAGATTTCATTTGCAAGCCAAGTGTTCTATCGCTTCCTTCAAATTTATCGAAATTCCAGCGTGGTATTTTAACAATTACATAGTCTAATGTGGGTTCAAAAAGAGCCGAGGTAGATTTAGTGATTTGGTTATCTAGCTCATCTAAGTGATACCCTATGGCGAGCTTTGATGCTATTTTTGCAATTGGATAACCTGTTGCTTTTGATGCCAAGGCAGAAGAGCGAGAAACACGAGGGTTAATTTCTATGGCAATAATCTCTTCATTAGCATCTGGACTTACCGCAAACTGCACATTACACCCCCCTGCAAAATCACCAATACTGCGCATCATGTGAATGGCCATATCGCGCATTTTTTGGTAGGTTTTATCACTTAAGGTCATTGCTGGTGCAACGGTGATAGAGTCTCCGGTGTGAATCCCCATAGGATCCATGTTTTCTATAGCACAAATAATAACTACATTATCATTTCTGTCTCTAAGTAATTCTAGCTCATATTCTTTCCAGCCCATCATGGCCTTGTCTATCATTACCTCATGTATTGGAGAAACCTCTAAACCATGGCGTAATAAATCATCAAAATCTTCTTCTTTATAAACAATAGAGGCTCCTGCTCCACCTAGTGTATATGAAGCTCTTATAACTAATGGAAATCCAAAATCTTGAGCAATTTCTTTACCCTGCAAATAGGATGTTGCAGTTGCTTGGGGTGCCATACCAACACCTATCTCATCCATTAAAATTCTAAATTTCTCTCTGTCTTCTGTAATATTTATAGCATCAATATCTACACCAATAATTTCAACACCATGATCTTCCCAAATACCTTTCTCATCTGCCTCTATAGCCAAGTTTAAAGCCGTTTGACCTCCCATAGTTGGCAAAACCGCATCAATTTGTGGGTGCTCTTTTAAAATTTGAAGAATAGATTTAGTATTGAGGGGCAACAAATATACATGATCAGCCATGGTAGGGTCTGTCATGATTGTTGCTGGATTTGAGTTTATTAAAATAGTTTCTATTCCGTCTTCTCTCAAAGACCTAAGGGCTTGAGATCCAGAATAATCAAACTCACAGGCTTGTCCAATAACAATAGGGCCAGAACCAATAATTAAAATAGATTTAAGTGCGTTGTTTTTTGGCATGGTAACAAATTTTTGACTGTTTCAAAATTACGATTCAATGGGGTATAAAAAAAAGGTGTTGCTTATAAAAACAACACCTTTTATTTATTACTTATCAACATTTATTTTTTGTGACGAGTTTCTGAAGAAACAGAAATTTTCTTTCTTCCCTTGGCTCTACGAGATGCTAACACTTTTCTACCGCTTACAGATGCCATACGCTCTCTAAAACCGTGCTTGTTTCTTCTCTTTCTCTTTGATGGCTGAAATGTTCTTTTACTCATGGTATATTGTATTATATCGTCTTGAAATCTTTTTTATAGTATGCTTTGTAAAATTAACACAGCAATATATACTGTGTAGGCGGCTGCAAAGATACAATCTTTTTTTAAACGTCAAACATCAAAATGTGAAATATTTTTAATTGTTTTTAGTACCTTTGTTGACCCTAAAATACAGGCAATATGTTCCATAAAAATTTAAAACTTATTATAACAGCACTTCTTATTGGGGCCGCTGTTTGGCAATTTATAGAATCTTACATAGGTAACGGTATAATGTTCATACTCCTGTCTTCTATTTTTGTGTTCTTGTATTTCAAAAATGAAATAATCCTATTATCTTTTTTAAGGTTGCGCAAACAAGACTTTCCTGGGGCCAAAAAGTGGCTTGACAAAATTAAAAATCCAGAAGCATCACTTGTTACTAAACAACAAGGATATTACAATTATTTGAATGGACTTATGCTTTCTCAAACCAACATGAATGAGGCAGAAAAATATTTTAAAAAGGCAGTTGCCCTGGGTTTATCCATGGATACAGATATGGCAATGACAAAATTAAACCTTGCTGGTATTGCCATGTCCAAAAACAGAAAACGCGAAGCAGAAGTACTTCTCTCTGAGGCTAAAAAGTTGGACAAGCAAAACATGATGGCAGATCAAATAAAAATGATGAAAGACCAAATGAAACGCTCTGGACAACCAAAACAACAATTTGGAGGTGGTAGATCTGGTCGTGGTAGCAGACGTTAAAAGAAAAAGAGTCTAGATGCTATAAAATGTAATACCCAGGTTTTGGTATTTTTATGTGGTATTTTTTCCCTGAGGCATTTTTCAAGAAAGTATCTCGTAGCCAAGGGTTGTGTATTTTTAAAATTTTATAATTAATACCCTGCTGTTTTGCAAATTTTGCAAAATCCTCAATTGGTGTATCTACAACAATTGTATTGGTAGGAATGGCCTGATATAGATCATCTTGATTTACAAAAAAGCCGTATTTTTCTGGATTACTCAAAATTTCTTTAAAAGCAAGTATTCTAAAGACATACCTGCCCGTTTCAGGGTTTAACAACAAATTGTAATAATCTGTGGCGTCTTGACGCTTCATTTGTTTGGAAATTCCTGCATTACCCGCATTGTAAGCAGCAGCAGCATTGGTCCAACTACCAAACAATTCCTTAGAATTACGTAGATACTCAGAAGCAACTTTGGTCGCCAATTCTAAGTTATATCGCTCATCTACATAACTATTAATTTCTAAACCGTACTGCTTACCTGTTGCCCTCATAAATTGCCAAAAGCCAGAAGCTCCTGCAGAAGAGGTTACATTATCTAAACCACTCTCTGCAACGGCTAAGTATTTAAAATCATCTGGGAGATTGTATTTTTTTAACAAAGGCTCTATCTCTGAGAAAAACCGATTGGCCTTTTTGATCATAAGCAGCATGTTAGAGTGCCAATACGTATTTACATGAATCTCTCTATCCAGACGCTCTCTTACATCGGTATCTTGCAAAGGGACACTCTCACCAGCAAATGTCATAACCCTTGGAATATCCAGGGCCTCTACACGAAGTATTTGAGGAGTTTGTTGCTGCTCAGACACAGAGGTCTCTATTGTTTGACCAGCCACTTTAGGAGATTGTATGGCGGCAATAAAAAGTCCAGAAAGAAAAACAGCCGTAGCAGCCAAGCCAATTTTTGAAAGAAAATGCATAGTACCTATTTTTTATAAAAATACTAAATAATGCTCCAAAAAATAAAGCAAAACAAACTAGTTTTGGGAGATAATATCAACAATTTTTCGACTCAAAAGTGGGCCTTTGGTTAATAACATAATGTGAGAGCCGCCGGCAACAGCAATACAGTTTTTAATATTTTTTATTGGAAACACTAAGTCATTATCTCCATGAATATGATACACACCAGGTAAAGGCATCTCTTGATTCCATGTAATCATCTTTTTGATTGCCCAGTCCAGATAATCCTTATCACGAATATGCAAATAATCTTGATAGAGCTGTAATCGTTTTTTAGATTTTGGTCCTAAGGAAAATTGAGTTAGATCTTTGGAACTAAGAAACAAACTTGTTGGTATAAAAATATATAGTTTTAATAGTTTTACTATTTTTAATCTTAATGGTAATTCAAACCTAGTCTTAACACTTGAGATAATGATAAGTTTTTTTAATTTTAAAAAAAAGCTCATCTCTTGTGCCACCACACCACCAAAAGAGACACCAACAAGCACTGCGTTGTTTTCTTCTACAAAAGCTGCCATTCGTTTGGCATATTGGTCTATTGGCTCATTTTTTTTAGGCACTAACCAGGAAATAATATGTAAAACATACTCCGATTTTGGCAAGCTTATATTTTCAAATATCTCTTTATCAGCTGCCAAACCGGGCACAAAATAAATATGCGTTTTTTTGTTATTCATTGCTTTATGTCTCAAAGTAAGCTAAACACACAGATTATTCGTAAATTTACAAATCAAATTATTAGCTTAGATATAAAAAATTAAGATAGTGTTTTTTAAAATCAAAACCTGTACACATATTGTACAAAACATGTAACTAATGAACAAAGTTCTTCACATTGCCAATGAAAGAGGCCTTGTAAGTTTTGGCTGGTTGGAAGCTAGATATTCGTTTAGTTTCGGAAATTATTACAATGCTGACAAGATGAATTTTGGAGCGTTAAGAGTGCTCAACGATGATACAATAGCTCCTGGCATGGGTTTTGGGAAACACCCACACAAAAACATGGAGATTATCACCATTGTTCAATCTGGAGCCTTAAAGCATGAAGACTCCATGGGAAATAAAGGTATTATAGAGGCGGGAGACATCCAAGTGATGAGCGCTGGCAGTGGCATAGAGCACAGTGAGGTTAATGCAAGCTCTCAAAATAGCCTTACACTGTTTCAACTTTGGATTCATTCTCAAACGCTAGATGTAACACCTAGGTATGAGCAAAATAAAATTGCACCTTTACTTACAGAAAATGGGTTTACGACCATCGTAAAGCCAAAACAAGAGGCCTTAAAGGATGATATTTGGATACACCAACAAGCATACATTAGTATCGGAAATTTCAGTAATCAAACCCAGATAAACTACAGTATGCAACAAAGCCAAAACGGCGTTTATATCATGGTTATAAAAGGGTCTATAGTGGTTGCAGATCAAACATTACAGCAAAGAGATGCAATTGGACTCTGGAATACGCAAAGCATTGACATGACCATTACAAAAAACAGCAAGGTCCTCGTTGTAGAGGTACCAATGATTTAATAAAAAATGTGAAAACAGTAAACCAATAAAGTTATGATAGAAGATGTAGAAATTACCGATAATGAATTTTTACGCCAGTTTGAACTCGAAATTGGGGATAATATGGCACGCATAGAATACGCCCTGCAAGACCGCAAGATATTTTTAACAAAATATGAAATGCCCGAAGATCTGGAAGATCAGGGTTTCAGGGATATATTCATTAAAGCGGTTTTTGATGAAGTGCGTGATCGCGGTATTAGTGTAATGCCAACTAGCCCAGAAGTAGTTGGGTTTTTACGTAAAAACAGACGTGCCTATAGAGATTTACTTCCTGTAGGAATAAATATTTAAACCACTTATAATAAATACATTAAACAAATTAACCTGATGCTTTAGTTTAATTAATTAAACTCGAATCTCACCATACCATCTTCATCAATTTCAAGCAGTGTTACCTCTCTTAAGGTATTCACCAAATCTGGATTCCAAGGATGCTTTACTTTTACATAGTTTTGAGTAAAACCATGTATGTACCCTTGTTTATTCTCACCCTCAAATAATACTATCAAAGAATTACCTAACTGCGACTCGTAAAAAGCTCGACGCTTTTTAGCAGACAAACCCCGCAACATTTTACTTCGCTTGGCGCGTGTTTTTTTAGAAACAACTCCATCCATAGTGGCAGCAGGGGTGTTTTCTCTTTCAGAATACGTAAATACATGAAGGTAAGAAACCTGTAATTGGTTTAAAAAATTATACGTTTCTAGAAATAGTTCTTGAGTCTCGCCAGGGAAACCAACAATAACATCTACGCCAATACAAGCATTTGGCATTGTCTTGTTTATTCTTGCAACACGATCAAGGTAAAGATCTGTCATATATCTTCTACGCATTAATTTTAAAAGCGTATCAGTACCACTTTGCAAGGGTATATGAAAATGGGGCACAAAAATATTAGACTTTGCTACAAAATCAATGGTTTGATTTGTGAGTAAATTAGGTTCTATAGATGATATTCTAAGGCGCTCAAGACCTTGTACCTTGTCTAATGCTTGGCAG
>CAJWXC010000034.1 GCA_913048215.1 uncultured Flavobacteriaceae bacterium | reverse complement strand
TTTTTGGCAAAAGGTTATGCTACAAAAATAACATTTTAATAAGCAGATGCCACGTTATTTAAAAATTGATATTACTTGATTAAAATACTCTTACTGTAAAATTGTCCTTGGGTATTTATCCTGTAAATATATTGTCCATATCCAAGTCTTGTATTTGCTCTAGCTTTTACATCTATGCTATGGTTGCCTGGATGCAAAATTTCATTAGTAAGGGTAACGACCTCTTGCCCTAAGATATTAAACAGGATAATCTCTACATGGGCCGTGTTTTGCATGTTAATCTCAATAAAAGTGCGGTTGTCTTTGTAGGTAGGAACATGGCTTAAGTGGCTTGTGTTTGAGAAATCTGGAATACTCAACCCTTGGCAATTAAAGCCAAGATTAAGGGGTTGGTAATTTTCGTTCAATAAAATGGTACTTACAATACTTGGGTCTAGACAAAACCAATCTGTTAATACACTTGCGTATACATCTCTAAAGTCTGTGGATGGGATAAGATTGTTGTTGTTGTCCCAGGAGCTGGCATTTATTTCTGGATGAGTTCCCACAAAGCCGTTTCCGTTAAGCCCGGCTCCAAAAAGAAATGTTGGAGAAGCTGCTCCATGGTCTGTACCATTAGACCCATTTTCATAGGGACGCCTTCCAAACTCAGAGATTGTCATGCCCAATACTTTATCATCATATCCTTGAGCGGCTAAATCTTCATAAAAGTGTTTTATACTATTTGCCAAGTCCTGGTGAAGTTCTCTTTGTCTACCAACTTGATCTGCATGGGTGTCAAAACCATCTAATGTCACCATATAAACTTTGGTGCCAAGTCCTCCTTTAATCATTCTGGCTATAATTGCCAGTTGGTCAGACAATTTATCTTGAACATATGCCGCCTGATTACTAGAGGATGTATATGCATCACTTATTACCTGGGCATAGGTAAAAGTTGTATTCGTTTGAGACCTTACATACAGGAGTTTGTCTCCATAAAGGCATTCTGGCAAATTTTCTAAATCATGGAGGCCTCCTGTTTGCCCTATTGTTGCCAATTGATCTGGGTTGGCAACAGAAAATGCATAATTTGAATCTGAGCCTTTAAAAATAAGATTTCCAACACTTCCTATTTGTATTGCTGGAGGAACTTCGGGAGGATTTATTAAATAATCTGGATATAGATCTTCAAAGTAGCGGCCCCACCATCCAGTTGGCTCAACGTTTATGGCGTCTGCAGAGGCCCATATATCACTGGATCTAAAGTGAGATAAGTTTTGATCTGGATATCCAACCCCATGTATTACTTTCATCTTTCCCTCTCCCCAGACAGACTCTAAGGCATTCATATAACTAGGTATTGCAAACTCTGGACTCAGTGAAAGTAGTTCATTTTCTTGGTGGCGTATGGTTGGGCGTAAGTTTGCATAGGTGCCATAATCATTAAGGGGGACTATGGTATTGAGTCCATCATTTCCACCTTTAAGACGTATAATCACTAAAATATTATCATTCTCTGACTCAGATAGGGCTACAGATAGTGGAGAGGGTGCTGTTGCACTTACGTTGGTACCCCCAAGAATCATACTTCCTGCTCCTGCAAGCCCAAGGGCTTGTATAAAAGATCTGCGGTTCCAAGTGGCGTGTTCTTGGTCATGGGCCTCTTTGATTTCTTTGTTTTTTTTCCCAGATGGAGTGTCTTTAAAAAGCATAGAATTTTTATTTAAGTTGAAATTCGGGTAATTTTGTTAGGTGGTTAAGTAAAAGATATACCTGATAAGGTGCTGTCTCATAATCTAAATTCCAGATGCCGTCATCATAATAATTTTGAGGGACATCCCATTTTAAAACACTCGTTGCCACCTGGTAATCTGGCTCAGTAAATAATTCTTTTGAGTTAAAAAAATCTACCACCGCTTTTGTTATTACAAAAGGGTCATTACTATCACTGGATAGTTCTCTTGCCAAATCAACAAACTGTGCTTGTAACCCTAAATCAAATAGATAGCCATTATAAAGCTCCATTAATTGCCATCTTGCCAATAAGGTTGCTGTATTTATCCAGGTTTGGTCTCGTTGCCATCCAGAAACATCCGGGGGGCTGTATATTTGTTGCCCTAAAATACCCGTATGATATACCAAACCATTCAAGACAGGTTCATTGTAAAAGAAATTACCTTCATTGATGTAATTAAATACAACATCAAAAGGGCTTTTAATCACGATTCCTAGGGCACGTTGGTCAAAAAAATGTTGACTTTTAAAAAGCTGTTTTAGCATTGGAACCATTTCAAAGTTAGCATCAATGAGCGTTTGTGCCAATGGATTAATAATATCTTGTTGGGTGAGGGAATCAT
This sequence comes from uncultured Flavobacteriaceae bacterium, assembly GCA_913048215.1. Lineage (GTDB taxonomy): Bacteria > Bacteroidota > Bacteroidia > Flavobacteriales > Flavobacteriaceae > Patiriisocius. The sequence continues at coordinate 14,985 of CAJWXC010000034.1, read as the reverse complement.
ACTCATGGCTTACAAAGAATTTATAAAGTTTGGTACAAATAAATTGTGCAATTTCTGTCTCTCTGAGATCAAACAGCGTGTCTATAAGCTGATCATAGGTGTAAAACTCCTCAGACCCAAAAACTGTTTTAGGGTCTGAATCCCAAGTGCTTTGATCAAAATAAATTTGCGCTCCAGGGTCATCCCAATGGTTGTATCCTGTTAGTGCCCTTGCTGCTTGTAATATGTCTTGTTGTGTATAATTATTATTTTCTCCCAAGGTAAATAATTCAAAAAGTTCTCTAGCATAATTTTCATTTGGGTTGTTACTAGTATTTTCAAAACCATTGAGGTAAATAAGCATTGTAGAATTAACACCAACCGCCCTGACAAACTCTTTAAAATTACCCAAGGCATATGTTTGCATTAGGTTGTAATATTGAAACATATAGGGCGCATAAGACCCATAGCTATCTAATTCTGTAACAAAGTGGTTCATCCAAAACATGGTGAGTCTAGCTCTTAGACCTTCTGTTATTGTATCATTAGCGGTTTGTATGTACCATTGACTCACATTTTCTGGGTTTTCTGAATCATAATCAGTAAAATCACTAAGGCTAAAATAACCCCACGACGGTGGTGGTGTTGGGGCTAAATTAAAAGCAGTATCTACAATAGTATCTACAACGTTAGCAGGGGTAAGAGCAAGAGCTGCGTCTATACCTGCCAAGTTAGTGCCATAGGCCAGGCGCCTGTAGAGGTGTTTTATTTTTTGTGATGTCCAAGGGTTTTCCCCAGAGGGGACATACTGCTCAAGTAGCGCGGTGTTGCAAGGAGGGTTGGTGGTGACTTCCATAAAATAGTTTGTTAATGCTCCAATGTGATTAAATACTTCGTACTTTTATACTGGTATTTACTGTAAGACATAAATATAACTTAAAAGTTTAATATACAACAGATTATCTTGAATACAACAAATCAAAAGCTTCCCAAAAAACTAAAAAAAGGAGACACTATTGCTATTGTTTCTACGGCTAGAAAAGTTTCAATCAAAGAACTAGCTCCTGCTATATTATTTGCAGAACAAATGGGCTTAATAGTGTATTTGGGCAAGACAATTGGCGCAGAAAAACATCAATATGCTGGAGATGATGTTTTGCGTGCACAAGATTTTCAAGACGCGCTAGACACCCCTCATATAAAAGCTATTTGGTGCGCTAGGGGTGGGTATGGGACCATCCGTATGGTTGATTTGTTAAATTTCACTAAGTTTATAGAGCGGCCAAAATGGCTTATTGGCTATAGTGATATTACCGTATTGCACAGCCATATCAACAAACTCGATATCCCAACCATTCATGGTCAAATGTGTTTGGAGATAGAACAAAAATCAAAAGCCACAAGAGACACATTGCAGCAAGCGCTCTTTGGAGAAACTCCTCATATTTCCTATGGCTTTGAATCTTCCCCTTTGTCTAGAGATGGCAATGCAACAGGAACCTTGGTTGGGGGTAATTTGTCTGTGCTGTATAGTATTATAGATAGCCCCAGTGAGATAGATTGGTATGGTAAAATATTGTTTATTGAAGATTTAGACGAAATGCTATATCATATAGACAGAATGATGCAAAATTTAAAGAGAAGTGGCCGTCTCAAAACCCTTGCAGGTCTTATTGTAGGTGGTATGAGCGAGATGCGAGACAATACTATTGCCTTTGGCAGCACCGCTCATGAAATTATATTTGAGGCAGTCCAAGAATATCAATACCCCGTCTGTTTTAATTTTCCTGCAGGTCATATACAGGACAACAGAGCGCTAGTTTTTGGCAAACAAGTAACCCTAGCCGTTAGTTCAAAAAAGGTAGATTTACACTACACTTAGGGGTGTATTTAAGAAATAATTACTTAATTTTATAGCTACATTCCTCCCCCTTTTATAGCCCTCTTTTTAACCCATAAAACAATGGCAATCCATACAGATTTAGGCCGCCTGGGAGAATCTCTTGCGGTAAATTATTTATTAAAAAATCACTATATCATTTTAGAGAGAAACTGGAGGTTTCAAAGAGCAGAAATAGATATTATTGCAAAAAAAGAGGATCAAATTATTATTGTTGAGGTTAAAACAAGAACGAGTAATTACTTTGGAGATCCGCAGACTTTTGTAAGTGAAGAAAAAATAAAACTGCTGCTTTATGCGGCAAACCAGTACTTGGTTTCAAACAATATTACCTTAGAGGCTAGGTTTGATATTTTGGCTATTATAAAAAATAAATCTACACAAGAGATTTCTCACTTTAAAGAGGCCTTTTATTATTTTTAAAGAATAAAACAAAGATTATAAACAGACCCTCTCTAGTGTGGATAATACATTGGAGATTGAAGAAACTTGTTCTATGGTGAGTAATAAACGCAGCCCATTTCGAGTGTTTTTTTCTTTTATTTTTACTCTATTTGGGTTGTTTTGTGCAAAGGCTAGTACTTTAGAAAAGCTTTGGGTTTGATAAAAATCACTCTGTTGATCACTAATAAAATACCCAACAAAGCGGCCTTGTTTAATGATTACCCGCTCTATTCCCATTTTTATTGCAATCCATTTAATACGTACACTATCAAATAAGGAGATTGCTTGAGGGGGCAACTCTCCAAAGCGGTCTTCTAGGGTCTTTTCAAATGCCTGTAGGCCGGCTTGATCTTTAATTTCGTTAAGCTTAGTATATAGGTTTAACCTTTCGGTAATGTTGTTTATATATTCATCAGGGAATAACAATTCAAAATCTGTATCGATGCTTACCTCCTTTACAAAGGTTCTGTTTTCAAAATCTGTATCGGTGGTTTCATACAATTCTTTAAACTCCTTTTCTTTTAACTCTTGTATGGCCTCTGCTAATATTTTTTGATAGGTTTCAAAACCAATTTCGTTTATAAATCCACTTTGTTCACCTCCTAGTAAATCTCCAGCTCCTCTAATTTCAAGATCTTTCATGGCAATGTTAATCCCGCTACCCAAATCACTAAACTGCTCTAGGGCAGTGATTCTTTTTCTAGCGTCATCTGTCATGGCAGAATACGGAGGTGTTATAAAATAACAAAATGCTTTTTTATTGCTTCTCCCCACACGCCCTCGCATTTGGTGAAGGTCACTTAGCCCAAAGTTATTTGCATTGTTTATAAATATAGTATTTGCATTAGAGACATCTAGACCGCTTTCTATAATGGTGGTGGCCACCAGTACATCGAATTCGTTGTTCATAAACCCTAGCATGAGCGCCTCTAGTTTTTTACCCTCTAATTGGCCGTGCCCAATGCCAATTTTAGCGTCTGGAACCAACCGCTGTATCATGCCAGCAACTTCTTTTATATTTTCTATACGGTTGTGTACAAAAAAGGTTTGTCCTCCTCTTGATATTTCATAGATAATGGCATCTCTTATGATTTCTTCTCCAAATCTAATTACACTAGTCTCAACAGGGTGTCTGTTGGGAGGTGGGGTAGTAATGACACTTAAATCTCTAGCAGCCATCAGTGAAAACTGAAGTGTTCTGGGTATTGGTGTAGCCGTTAGGGTGAGGGTGTCTACATTTTCTTTAATTGTTTTTAATTTGTCTTTTACGGCAACTCCAAATTTTTGCTCTTCATCTATAATTAGTAGTCCAAGATCTTTAAACTCAATTGCTTTACTTACCAGTTGGTGGGTCCCAATAACGATATCTAATCTCCCATTTTTTAGGTTTTCTAAAATACCTTTACGTTCTTTGGCAGTTCTAAATCTGTTTAGGTAATCTACCTTTACTGGCATGTTATCCAACCTCTCACTAAAGGTTTTAAAGTGCTGAAATGCTAATATTGTAGTAGGTACCAAAATGGCTACCTGTTTGCCATTATCAACGGCTTTAAAAGCTGCCCGAACCGCAACTTCTGTTTTCCCAAACCCAACGTCACCACAAATTAATCTATCCATAGGGCGCTCACTCTCCATGTCTGCTTTTACATCGGCCGTTGCCGTGGACTGATCTGGAGTATCCTCAAAGATAAAACTAGACTCTAATTCGTGTTGTAAATAACTATCGGGATCATATTGGAATCCTTTTTGCAGCCTTCTTTTTGCATATAACTCTATTAAGTTAAAGGCAATGTGTTTGACCCTAGCTTTTGTTTTTTGTTTTAGTTTTTTCCAGGCAGCACTTCCTAATTTATAAATTTTTGGAACCGTACCATCTTTACCAGTGTATTTCGAAATTTTATGTAATGAGTGTATGCTTAGATATAAAATATCACGCTCCCCATATATTAATTTAATTGCTTCTTGTTGTTTGCCCTCTACCTCAATTTTTTGCAGACCTCCAAACTTTCCTATTCCGTGATCAATATGAGTAACATAATCACCCACTACAAGGTTGGTTAATTCTTTTAGGGTAATGGCTTGTTTTTTAGCGTATCCGTTTTTAAGACTAAATTTGTGGTAGCGTTCAAAAACTTGATGGTCTGTGTAGCAAACATGTTTGCTTTGGTGGTCAATAAAACCTTGGTAGAGCGGAAATACCACTGTCTCAAATTGCGTTACACCTACCTTGGCATCTGCAAAAATATCTTCAAATCGTTTTGCTTGCTGCTCACTGGCACAAAAAATATAATTGGTAAATCCCTTTGTTGTATTTTGATTTAGGTTTTCAATTAGTAAATCAAACTGTTTGTTAAAGGAAGGTTGTGGTTTGGTGTTAAAGGGAATACTCTTTGAAGTGTCATCTGTTAGATTATTACCTGTTTTTTCTCTCAACCCGTGAGGGTTACTATTGGCTAAAGTAATTGTTTTAAATCCTTCAAATTGTTTTTTTAATAGCCCTGAGGTGCAAAATAGCGCATCAGGAGAAATTCTTTTAACCTCCCCTTGTAGATTGTTATATGCCTGGGTCGCTTTAGAGAAAAGAGTGTCTATGGCATTGTTAATTATTTCTGGATCTTTAAGGCAAACAACAGTTTTTCCAGAGATATATTTAAGAAAACTTTCTCTGTTTTCTTCTAGCAGTTTGTTTTCTACATTAGGGATCACAAACACTTTTTTTAACTGCTCAAGTGAGAGTTGTGTTTCAACATCAAAGGTTCTTATAGAGTCAATTTCATCTCCAAAAAATTCTATTCTGTAGGGCTCATCATTACTAAAAGAGAATACATCTAAAATACCCCCTCTAACAGAAAATTCTCCTGGTTCTGTAACAAAATCTACCCTTTTAAAATTATACTCAAATAATACCTCGTTTACAAAATCAATAGAAAGGTGTTCTGCCACCGAAATTTTTAGGGTGTTTTTTTCTAGCTCTTTTTTTGTGACCACTTTCTCAAATAATGCCTCTGGGTAGGTAACAATAAGAGCTGGTTTTTTTCTAGAATTGATACGGTTTAAAACCTCACTCCGCAGCAAAACATTTGCGTTGTCGGTCTGCTCTATTTGATAAGGTCTTCTATAGCTCCCTGGATAGAAAAGTACGTTTTGATCTCCCAGTATGTTTTCTAGATCATTGAGATGATATGCCGCTTGTTCTTTGTCATTTAAAATAAGCACAAAGGGAAGCGCTGTTTGTTTGAATACCTCTGCAATTGTAATAGACAAAGCGCTTCCAACAAGTCCTGACACCACGCAGTTATCCCTGCTTTTTTCATTAAGCTGGGTTATTAATGCTGCTTGTGCAGAAGACTCTCTAAAGAGAGAGCGAACAAGTGTTTTGCTCATAGAACGCAAAAATAGACCAAAGTTAAATCCTCACAAAGGGCGTTAAGATTTATTTAAACAAATTCACTTACTTTTAATGGCGTGGATGCCACAACTTACAATTAACAACCCTGCACATACATAGGCCATTTGGGTTATAGCCTGATAACTTTCTGTATTTGCAACTCCAATAGCTACAAGCCCCCAAGCCCCAACTAAGGCAAATTCTCGCATGTTTTGTCTCCAAGTGACAATAAGATTTAGTAAAGTAGCAATGCCAATTAAAATAAAGGTCCACCCTTGGGGGGAGAGACCCCAGCCATCCCATCCAATTTTTGTAAGATAGATGGTAACATTTGCAATACAGGCCACGGTAAGCCATCCACTATAAATGATAAAAGGCCACCATAGAAATACAATTGTTGTAATTGGTGCTTTGTAGCGTTTGATTTTATTTCTCAGTACAATTTGTAATAAACAAAACAAAATAAAGAAAATAACAAAGGTAGATAGTAGTATGTAGTCACAAACAAACAAATAGCACCAGAGGCTATTTGCAATACAACTAAGTATGAACCACCCTCCTGTTTTTTCTATAAAGCGATCATCAGATACACTAACAAAAAGACTTCTAGATTGGTAGATAACAAATCCAAGAAGTAGCAGATATATAATTCCCCAAATAGAAAACCCGTAGCTGGCAGGGGTAAAAAGAGTTTGATATTTACCACTAATAGCTGCTTGTGTGCTATTATTAAACAACCCTACACTAGATGCGTAATTAACATAAATTGTGGCTGTAAAAAATAAAATATTGAGAATCTGTAGTAGTTTTTTCAAGACTGAAGGTATTTGTTACAACAAATGTATGTTTGTAAATTTACGGTACTTATTTTTTAAATAAAATAGTAGAATTAAAAAATAGTATCTTTCTGTTTCTAAAATACCTATAAATGAAAAACCATTACCATATCGATACGCTAGAGGCTTACAATAAGGCCTGTGAAGACGCCTCCAACACCCCAAAAGATTTTTGGGCTACCATTGCTCGAGAAAATTTTGACTGGATAGCCCCCTGGGAAAGTGTATTAGAACATGATTTGTCTATACCGCAGGTAAGTTGGTTTAAAGGCGCTAAATTAAACATCACATTAAATTGTATAGATAGACATTTGCCCACTCGAGGATCCAAAACTGCCTTGCTGTTTGAGCCTAATAATCCTAAAGATCCTTCACAGGCTATAACCTATAAAGAACTTCACCAGCGTGTTTGTAAAATGGCAAATGTGCTTAAGAGTAAAGGCATACAAAAAGGCGATAGGGTGTGTTTGTATTTGCCTATGATACCAGAGTTAGCCATAGCCGTATTGGCTTGTGCTAGAATTGGCGCAGTTCATTCTGTGGTGTTTGCTGGGTTTTCTGCTACGGCCCTAGCCACAAGAATTAACGATTGCGACTGTAAAATGGTTATTACCAGTGATGGATCTTATAGGGGCGCTAAAACCATAGATTTAAAATCTATAGTTGACACGGCGCTTTTAAGTTGTGAGGTTGTACAAACGGTATTAGTTGTTAAAAGAATAGGGACCCAAATCACCTTGAAAGAGAACCGTGATTATTGGATTCAACCACTTCTTGATGCTGCCTCTAGTGTGTGCCAAGCTGAGGTCATGGATGCAGAAGACCCCTTATTTATTTTATACACCTCTGGGTCTACCGGAAAACCCAAAGGAATGGTACACACAACTGCGGGGTATATGGTGTATAGCGCCTTTTCGTTTAAAAATGTATTTCAGTATCAAGAGAAAGATGTGTATTGGTGTACCGCAGATATTGGCTGGGTTACAGGCCACAGCTACATTGTTTATGGCCCTTTGGCCAACGGCGCCACTTCCTTGATGTTTGAAGGAGTACCCACCTATCCAGATGCAGGACGCTTTTGGGAGGTAGTGGCAAAACATAAAGTCACTCAGTTTTACACAGCGCCAACAGCCATTAGAGCCTTAGCTAAAGAATCATTATCTGTGGTAGAGAAGCACGATTTATCTTCTTTAAAAGTACTTGGCACTGTTGGAGAGCCTATAAATGAGGAAGCTTGGCATTGGTATGATGATCATATTGGTAAAAACAAAGCACCCATTGTAGATACTTGGTGGCAAACAGAGACGGGCGGTATTATGATTACCTCATTGCCAGGAATTACAAAAACAATTCCAACTTACGCAACCCTACCTTTGCCTGGTATTACACTAGCCCTTATGGATGACACTGGGCAACAAATCTCAACTCCTCAAGGACAAGGAAAATTATGTATCACCTTTCCATGGCCTTCTATGGCGCGCACTATATATGGAGATCATCAGCGTTATAAACAAACCTATTTCTCAACCTTTGATAAGGTTTATTTTACCGGTGATGGCGCACTGAGAGACCCCCAAGGTAATTATAGAATAACCGGAAGGGTAGATGATGTTATTATTGTATCTGGCCATAATTTAGGCACCGCTCCTATCGAGGACGCTATAAACCAACATCCCTTGATTGCAGAAAGTGCTGTCGTTGGTTTTTCTCATGATGTAAAAGGCACCGCCCTTTACGGGTATGTAACCCTTAAAAAATCTGGTGCTACAAATCAAGACCAACTCCGCAAAGAGATAAATACAAAGATCAGACAAGAGATTGGCGCTATTGCAAAACTTGATAAAATTCAATTCACACAGGGCTTACCAAAAACTAGGAGCGGAAAGATCATGCGCAGAATACTGCGCAAAATTGCTGAGAAACAAACCGATACTTTAGGAGATATTTCTACCCTGTTAAATCCAGAGGTAGTCAATGATATTAAAGAAAATGCGCTGTAGCTCTTAAAAGCCTTACTTCATAAAGCTTTCTGCCTTGGTGACCATGTTTTTACTTCCGCAGAAAAAAGCAACGCGTTGGTGTAACTTGGTAGGTTTGATGTCAAGAATTCTTGTATACCCATCACTGGCTTTACCTCCAGATTGTTCTGCTATGTAGGCCATGGGGTTACATTCATATAACAATCGTAATTTTCCATTTGGATCTTTTGAGGTATTTGGGTACATGTATATGCCTCCTTTAATCATATTTCTATGGAAATCTGAAACCAAAGACCCAATATATCTTGAAGTGTAAGGCCTGTCTTGTTCTTCTTTTTGGCAGTACTTGATATAATCTTTAACACCCTGGGGGAAATGCACATAGTTTCCTTCATTTACAGAATAAATAGTTCCGTCTTCTGGAAATTGCATATTGGGATGAGATAAGTAATAGGTGCCAATGGCTGGGTTTAGGGTAAAGCCATTTACCCCATGTCCTGTGGAGTATACAATCATTGTTGAGGTACCATATACAATATAACCTGCGGCAACTTGCTTGTTTCCTGGCTGTAAAAAATCATTGATAGTTACCGGAGATCCCTCTGGGGTAATTCTTCGGTAGATAGAAAAAATAGTTCCTACAGAAACATTAACATCTATATTTGAAGATCCATCTAGAGGATCTATTAAGACAATATATTTATTATCATTTTTTTCATTTCTACCAACAATGGTTATAAAGTCATCTTCTTCTTCACTGGCAATACCACATACAATTTCTCTATTAATGAGTGTTTTGATAAACACATCATTTGCATACACATCCAATTTTTGTTGGTCTTCTCCCTGCACATTTGTATCTCCTGCTGCTCCCAAGATATCTACCAAACCAGCTTTATTTACTTCATGATTTACCACCTTGGCCGCCAAACGGATAGAATTAATTAGTCTAGAAAGTTCTCCAGAAGAGTATTTAAATTCTGTTTGGTTTTCTATAATAAATTCTCCTAATGTTTTATTTTTATTTGGCATAATGTGTTGTTCAAGGAATTTAATGCAAATATCGCATTTTTTAAGAAATTGAACCGATATTTGTGTATCAAAACTAGATCTAATGAATGTCGTTGTAAGAAAAGCCAATAAAGAGGATATGCCTGAGGTACTCAAGCTTATCAAAGAACTTGCGGTGTATGAGAAACAACCAAATGCAGTGCAGATTGATGTAGATACCCTAGTGGCAGAGGGCTTTGGTGACCAGCCCCTTTTTACTTGTTTTGTGTCTCTTTTGGAAGGTCAAATTGTTGGAATGGCTGTATGCTATTTTAGATTTTCTACCTGGAAGGGGCGCACGGTTCATCTAGAAGATTTGATAGTAAAAGCCTCTAAACGAGGTCAAGGCGTTGGCATGGCACTGTATAAAAAAGTTATGGAGTATGCAGCATCTTTTAATGTTAAAAGAGTAGAGTGGGTGGTCCTTGGTTGGAATACCCCTGCCATAAAATTTTATGAAAAAACAGGAGCAACAATTTTAAAAGATTGGTATGTAGCTCAATTAGACCAGGAGGGATTGTCTGATTTTATTTCCTCTGGTAGTAACCCTAAAAACAGTGCTTTGTGATTCCTACTATAAATGTTTTTAAATTTGGTGGCGCCTCTGTAAAAGATGCTCAAGGGGTTAGAAATGTAGCTACTGTTTTAGAGCAAACACAACAAGCCAATCTTGTAATTGTAATTTCGGCAATGGGTAAAATGACCAATGCCTTAGAGGGTGTTGTGAACTGTTATTTTAATGCCCCTGAAAAAGTAAAACAAGCTATAGAAGATATTAAGGCATATCACCAGGGGATCTCTCAGGAAATATTTACAGATCTTAATGCGCCAGTTTTTAGACAAATACAAGAATTAATTACCACGTTATCGTCTTTTTTAAACACCAATAAATCTACCAACAAGGCCTATGTTTATGATCAAGTGGTGGGCTATGGAGAGCTACTATCTACCACCATTGTATCTGCATATTTAACTCAAATGGCCATAAAAAACACCTGGGTAGATATTCGTAGGTGCATCGTTACAGACCAAAGTTTTAGGGACGCCTCTGTAGATTGGCAAGCTACAAAACAGCAGATTGTAAAAAATATAGCACCCACAGGAATTACCATAACCCAAGGTTTTTTGGCGGCGGAGGCCAGTAATAACTTTACAACAACATTGGGTAGAGAGGGAAGTGATTACACCGCCGCAATACTTGCCTATTGTTTAAACGCAGCGAGTGTTACCATTTGGAAGGATGTTCCTGGGGTTTTAAATGCAGACCCTAGGTATTTTAAAACCACCACCTTATTGCATCATATTTCTTATAGAGAAGCCATAGAATTGGCATTTTATGGGGCCTCTGTCATACACCCTAAAACCTTACAGCCCTTACAGAAAAAAGAAATCCCTTTATTTGTGAAGTCTTTTTATGACCCACTAAGCCCAGGCACTTGTGTTGGAAAAGGGGTTACCCTAGATCCAAAAACAGCCTGTTTTATTTTAAAGAAAGGACAAGTATTACTTTCTTTATCATCACTAGATTTTAGTTTTATAGTAGAAAAAAATATTAGTGATGTGTTTAAATTGCTTCACAAATACAAAATGAAGGTTTCCTTAATTCAAAACTCTGCCATTAGTTTTTCTGTTGTTGTTGACAATACCTACAATAATTTAGAGGTGCTGCTAGCCTCACTACGCTCTGCCTTCAGGGTAAGTTGGAATGAAGATGTGACTCTCTATACCATCCGTCACGCATCCTTAAATGATGTAAAATCTCTTATTCAAAACAAAGAGGTTTTGTTAAAACAAGAAAGTAGAGAGACCGTGCAGGTGGTTATTAAAGATTAAAATGAGTTTTTGAAAAGCTGTGGCAATAGTCTTTTATTTCTTCTCTAGCTTTTATAAATGCAGCTTGTGTTTGCTCAGATGTGCCAACAAATTTTGAGGGGTCATAAAAATTATGATGTAATCTTTCTGCATTTGGCGCCGCAATGAAGGGACAGTTTTCAAAGGCATGATCACAGACTGTAATTATATAATGCCAATCTATTTCTTGGTATTCATTCACGTTGTTGGAGGTATGATTGGAGATATCAATCCCGTCTTTTTTCATAGCTAAGGCCGCTCCTGGGTTAATACCGTGTGTTTCTATGCCTGCACTGTATATGGTTGCTTTGTCTGCAAGAAATTGATGAAGGTATCCATGTGCCATTTGGCTTCGGCAACTATTACCGGTACAAAGTACTAATATGTTTTTCATGTATTTTTTGTATTTGGGTTTAGTTATAAATTTTTAACAGCAACCACTCCCTGGGGCGCAATTATTTGCCTGTGGCTGGCTGTTCTCAATTTCAGGAACTCCGCAAATATCTTCTGCTTTACAAGCTGTTTTTTGCGTTGCCAGACTTAGCATTAGATTACTTCCATGAATCTCAACACCAGTAACAAATAATTGAGCGGTATGAAATAAGGCATTTCCATATTCAAAACAAACCTCGCTTTGATTGGTGTAAGATTTTATTTTTCCTACGGTGTCTAAAATAGCTAAGGCTTTTTCACAACTCATAAAATCTGTCTTTCCAATCTCCAAGGGGCTTTCCCATAGCTGTATGAGGGTTTGTTTCCAGGAATCTTCTCTAGCGCCGCAATCAACAGAATCTACGGTGATATGTTTTACTTCTGTAATATGATAATTAGCTCCAACGAGCTGCCCTGGCATGTATTGAAAAAGCAAGGATTTATCTGTATGCTTTTTTAGGATGTTAAAAAATTCTTGTGTTGTCATTGCGGTATTTTTTTAAAATAATGTGCTAATTGGATAGGTTTTTATGTAAAGGCAGTAGTTATTTTATGAACAATAACTTGCGCTAATTTTTCTTTACTCTCAATGGTCCACCCTGCCACATGTGGACTTAAAATAACATTGTCCATGGCCAAAAGTTCTTCTAGCTCTTGGGGCAATTTATCTGTAAATAATGTCTCAAAAGATAGTTTTTCATACTCTAAAACATCCAAACCAGCCCCTAGTATTTTACCGCTTTTTAATGCGCAAACTACATCTTTGGTCACTAGGGTTTTTCCTCGCGCGGTGTTAATAAGCCAAAATGGTTTTTTAAAATTTGCTATAAAATTTGCATTTATCATTTTATTGGTTTGTGGCGTCCAAGGTATGTGCAGGCTGAGGATATCTGCCTTCTCTTGCAGTGTTTTTAGAGACACTTGTGTTGCATTTTTATTTCCTAGATCTTGCTTGATGTCATAACAAAGTACGTTACAATTAAACCCTTTGAATTTTTTTGCAAAACAGCGGCCCATGTTTCCGTAGCCAATAATACCAATGGTTTTCCCTTGAATTTCTACTCCTCTATTAGGCTCCCTATTCCAGTGCCCAGCTTTTACTTGCCTGTCTGCGCTATTTAACTTATTAAACAGTGATAATAGCATGCCAAGGGCGTGTTCTGCTACTGCATTTTTGTTTCCCTGTGGCGCTGCAAAAAGCATTATGTTTTTACTTTCTGCATAAGCAATATCGATGCTCTCTAGACCAGCTCCTACACGAGCTATAAATTTTAGGTTGCTAGCGGCATCAATAAATTGTTTATCGATTTTAAATCTACTTCTAATGACAATGCCATGGTAGGAGGCTATGGTTTTTTCTATATCCTGTTTTGATGAGGTGTAATCTACTTGGCAGTCAAACCCAGCTTGGGTGAGTTGCTGCAATAGCAAGGGATGGTTTTGATCTAGATGCAGTATTTTCATTTTTCGCAATAGTAGTGCAAAGATACTAGGTCTTTGTTTTAGAGATCCTTTGCTTTATATTATATAAAGGTTAAATTTTTGGATAAAAGTTTTGTGTTTTCTCATGCACCACATTACCGGTATGTTTGGTGTCTAGTTTTTCAAAAAGTAATAGATGTACTTCTTGATCTGTATGGCTTTTCGGACAATGTTCTACACCTTTTGGAACTACAATAATTTCTCCCTGTTGGACAATCTCTATTTTATCTCTAAAGTGCATTTCTAGCACCCCTTTTTGCACAAAAAAAAGCTCATCTTGCTCCTGGTGTTTATGCCATACAAACTCACCTTTAATCTTGGCTAGTAGTATTTGCATATCATCTACTACTGCTATTTGGTGTGGATGCCATTTTGTATCAAATTTGCTAAGTTTTTCTTTGATGTTTATTGGGTGCATTGGGGTGTCTTTTTGATTTAAAAAATTAGTTTTTAAGATTGTAAGAGCAATAGCGGGAACTAGAAGAGGCCTAAAAATTTAATATCATTTTGGCTATAAAAAAGAATAAAAATATCCCAAAAATATCATTGCTTGTTGTTATAAAAGGGCCTGTTGCAATGGCTGGATCTATGCCTTTTTTGTCTAAGATTATTGGCACAAAGGTGCCTATTAGTGCCGCAACAATAATTACCAGTAGCATAGAAATAGCGATGGTAAAAGCCACCTTTTGATCCATAGAAGAAAGCACTCCAAATAAAACCACCAAAAGGCCAAGAGCCAATCCGTTTATAAGAGCTAGTCCTACCTCTTTAAGCAGCCTTTTAAATAAACTTCCCTTTACATTGTCATTGGCCAAACCTTGTACAATAATCGCGCTAGATTGTACCCCAACATTTCCAGCCATAGCGGCAATAAGGGGGGTAAAGAAAAACAATTCTACGTGGGTTGCAAGCGCCTCATCGTACCCTCTCATAATATACACACTGCCAAGACCTCCTATGAGTCCTAGGACAAGCCAAGGTAATCTTGCTTTAGTGAGGTCTAAAATACTATCATCTGCCTCTACATCTTGAGAGATACCCGCAGCCATTTGGTAATCTTTTTCTGCCTCGTCTTTTATAAAATCTACAATATCATCAATGGTAATTCTTCCCACCAAAATACCCTGTTGATCTACAACGGGGATAGCCTCCAAATCATACTTTCGCATAATACGTGCTACTTCTTCATTTTCTGTGTGTACCGTTACGTAATCTACCTTTGGTATAAAAACGTCACTAATTTTTGTTTTTGCTTCTGCGGTGAGTAAATCTTTTAAAGAGAGCCTACCGGTAAGTTTTCCTTCTTTGTTGGTTACATAAATGGAGTGTACCCTTGTTACATTTTCTGCCTGGCGGCGCATTTCACGTACACACCCTGCCACGGTCCAGGTTTCTTTTACTTGTACCAATTCTTTGGCCATTAAAGCTCCAGCGGTATCCTCATCATAATTAAGTAATTCAACAATATCTGCGGCACGCTCTTGATCTTCAATTTTATCTATTACTTTTTGCTGGGTTGTTTCATCCAGTTCTGCAATGATATCTGCAGCATCATCTGTGTCAAGTTCCTGCAGCTCTGCAGCAATTTCTTTTGGAGAGAGCCGCTCAAGAATTTTTTCTCGCACATCATCATCTAGCTCCATA
>CAJWXC010000033.1 GCA_913048215.1 uncultured Flavobacteriaceae bacterium | reverse complement strand
TACCACAGCTATAACATACATAAATCCATATAGCAAAAGCCATCCTATCTTTATCTGAGATAGGGTGGTTTTTATTTTTAGGGTATATTTTAACGTATTTTGGAATGTAAAACAACAGTGAAAGCAATAAAAAAAGTAAACTACCGCTAGAAATATGCCGCTATAATTGATCTTTAATTTTTAGTAACTCAGATTTTACATTTTCTAGTTTACGAATAATATCAAAATTTTCTAAGGTTCCTCCCTTGTTGTCCTTGAGATGCGTTTTAGCACCCTCTAGAGTAAACCCTCTTTGTTTTACCAGATGAAAAATTAGCTCTAAGTTTTTGATGTCTTTTGGAGTAAATTTCCTGTTTCCTTTGGCATTTTTTTTGGGCTGCAGTACATCAAACTCTTTTTCCCAAAACCGAATAAGAGAGGTGTTTACACCAAAAGCTTTGGCTACTTCACCAATACCATAATATAATTTTTCTGGAAGATTTATATTCATGAATTTTTATAAATTCTTAGTCTAGTGATTGGTTTTCTTGTTTACTCTTTTTAAGAATATCAGCAAATTCTTCAGGGCTCAGATTTCCGTAGTAGAAATTTATAGGGTTGATGCGTTTTTTATCTTTAAAAACCTCGTAATGTAAATGTGGTGCCTCAGATCTTCCTGTGCTTCCTACAAATCCTATAAGGTCTCCTCTTTTAACCCTTTGTCCTCTTCTTACATTGTATTTGTAGAGGTGAGCATATAGGCTCATGTATCCAAATTCATGTTTAATACGTATGTGTTTTCCATAGCCAGATGCTCTGTTATCTACTCTTGAAACCCTACCGTCTCCACTTGCATATACGGGAGTTCCTCTGGGTGCTGTAAAATCCATACCAAAATGAAACTTTCTTGCTTTTGTAAAGGGGTCTGTTCTATACCCATATCCAGATGCCATTCGTGTTAAATCCTCATTTTTCACGGGTTGGATGGCAGGAATGCTTTTTAAAAGCGCTTCTTTTTCTGTAGCTAAAGCCGCAATTTCATCCAAAGATTTTGACTGTACAACAATTTGTTTGGTAAGTATGTCGATGCGCTTATTAGAGGAGATAATTAATTTTGAGTTATCAAAGCCCTCTAAATCTTTGTATCTATTGATACCGCCAAAACCAGCTTTTCTTTGCTGCTCGGGTATAGGGTTGGCTTCAAAATAAACACGGTAAAGATTGTTGTCACGTTCTGCAATTTCTGTCAATACTGTTTCTGCCTCAATCATTTTTTTATTCAACAGCTTTACTTGAAATTCTAGATTGGTTAACTCCCTGTTGAGTTCTTTCTCTTTGGGAGTTTCAAAGTTTGGTAGGTTTAAAAACAACAGCATCAATAAAAAACCACTAAGTAAAATACCCATAAAACTCAAAATAAAAAGCCCAGTTTTGCGCCCTTTTTTATGCTCTATTTTCCGGTATGATAATGTTTCACTATCATAGTAATATTTTACCTTACTCATAAATTAAAAAAACTTATTTTTGTTGTTAAATTGGTAACGTTGGTATTGGTAACGTTACACAAATATAGAAATTGTTTTTGGCATAGCCTTTTCAATTAAAATTTCAGTACAAAAGACACCTATGAAATCTCAAGAAATCCGCGCTACTTTTTTAAACTTTTTTGAAAGTAAAAAACACAGTATTGTTGCCTCTGCACCAATGGTGTTAAAGAATGACCCTACCCTTATGTTTGTCAACAGCGGAATGGCTCCTTTTAAAGAGTACTTCCTTGAAAATGCAATCCCAAAAAACAACCGTCTTGCAGACTCTCAAAAATGTTTACGTGTAAGCGGTAAACACAATGATTTGGAAGAAGTAGGGTATGATACCTACCACCATACTTTGTTTGAAATGTTAGGCAATTGGAGTTTTGGAGACTACTTTAAAAAAGAGGCTATTGCTTGGGCTTGGGAGCTGTTAACCGAGGTTTACAAAATTGACAAAGACATATTATATGTTACGGTTTTCCAGGGAAGTGATGATGCAGATAATCTAGGTATGGATACTCAGGCTTATGATATTTGGAAAGAATTTATCTCTGAGGATAGAATACTGATGGGTAACAAAGATGACAATTTTTGGGAAATGGGTGCTCAAGGACCCTGCGGCCCTTGTAGTGAAATTCATGTAGATATAAGAACACCCCAGGAGAAAGCTGCTGTTGATGGCAAGACGCTTGTTAATATGGACCACCCCCAAGTGGTAGAGATATGGAATCTAGTGTTTATGCAATACAACCGCAAGGCAGATGCCTCTTTAGAGATGTTACCTAACCAGCACATTGACACTGGTATGGGGTTTGAGCGTTTGTGTATGGTATTGCAAGGTGTCAATAGCAATTATGACACAGATGTTTTTAAACCCATTATTAGAGAGATAGAGGCGGTGACCAGATGTGTAGCCTATGGCACAGACCAAAAGGTAGATATAGCAGTGCGTGTTGTTAGTGATCATCTAAGGGCAGTTGCATTTTCAATCGCAGATGGGCAATTACCAAGCAATACGGGTGCGGGATATGTAATTAGAAGAATTTTACGCCGAGCGGTACGCTATGGTTTTACATTTTTGAACACCAAAGAGCCCTTTATATATAAGCTGGTAGACACCCTTATAAAGCAAATGGGTGCTGCCTTTCCAGAGTTAAAAAAAGAAAAGAATTTAATAACCAATGTCATTAAAGAAGAAGAAACTTCTTTTTTGCGCACTCTAGATCAGGGATTGGTGCTACTTGATACCGTTATTGAAAATGCAGATAGCAAAACGATCTCTGGAGTAAAAGCTTTTGAACTATATGATACTTTTGGTTTCCCTATAGATTTAACAGCTCTTATACTCAGAGAGAGAGGGTATGATCTTAATCAAAAAGAATTTGAAGCTGCTCTTGAAAAACAAAAAGACAGATCACGCTCTGCTACCAAAATAGCAACTGGAGATTGGGTTGAACTTGCCCAAGACTCACAAGAAGAGTTTGTTGGATATGATACCTTGCAAACCACTGTAAAAATTGTAAAATACCGCAAAGTAGCGAGTAAAAAAGAAGGAGAAATGTACCAACTGGTATTTAATCTTACTCCTTTTTATCCAGAGGGAGGAGGTCAAGTTGGAGACAAAGGATACCTTGAGGCTAGCAATGGAGAGGTTATTTACATAGTAGATACCAAGAAAGAAAACAACTTAATTGTTCATTTTTCAAAAACCCTACCAAGAAAACCACAAGAAAATTTTAAAGCAGTTGTAGATAACAAGCAACGTTCTAGGTCTGCTTCCAATCATTCTGCAACCCATCTGTTGCATCAAGGGTTGCGCAAAGTTCTTGGAACCCATGTAGAGCAAAAAGGATCGATGGTACATAGTGGCTCCTTACGTTTTGATTTTTCTCATTTCAGTAAACTAACCGATCAAGAAATTCTTGAGGTACAAGATTTTGTAAATGCACGAATTAAAGAAGAATTACCTTTAGAAGAAAAAAGAAATATTCCATACCAACAAGCCATAGATCAGGGTGCTATTGCTCTCTTTGGAGAGAAATATGCAGACACAGTTCGCACCATTAAATTTGGAAGCTCTATGGAATTATGTGGGGGCACACACGTATCTAATACCAGTAGTATTTGGCATTTTATAATTACTAGTGAAGCAGCAGTGGCTAGTGGTATACGCCGTATAGAGGCAATTACAGGCGATGCTGCCAAACAATACTTTATTGATAGGAGTACTGCATTCTCTGCCCTTCAAAAATCATTAAATAATGCCCAAGATCCTGTAAAAGCCGTAACAAGTATGCAGCAGCAAAATAGTGCCCTTCAAAAACAGGTGGCACAACTTTTAAAAGAAAAAGCAAAAAATATAAAGGGAGATTTAAAAAATGAAGTTGTCCAGTTAAAGGGTGTAAACTTCTTAACCAAAGAACTAGACCTAGACGCTGCAGGACTTAAAGACTTAGCCTTTGAGCTAGGAGGAGAGATTGATAATTTATTTATTCTCTTTGGTAGTAAGGCAAATAATAAAGCATTACTAACCTGTTTTATAGATAAAAAGTTGGTAGCAAGTAAAGGGTTAGATGCTGGTAAAATTGTACGTGAATTAGGTAAACACATTCAAGGTGGAGGGGGTGGACAACCATTTTTTGCAACCGCAGGTGGAAAAAATCCAGAAGGTATAGCACTAGCACTAGCACAAGTTAAAGACTACATCCTGTAAGATGAAACTCACAACTCCTATAAAACCAGTAAGGCAAACCCCCTCTATAGATTACAGCTCAAAAGTGCTTTTGCTAGGGAGTTGTTTTGCTCAAAACATCGGAGCAAAGCTGGAGTATTATAAATTCCAACATTCTACCAATCCTTTTGGTGTTTTATTTCATCCTGTTGCCATAGAAAAATTAATTACCAGAGCTATAGATCAAAGATGGTTTACCGCTTCAGATGTTTTTTTACAAAACGAGCAGTGGCACTGTTTTTTGGCCCATTCCAAACTTTCTAGCACTTCTCAAGAAAAATTAATAACTGCTTTAAATTTGGCCCTTTCACAGCTAAGAAACTCACTTGAAGAGGCTTCTCATGTTATTTTCACCTTTGGTACCGCATGGGTATATAGACATATACAGACAGATATAGTGGTATCAAATTGCCATAAAGTGCCTCAAAAAGAGTTTGTAAAGCAGTTGCTATCTCCAGATGATGTAAGCGATGTTTCTCTTGGTATAGAAACCAAGTTAAGAACAATAAATCCAACTTGCAGTATCATAAATACGGTTTCTCCCGTACGCCATATCAAAGACGGTTTACAGGCCAATAGTAGGAGTAAGGCCCATTTAATTGCTGGGGTACAAGAAGTTGTAGCACCAGAGAAATTAAATCATTATTTCCCATCTTATGAGATTATGATGGATGAGTTGCGTGATTATCGATATTATAAAGAAGATTTAATTCATCCAAATCAAACGGCCATTGCTATTATTTGGAATGCTTTTAAGACCTCATGGGTATCTCCAGAAACTGCAGCCATGCAAAACAAAATAGCCACCATACAATCAGGGAAACTCCACAAGCCTTTCAATGAGCAGTCTAAGGCACACAGTTTGTTTAAAAAAGAGCTGGAGATGAAGATTTCACAGGTACAAGAAAAATTGCCCTGGGCTACCTTTTGATAAGTAGAAAAATCTATTTTTTACTTTTTTACCTTAGGGAGATACTGTCTATGAGTAACTCAAAGTCTTCTGTCTTTTTATTTCCTATTAAAAATGTGATTTCTTGTAAAACAGTACCAGAGAAGTTTGGCATGTTTAATTTACGCCCCCTAAAGGAGGGGTAGAGAGAATTTAGGGGTATGACAATCTCCTGCCAGGAGCCATCTGTGCTAAATGAGGTAATGTAAGAATATCTTTTTCTAATTTGGTCTGTAACTCTAAATTGATAGTTTTTACCATCTGCTTTAATCTTGAGTACTACTTGTGTTGCACCTTGTGTGCTCATGGGCTCTGGCAAACGATACCTAATAGAAGAAAACCCACCATTATTTTCAAGTGAAATATTGCCAGCAAAGATGCCATGGCCTTCTTTGTCTTGCCTCATGCTCCCTTTAGAGCGTCCTCCCATCACACCATCATCAACCACATACCAATTACTTAATTGGGCATTTGTAGAGAAATTAAAAATGGTTTGTGCCTCCATGCTTGTGGCTAGAAATAAAGTAATAAAAATTAAGACGCGCATTTTTTTATTTAAAGATACCACCCTATTTTTTTTAAGCAGCACACTTTAACATTACGCCAACATTTTTTCAAAAACTACCTATTAAAATAAAAAAAACACTGCCACCGATGAGGTGGTAGTGTTTAGTTAGTTTGTAATGTTTCTATTAAAGAGAAAATGCGTTTTTAACTTTTTCTACGTAATCTAGTTTTTCCCAAGTAAATAATTCTACCTCCATTGTTTTTGGTGTTGCATTTGGTATACTGAAGGTTTTAGTAACTATTTTATTTTCTCGTCCCATATGCCCATAAGAAGCTGTTTCACTATACATTGGTTGGCGCAGCTTTAGACGCTGTTCTATAAAATAAGGGCGCATATCAAAAAGAGTTTCAACCACTTTACTGATCTCTCCATCTGTTAATTTTACAGTAGCGGTTCCATAAGTATCAACGTTAATACTAGTGGGCTTTGCCACACCAATGGCGTAAGATACTTGAACTAAAACTTCCTTACAAAGTCCTGCAGCAACTAGGTTTTTGGCAATGTGTCTTGTAGCATATGCTCCAGATCTGTCAACCTTACTAGGGTCTTTTCCAGAAAAAGCACCACCACCATGAGCTCCTTTACCGCCATAGGTATCTACAATAATTTTACGTCCCGTTAAACCTGTATCACCATGAGGACCCCCAATTACAAATTTTCCAGTTGGGTTGATGTGGTAGGTAATAGCATCATTAAACAAAGCCTGTATGTTGGGTTTTAATTTTGCTTTAACCCTTGGAATTAAAATGGCAACAATATCTTTTTTTATTTTTTCCAGCATACGCGTATCGTTGGTGTCAAAATCATCATGCTGGGTAGAAATTACAATTGCATCAATTTTTTGCGGAATATTATCGTCAGAATATTCGATGGTTACCTGAGATTTTGCATCAGGTCTTAGGTAAGGTATCTCCTTGTTTTCTCTCCTGAGTTGTGCCAGTTCAATAAGGAGTCTGTGAGATAGCTCTAGTGCCAAAGGCATGTAGTTTTCGGTCTCATCTGTAGCATAACCAAACATCATTCCTTGGTCACCAGCACCCTGTTTTTCTGGATTTTTTTTGTCTACACCTTGATTAATATCAGCAGATTGCTCATGAATTGCAGAAAGGACTCCACAGGAGTTTCCGTCAAACTGATATGCACTTTTAGTGTATCCAATTGTATTGATAACATCGCGCGCAATTTTTTGTACATCTAGGTATACAGTACTCTTCACTTCTCCTGCCAATATTACTTGCCCGGTTGTAACAAGAGTTTCACAAGCTACTTTAGCTTTAGGGTCAAAGGCTAAGAAATTGTCTATAAGTGCATCACTAATTTGATCTGCAACTTTGTCTGGGTGTCCTTCAGAAACACTCTCTGAGGTAAATAAATACGCCATATAAATGGGGTTTAATGATTTTAGTAAAATAGGGTAGATTTGACCTAGGGTCCACAGAAGATTGCAAAAAAATGCAATTCACTGATTTAGCATTTAAACTCTAAAAGTGATTTAGAGTTTTTTTTCTGAAATTTTATTTCAGAAAGAGGTTGCAAGCAGTCAAATCTTTCCTCTTAATTATAAAACAAAGGTACAGGTTTGTTTAGTATTAAAAAACTTTATTAAAAATTGTCTATGGAGTTTACAGTAACACCCTTTGAATAAGAATTTTATTTGCAATATTTGTATCATTATACACCAAAGCATTATGAAAGTTACTTTAGAGAGACAGGACCAAGCCTATTTATTTCAAGCAAAGGGCTCATCTGGCGTTCCTGTAATGATAGATAATACCTCCAAAGAGGGAGCTCAAGGCGCAAGCCCTATGGAGTTATTACTGATGGGAGTTGGTAGTTGTAGTGCCATTGATGTGATTTACATACTAGAGAAACAAAAGCAAAAAATAGACTCTTATAAAATCGAGGTAACCGGTGCAAGAAAACACATTAAACAAGCAAAGCCCTTTGAGCGTATTGATGTGCATATTATTATAGAGGCAGATATTGCTCCCAAAAAGGTATTAAAAGCAGCGGCGTTAAGTTTTGAGAAATATTGCTCTGTGTCTATCACTTTTGAGAGTTCAGTGAAAATACACTATACCATAACTTTAAATAATACTATTTTAACAGTCTAATTAAGCTAATTACCTCTGTAATGATACCAAGCCAGCAAGATGTTCAACAAGCTTTTGAAAGGGTAGCCCCACATGTGCATCAAACCCCAGTTTTAACCTCTAGATTATTAGATGAACTAAGTGGAGCATCTATTTTCTTTAAGTGTGAAAATTTTCAAAAAATGGGCGCTTTTAAAATGCGAGGTGCCATCAATGCTATATTACAACTCCCTCAGGCAGATAGAGCAAAAGGGGTGGTAACCCATAGTTCTGGAAATTTTGCTCAAGCGGTTTCTTTGGCAGCAAAAAACCTAGGTATACCTGCACATATAGTAATGCCAAATAATGCGCCGCAGGTCAAAAAAGACGCTGTCATTAGCTATGGTGGCATTATTTATGAGTCTGAGGCTACAATTGCAGCGCGCCAGACAATGGCCTCTCAAATACAAGATAAAACGGGCGCTACTTTTTTGCACCCATCTAATGATATTGATGTAATTTTAGGCCAAGGTACAGCAGCCATAGAACTGTTACAAAAACACCCATCATTGCAATGTATAATTACACCAGTCGGAGGAGGAGGTCTTCTTGCTGGAAGCGCCCTAGCTGCCAAATATTTTGGATCCTCTGTAAATGTTTATGGTGGAGAACCCCTCAATGCAGATGATGCCTACAGATCTTTTCACTCTGGAGAGATTCAATACAACTCCCAGGTACATACCATCGCAGACGGATTAAGAACACATCTTGGAGATAAAAATTTTCCGATCATAAAAACCCTAGTTACAGATATAATACGAGTAGAGGAGCAGGAGATAATTGCGGCTATGAAACTACTGTGGGAGCGCCTTAAAATTATTATTGAACCCTCTTGCGCTGTTCCTTTTGCAGCACTATTAAAAGACAAAAAAACAT
Source organism: uncultured Flavobacteriaceae bacterium (assembly GCA_913048215.1). Lineage (GTDB taxonomy): Bacteria > Bacteroidota > Bacteroidia > Flavobacteriales > Flavobacteriaceae > Patiriisocius. Next base: position 8,571 of record CAJWXC010000033.1, on the reverse strand, counting down.
TTGCTGGTAAGAAGGTTGGGATTGTTTTATCTGGCGGCAATGTTGATTTAACAAGTTTACCTTTTTAAAACCCTAGGGTTTCTTTTAATTTGCAGTGTGAAAAAAATTCTAGTGTGTTTCGCTATTTTAAGTGCCTTGGCAATGCAAGGCCAACAGAAGGAGTCTGCGTTTGTTGACGCCAACTACTTTTATGGTAGTATTTTAAGACACAATAAAGACATAGAACACCTTATTAAAGGGCACCCAAAGGGATTTATTTTAGGATATAATGTAAAAACCTTTGGTAAATCACGTTGGCAACAGGCCTACAATTATCCAGATTTTGGGGTGTCTATGGTGTATCAAAACCCACAAAATGATGTCCTGGGTAGTACCATAAGTATACATGGACACTATAATTTTTATTTTCTGAAAAGGAACCTATTTCTAAGAGTTGCTACAGGTATCGCATATGCAGAAAACCCCTATGATATTGATACAAACCCAAATAATAATGCCTATGGTACTCACTTGCTAGGATCTTCTTATTTTATGCTTGGGTATCAAAGAAAAGACATTTTTAAAGGTTTTGGACTCAAGGCAGGACTCGCATTGATTCATTACTCAAATTCAAGTGTAAAATCTCCCAACTCAAGCGCCAATACCTTCGCTGCAACCCTGGGAGTTAATTACCAAATAGATGCTGATAAACAAGCTAGCTTCATAAAAACAGCTGGGTTTGAAAAAATAAAACAGCCCATACATCTAAATTTGGTGCTTCGGGGCGGAATACAAGAGGGCCGTGTTATTGGCCTTGGTCAAAAACCTTTTGTTGTTGTTTCTGCTTATGCAGATAAAAGACTGAGTTTTAAAAGCTCCATCCAGGTGGGTGTAGATGCTATTTTTGCCAAATTTTTAGAGACAGAGATTGCCTATAGCGCTGCTGCTTTTCCTAATAATGGAGTTAGGGGTGATGAAGATTACAAGAGAGTTGGCGTTTTTGTAGGCTATGAATTACATATAAATAAACTATCTCTTATTGGCCAGGTTGGTTATTATGCTTATTATCCTTATAAATTTGAAGCTCGTGTGTATTTAAGACCAGGATTAAAATATTACATTACAGAAAAGATTTTTACTGTAGTTACCTTGAAATCTCACTGGGCAAGTGCAGAAAACGTGGCATTTGGTGTTGGTTTTAGAATTTAAAATAATGAAAAAAATAATACTCTCAATAATTAAAAAAACGCTCGCCTTGTTTATTCTTGGGGTACTCTATTGTTGTGATTCTGCCTCTGTTGGAGATTGTTTTCAAGCTGCCGGAGATAGCGTTTCTATGATTGTTGAGGTGCCTCCATTTGTAAGAGTACGCTCAGAGGGAGAGGTTACTTTATTTATACAACAAGGTGATGTGCAGCAGGTGAGTCTTACCACCACAGAGAATTTACTTACAGATGTATCTGTATATGTTTTTGATGATACCTTGATAGTTAGAGATACCAATGCATGTAATTTTGTGAGAGATTATGGGCTTACTGTAGTAACTATAACCACCCCAAATCTTACCCATATCAGAAACTCATCTAACTACGATATAACGAGTATTGGCACCTTGGCTTTCCCAGAGTTAACATTAACTAGTAATACAACATCTGGCCCAGGGGGTATTGTGTCATTAAAAAAAGGAGGGGACTTTTATCTAGATGTTGTGTGTGATAATTTTAATATCAGCGCCAATGGGCAAAGTATTTTTTATATAAGCGGCGCTGCCAGCGCTGCAAGGGTAGTTTTAAATGATGAGAATCCGCGCTTTGAGGGTAGAGATTTTTTGGTAAATGAGTTTGATTTTTTTCACAGAAGCGCTAATAAAATGATTGTAAATCCCTTAGATAAACTCTCAGGACAGTTAGTAAGCACGGGTGATGTAATAAGTGTAAACAGACCAGAAGTAGTTGAAGTAGAAGCGCTTTTTACAGGTCAGTTAATTTTTGAATGACTTGTAAAAAAACAAAACAATTATTTGTTTTAGAGAAAATATCTAATGCAGCACTATGCCGCAATATGGCCTTAGTGAATGGTGATAATTTACGTGCTACTAACCTTCATTAATTGCTTGATACCTTGGGAGCGTAGAATTGCTAATAGTTTCATAAATAATTTTTAAACCCTCATAGAATAGCTACTTTTGCTTGAAGTGTTTTTAAATCACACTATCCTTTTACAGACAACAAAACGGATACTACTACAGAACTCAAATTGAGCATAGATTATTATATTTTATGATGCCTAGAGGCATGTAAAAGAAGTTCTTTTTTTGATTTAAATTATGAAAAATAATAAAAAATTAGGCGCTTGGTTAAAGGATATGGAGCTTCCGCATCCACTCTTAATAGCAGGCCCCTGTAGTGCAGAAACACAACAGCAGGTATTAGAAATTGCACACCAACTAAAAGATACAGATGCCACAGTGCTAAGAGCTGGGATCTGGAAACCAAGAACACGTCCAGGTAATTTTGAAGGTGTTGGTGAAATAGGACTTAAATGGCTGCAAAGAGCCAAACAAGAGACAGGTCTATTAACCACTACAGAGGTGGCAAACACCACTCACGTTGATTTAGCCTTACAACATGATATTGATATATTGTGGGTTGGAGCTAGAACAACAGTATCTCCATTTATAGTGCAAGAACTAGCCGAGGCCTTAAAGGGTTCAGGTAAAACAGTATTGATAAAAAATCCTGTAAATCCAGATTTAAGTTTGTGGCTTGGTGCTGTAGAGCGTTTTTATGAAGCAGGATTAAAAAATTTAGGCGTTGTTCATAGGGGGTTTTCTTCCTATGAAAAACACACCTACCGAAACAACCCAGAGTGGCAAATACCTATTGATTTACAAAATAGATTTCCAGACCTTCCTCTTATTTTAGATCCCTCACATATTGCCGGTGATAGAGCGCTTATTTTTGATTTATGCCAAACAGCTTTAGATCTCAATTACGATGGTGTTATGATAGAAACCCACCATGATCCAGACAATGCTTGGAGTGATGCCCAGCAACAAATCACGCCAACTACCCTAAAACAAATGACTAAAGATTTGCGAATACCTCTAAAAGATGGGGACGCTCTAGAGTATAAAAATAAATTAAATACCCTGCGCACCAAAATAGATGTCTTAGACCACCAGTTGGTTGATACTCTTGGAAAACGAATGGGCATTGCAGATGATATAGGGATTTTGAAAAAATCAAATAATGTTGCAATTCTTCAAACCAAACGCTGGAATGAGATTTTAAAAAGAATGATTATTGAGGGGGAAGAATATAAGCTGAGTGAAGCCTTTATTTTAAAAATCTATAAAGCCATTCATCAAGAATCGATACACCATCAAAATAAGGTAAAGACCAAAAAATAAAGAATAAAAAAAAGCCTGTATGTTTAAATACAGGCTTTTTTTATTTGCAGTATCGCGTTATTTTGCTTTTCTGAAAATATAACGAGTAATATAAATACCTTTTCCATCATCTTTCCCAGCATCACTTTCTATACCACTGTTTACAAATGTTAATTCCCAACCCTCTTCTGCCATGGTGTTAATTTTTGAGGTAACAAGGGCGTCATTGGTTGCAATGTTTTGAAAACGAATTCCACCAAGGTTAAAAAAGTTTAACAATTTGGTTTCATCATACCCTTTTACACGAAGTTCTCCACGGTCTGTCTTGTTTCTTTTGTCTTTCTCTCCTGTTTTTGTAGAAGTTGCTACTTTGTAATCTCTGGTCTCATTGGCAGAGATCATACGAGACCTACCCAAACCATTTGGTATGATAGATTCTATTACTGTTACTGTTTGATATTGGTATACTTGTGCGTTCAAATCAAAAGAGAATAGCGCTACAAGGCTTAGTACTAAAATAAGTTTTTTCATAATTAGCTTTATTAAATTAATTTTCGCAAATTTATATAAAATGTATGCCATCCCATTAAAATTTCAGAGTTTTGTAATTAATGAAAGGAGTTGTCTATAAATCTACAGGGAGTTGGTACACCATAAAGGCTGCCGACGGGATTTTCTATGAATGTAAAATAAAAGGAAAGTTTAGGATAGAAGGTATAAAAAGCACCAATCCAATTGCTGCTGGAGATCATGTAGAATTTGAAGTAGAAACCAAGGGAGATGAAACCATAGGGATCATCAACAAGATTTTGCCTCGTACTAACTATATCATTCGTAAATCTGTAAACCTCTCCAAGCAAACACATATTATTGCTGCAAATGTAGATATAGCTTTTCTACTAGTTACCCTTAATAATCCGCCTACATTTACACCTTTTATAGACCGCTTTTTGGTTACTGCACAGGCCTATCAAATTAAGGCGGTGCTACTTTTTAATAAAATAGATACCTATAACCAAGACCAAACCCTAGAGATTAAATATTTGGCAGATTTATACAGAAATATAGGGTATGAGTGTATAGGTATTTCTGCTAAAACAGGTAAAAACATAGATAAGGTAAAGCAAATGATGCACGGCAAAGTATCCATGTTTTCTGGACATAGTGGTGTTGGAAAATCTACTTTAGTGAATGCCTTAGAGCCCACTCTAGAGTTAAAAACTTCTGAAATATCTACCCAACACAGCCAAGGACAACACACTACTACGTTTGCAGAAATGTATGACCTTTGTTTTGGTGCTCAAATTATAGACACCCCCGGTATCAAAGGATTTGGGGTAGTTGAGGTAGAAAAACAAGAATTGGGGGATTATTTCCCTGAGTTTTTTGAGCTCAAAGATCAGTGCAAATTTAATAATTGTTTGCACAAACAAGAGCCTAAGTGCGCCGTAAAAGATGCTCTAGAAAATGATACATTATCATGGTCAAGATACAAGAGTTATTTGCAGATTTTAGAGGGTGATCAAGAACATTTCAGAAAAGATATTTATAATAAAAAAGAATAATTTGAGCACCACTCACATAGTTTGAGGGCTATTACTATTACATTTGTGTATGAGAGTAGTAATACAAAGAGTAAAACAGGCCTCGGTTAGCATGCAAGGGGCTAAAATTTCAGAAATACAAAAAGGCTTGCTTATTTTACTGGGTGTTGAAACACAAGACAATCAGCAAGATATAGATTGGTTGGTAACAAAAGTAGCCAAGCTTCGTATTTTTGAAGATCCTCTTGGCGCCATGAATGTGTCGCTTCAAGATATAGGCGCAGATGTTATTGTGGTAAGTCAATTTACACTGCACGCCAGCACCAAAAAAGGGAATCGTCCCTCTTTTATAAAAGCTGCCAAGCCAGAAGTTGCAATACCATTATACCAAGGTTTTATTGATGGTTTACAAACCCAGCTCAACAAGAAAATACAAACAGGACAATTTGGAGCTATGATGGAGGTGGCCCTTGTAAATGATGGCCCAGTTACAATTACTATAGACACAAAAAATAAAGAGTAATGGAGATTAAAAATGCACAAAAACAGGTAGACACCTGGATTAAAACCCATGGGGTTCGTTATTTTAATGAACTCACCAATATGGCGCAACTCACAGAAGAAGTAGGAGAGGTAGCCCGTATTATTGCCCGGCGTTATGGAGAGCAAAGTGAGAAAGAGAGTGATAAAAATAAAGATCTTGGAGAAGAATTAGCAGATGTTATGTTTGTGGTGCTGTGCCTTGCCAATCAGACAGGTGTAGATTTGCAAGATGCTTTTAATAAAAAATTGGAGATTAAAACCAAGCGTGATCATGACAGGCATCACAACAATGAAAAACTTCACTAATGTTTAAACAAGTGATACACCACAAAGGATTTTGGAGATCTGTAGCAATCCTAACATTGGCTTTTGCTGTTGTTTTCTTTTTTTTGCAATGGGCCTTTGTTGGCTTTAGTGCAGGGTTTTTAAATGTGAGTTTAAGGACTGTTGTTGGGCTTGTTTTAGGAGGTTTTATCTATGGTTTTTCAGTAACCTACGGAAAGTTTTGGGGGAAATTAAAACAGAAAGCCAATAAAAATAGATGATTGCAAAACTCTCAAAATATAAAGATGTATCTAGGGCTTCTGTTTTTTTGTCTGGTTCTAAAAGTGAGAGTAATAGACTGTTAATTTTGCAAGCCTTATATCCAGGTATTGAGATAGAAAACATAGCCTGTTGCGATGACACTCTTGTGCTGCAAAAAGCGCTTGCTAGCCAAGAGGATACCCTTGATGTTCACCATGCAGGAACAGCAATGCGATTTTTAACCGCCTACTTGGCTGCAACTACCCAAAGAGATATTACTCTTACAGGAAGCCTAGCATTACAAAGACGTCCTATTGGCCCTTTGGTAGCTGCCTTGCGAGATATGGGCGCATCGATAACCTATACAGGTAAACAAGGATATCCTCCTCTTAAAATAAAACCTGCAACACTTAAAAGTAGGGTCTGTATCCATGCCAGTGAAAGTAGTCAATACATTTCTGCATTAGCGCTTATTGGGCCTTATTTGAAAAAGGGACTCACCATTACCCTTGAGGGAAATATTACCTCAAAACCTTATGTTGATATGACCTTGTCTTTACTCTCCCAAATTGGAGTAGCGTATACTTTTAAAGGTCAAGATATAAGGATACTGCCATTAAAACAATGCAAAAAGGTTAAGATTGTTGTTGAGGGAGATTGGAGTTCGGCATCTTATTTTTATAGTTTAGTATCCCTATCCAAAGACCGAAGTGTGCAACTTAGTAGTTTTAAAACAAACAGTTTACAGGGGGATGCCGCATTGGTTTCTATTTATGAAAGTTTAGGGGTTACCACCACACCTTTAGACAATCAAACCATGGTGTTGACTAAAAATAACACCTTGCTACCTTCTATCTTCAGGGCAGATTTAACCGCCACACCAGATTTGGCTCAAACCATTGCTACTACTTGTTTTGGCCTAGCAATAGCCTGCCACCTTACGGGATTACATACCCTTAAAATTAAAGAGACAGATAGGCTAGTTGCCCTGTGCAGTGAGTTAACTAAACTGGGAGCTCAGATAAAGGTGACTCAGGACTCACTGCTTTTAGAGTCTCATAAGTTAGCCTTTGATAAAATGACACAAGAGCCAGAAATAGCTACTTATAAAGATCATAGAATGGCTATGTCTTTTGGAGTTTTGTCAGAGTTGTTTTGTATAACCATCCAAGATCCAATGGTGGTTACAAAGTCTTACCCAAATTTTTATACTGATTTAAAAAAATTGGGAATAGATACCGCTTTTTTTTAGGGATAGCATGCCTCTAAAATTCTCATATTCAAAATACTTTCAATAATAAATGGCCATTTACTTGACAAGGCCTATCCGCAGATTGTATATTTGCAGCTTTTCAATATAAAGTCAACAAAAGCACATGAAGTTATCACATTTTCATTTTGATTTACCACCGGAGTTGTTAGCAGAATATCCAGCAGAGAACAGAGACGAGTCTCGTCTTATGGTTTTAAACAGGAAGGAGCAAACCATAGAGCACAAGATGTTTAAAGATCTTATCGATTATTTTGATCAAGATGATGTTTTGGTTATGAATAATACCAAAGTTTTTCCTGCGCGTTTGTATGGTAATAAAGAAAAAACTGGTGCGAGAATAGAAGTATTCTTGCTACGTGAATTAAATCCAGAAACACGTCTTTGGGATGTTTTAGTAGACCCAGCACGTAAAATACGTATTGGAAATAAGTTGTATTTTGGAGATGATGAAACACTAGTGGCAGAGGTTATAGATAATACCACCTCTAGAGGAAGAACCCTACGGTTTTTGTTTGATGGGTCTTACCAAGAGTTTAGAAATAAACTAACAGAACTTGGAGAAACGCCCCTACCAAAATACATTAAGCGAGATGTAGAACCAGAAGATGCAGAGCGTTACCAAACTATTTTTGCAAAAGAAGAAGGTGCTGTAGCGGCTCCAACGGCTGGATTGCATTTCTCTAAGCATTTATTGAAACGACTGGAAATTAAAGGTGTTGACTTTGCAGAAGTAACCCTTCATGTTGGTCTAGGAACCTTCAGCGCAGTTGAGGTTGAAGATTTATCTAAGCATAAAATGGATAGTGAAGAAATGCGTATTGATCAAAGCACTGTTGATGTGATTAACAAAGCTATTGTAGATAAAAGACGTATTTGTGCCATTGGGACAACCGCCATGAGAGCCTTGGAGAGTTCTGTTTCTTCTCAACATACTTTAAATCCCTATGCAGGTTGGACCAACAAGTTTGTATTTCCTCCCCATGATTTCAGTATTGCAAATGCAATGGTAACTAATTTTCATACTCCAAAATCTACTCTTTTAATGATGGTTTCTGCCTTTGCAGGATATGATTTCACAAAAAGAGCCTACCAAGAGGCAATAAAAGAAAAGTATAATTTCTTTTCATATGGTGATGCGATGTTAATTATCTAACACCTATGAAGTGTAAAACAAAAAGCGCTAATGTGTATTGCATTAGCGCTTTTTGTTTTTCTGGGGTTTTAGTGCTGCTATTTGCTTGAAATGATGTATTTTAGTTCCACTATTTTTTGATTTGACACATAAACTCACATACCTATTCATTTTTTTACTTGCG
>CAJWXC010000032.1 GCA_913048215.1 uncultured Flavobacteriaceae bacterium | reverse complement strand
CATCTGTTCCGGAGTAAATTACATCACTATCATTAATATGAAATGCAAAATCATGTATATCACTGTGCATGTTTCCTAGGTTTTTAAAGGTTTTTCCTCCATCACGGCTTATAGAGCCGTTCAAGCCACCTTTTAAAACTACTTCTGGATTTTTAGGATCAATCACAATTCTGGAAAAATAAAATGGTCTTACCACAAGTCCAAAGTCATTATTTAAATGCTCCCAAGAAGCTCCTGCATTGGTAGATTTCCATAAACCATTTTTGCTTTTGTCTTCTGTTTCTAAAACAGCATACAAAATACTAGCATCACTAGGGGCAACTGCAACAGCAATTCTTCCTAATTTTCCCTCTGGAAAACCATTGTGTATTTTATTCCAGGTAGCACCTGAGTCTGAAGATTTATAAAGTGCACTTGTATTTCCTCCAGAGCTAAAGCCCCATCCTGAGCGTCTAAACTCCCACATAGATGCATACAGTACTGAAGGATTTTCTGGATCCATAATCACATCACTTACTCCAGTTGACGGCCCTACATATAGTATTTTATTCCAGGAGTCGCCCCCATCAGTTGTTTTGTAAACACCTCTATCTTGGCTGTCTGACCAAAGCGCTCCCAAAACACCTACGTATATTTCTTGGTTGTTTTCTGGGTTGATTACAATAGAGGTAATTCTCTCACTGTTTTCAAACCCAGGTACTTCCTTAAAATTTGAACCACCATCTGTAGATTTAAACAAACCATCTCCAATAGATACAGAGTTACGTGTCCATGTTTCTCCTGTTCCTACCCAGATATTTTGATCTGGATTTGTAGGGTCTAGACTAACCACACCGATTGATTGCACATGCTTATCAAAAATGGGTGTAAAGATGGCGCCTCCATCATTAGATCTCCAAACACCACCACCGGCAGTTCCTGCGTATAAAATTCTTGGGTTTGTTGGATGACTTTCAAGATCATTGATACGCCCACTCATAAGAGCAGGGCCAATTTGACGTGCGCGCATGTCGCCAAATAATTCTTTACCCTTTAGAGAGATTTCTTCCTGGGCATTACCAGAAAATGAAAATAGAAGGGTTACTAACAAAGCAAGCAATATTCTTTTCATGAGATACATTTTAAAATTATTGGTTAGATTAGGTTGTGAGGTAAAAAAAATCCTCACGTTTTGGGAGGATTTTTTTAGTTGTTTGATTTGGTGTTATTTTCCTTCTGGGAAGGCAAAAAATGCTTTATCTACATCAGGATTAAGCACTATTTCTTTCATAACTATGGGTTGTCCGTCTTGAGATATCGAGAACGGAAAATACAATCCACCTACCTCTTGATAGTCGCTAAACCCGTTGATAGACATTTGCCCCTTTGCAGGTCCAGAATTCATTGTAGACTCTACAACAATTGGTACATAGTTCTCTGTTTCAAAATAGTAAAATGATACCGTTGGCTCTTCTTTTCCATCAACCATTACAGGTTTTTGAGTTAACTTGAGTTTGAAGGTTTCTGTACCTTCTTTTGTTTCTTTTCCAAGATACTCTACCGTGTATCCTTTTTCTTTATAGTTTAGAAAAGGAGATGGAAAATCTTGATTGTTTATTTTCATGTTTTCTGTGGTTTCTGTATCACTTTTCTCCGGTAGCATAGTCATGAAATTGGTCGTCCACATGGTATCTCCATCAAAAGAAAACTGTGTCATCTCTTGCCCTTGTATATTTATTTTTAGTAATTGCTTACCGTCTTTCATTCGATATATTTCAACAGGAATATCCATGCCTTGAGCGTTAACAGAACCGATCATCTTGGTTCCTTGCAAAGCATTCCAGGCAGCTTCTCCACCAGTATTTTCAAAGTAATTGCTAAGGATTTCGTCAGCAGTTTGAGCAGTCATAGGTGCCACTGCTATAAGAGTTAAAGCTAATAATAAAGTTTTAAATGTTTTCATAAAGGTTATTTGTATATAATTAATGGTAATTTAAAAGTAAGACGATCTAATGTTAAAAAAGTTACAGTTTTTTAATTTTTATAATAGTTAGCGTTATTACGTATTGTTTCAAAAATAGAAAATTGTATTCATTAATTTTACAATACGTTTGCTTTTTTTAATGTGTTATTATTACCATAGACACCATAGTAATGGTTAGCCTTGATACAAAAGGAAAACCAAAGACGCATGGAAAATCTGAGATAGAAAACCTCAAAAATAGAGTACAATAGCACCCCTTATGTTTTGCGGTATCTATTTCTTTGATCCAAGGAAATGGTATTGTTACCAAGTAGTAGTGCAATTGTTTTTAATACTATTGCTTGATCGTTATCTATATTTTCCAGTATTTCTCTAGATGTTTTAGGACCACTCTCTAGCTCCAATAGAATAAGTTTACTACTCTTGAGAAGCTCTTTTTTACTGAACTTTTCTTTAGATTCACTACATACGCTACAAATACCACAGGGCTCTGCTGTAGTTTCCCCAAAATAAGATACAAGTTGTATACTTCTACAGATGTTATTGTTATCTACATAGCATAGTAGCTGTTGTACTTGATGTTTCTTTTTATCATTATGAGAAACGACCTCTCTTGCAATCACATTTATTGTTTTGTCATCTTCTCTAGGGGTTAAAAATGTAATAGCTGCATCTGTTGTATTTAAGTATAACTCTATGATGTTGGCTGCCTCTAGTTTTTGAAGTGTTTCAATTATAACGGGTTGTGATTGACTTGTTTTGGTTTGTAAAACTTCTAGATTTACTCCTGTCATAGTTTCAAAAATACCTCCATATAACCTCAATATTGTTTTTCCAATTACAGAGGCGAGCTTGTCGTGTTTAAAGTAGGCTAAGGCCGTATTTGTATCTACTAAAAATTTTAATTTACTAGAGCGCCCAAACTCTTTGGAGAGTTGTAAAACACCAAGTCTATCAAGGGTATTTAAACCATTAAAAACTTGAAGGGTGTTTAAAGAGTAGGTTTTACAGAAGTCTTCAAAATTAAAACCATGGGTGGTGAAAACACCTTCTCCAAATGAAATTTGCAAGTAATTATTTAATTTTTTGTACATAAATTTTAGCATAGATACATCTGCCAAGGATGCTATAAACTGCTTAGTAACTAATTGCTTATCATAGGAGTTGTAAAGTATGGTTGCTGTTGCTTTATTTCCATCTCTTCCTGCGCGACCAGCTTCTTGAAAGTAGCTTTCCAAACTCTCTGGTAATTGAATGTGTATAACATGACCAACAGTTGCCAAATCTATTCCCATACCAAAAGCACTGGTGGCAACCATGGTGGGTGAGATGCCATTTTTCCAAGCGTCTAATTTTTTGGTTTTTTCTTGTGAAGGAATACCCCCATGAAAAAAATCACTTTTAATTCCCAAACTATTTAAGTGATTGCTTGTCTCTACCGCGCTTCTTCTGGTTCTAACATACACAATAGCTTGATTTTTACTTGCCTTTAGCAGTTGCTCTACATGGTATAATTTATCTTCTACCTCCAAGGTGTTGTAGGCTATATTTGGGCGTACAAACGAATCTTGAAACACCGCTGGAAGTTCCATCTCTAGCTCCTTAATGGTGTCTTTTAATACCTCTGGAGTTGCTGTTGCTGTAAGAGCTATAATAGGGGATAAGGGTTGCAACTCTCTTAAAATACGTATGTTTTTATAAGCGGGTCTAAAGTCATTTCCCCACTGAGAAATACAATGTGCCTCATCCACAGCGATGCAATTTACATTCATGCGCTTTATGGTGTTTTGGACTAGCTCTTGTTGTAATCTCTCTGGTGATAGGTACAGAAATTTGTAATTTCCGAAGCTAGCGTTATCTAGCAGGGTATTTACCTCTGTAAATGATTTCCCTCCAGTTATTGCAAGGGCTTTAATACCTTTTTGTTGTAAACTCTTTACTTGATCTGTCATTAAAGCTACAAGCGGTGATATAACAATACAGATACCTTGTTGTGCTAAGGATGGTATTTGGAAACAAATAGATTTTCCTCCACCAGTAGGCAGAAGCGCTACGGTGTCTTTACCATTAATAATAGAGGTGATTATGGCCTCTTGTTTTGATCTAAAACTAGTATGGCCCCAGTATTTTTGTAATATGTCAAGGGGGCTTTTCAGAGGGTGTTTTTTAGGTAGTTAAAAATAAAATCACTTCGCTTTTCTACAGCTGCTGGTGGTATTTCAATAATAGTGTAGCCATATTTTTTATAGCCATCATACAATGATTTGTATATTTTTTTTGCCTGTGCAAAAGTTTCATAGCGCTCATTATCTTTGGTGTAAATCAACTCCCAAGGTGGAAGTAAAAAAACACAGTCGTAGAGATGAGTAAAACAAGGTTTTTCAAACTCTGGAGAGTATCTAGCGCCAATAAAGTCCATGTATGCTGTGATATCTGGAGTTCCTCTGTCATAAAACACATATGCCGCATCTATTTGTTTTGCTTTATCAAATTGACGAAGTCTACTCTCTAGTAGTTTTTGACTAAAAAGCATTGGGTCTGTCAAAAAAAGTTGGTCAATACCCTCTTTGCGAGCTTCATTAATTATTTCTCGTGAGACCTCATGCATCGTTGGGTACCCAAGTTGCTCTATGTAATTTATTAAGGTAGTTTTTCCAGACCCAGGCCCTCCGGTAATGACAATTCTTTTTGTGTTCACTGCTGTAAAAGGATATTAAAAATAATTTCTAAACCACAAAGTACGTTAATTTATATTGATGTTGAAAGTGTATCTTTGTAGAATGCTAATTGACACTAGTTTGCTCTCATTAATTAGTTAAAACAAGTAACCAACCCTTTTATATTTCTTAAGAAATACAATATGAAAGATACTAAAACAGAAGAATTTTACGCTAGATTATTAGAACAATTAAAAGGAGATACAACCTGGCCTGCTCCTTATTTGTATAAATTTATAGTACCTGCTGATGTTCAAAAAATTGCGCAAATTGAGGCTATTTTTAATGGCACAAATGCTCAAATAAATACGCGAGATTCTAGCAAAGGAACCTATACAAGCTTGTCTATAAAAGTAATAATGGCTTCACCAGAGAAGGTGATTGAGAAATACAAACAAGTTTCTCAGGTGGATGGAGTGATTTCTCTATAAAATGTGTATTTTGCATTACCTTAGATACTTCAAATTACACAATTCCCAATTTATACATACAACACATGTTTTTTACAGATATAGAATATAATACAGAGCGTCCGCATTTGATTATTCCAGAATATGGTCGTCATATCCAAAAAATGGTTGATCAGGCTGTTGCAGAACAAGATCCTGAGAAACGAAATAAACAAGCAAAGAGTATCATTTCTGTGATGGGAAATTTAAACCCTCACTTGCGTGATGTTGCAGATTTTCAACACAAGCTTTGGGATCAGTTGTTTATTATCTCAGACTTTAAACTAGATGTAGAGTCTCCTTATGAGAAACCATCTATTGATGCCCTAAGAGAAGCTCCAGCCAGTCTTGAGTATCCACAAAATTATCCGAAATATCGCTTTTATGGTAATAATATCAAACGAATGATTGATGTGGCTATTGGTTGGGAGGATGGTGATAAAAAAGATGGATTGGTACTAACGATTGCCAACCACATGAAAAAATGTTTTCTAAACTGGAATAAAGATACCGTAGAAGACGATGTAATATTCACACATCTGTTTGAACTCTCTGACGGAAAATTAAATTTAAAGGGGAGTGATCAAGCCTTAAGGAGTTCTTCCATATTGCTAAAAACTAAAAATCGTTTTAGTGATACTAAGGCCACCCCAAACAAACACAAAAAGCACAACAATAACAATAGAGGCCGTAAGCGCTACTAAATTTCTTACCAAAAGCTATGGGAACTTTTCAAATCGAGGGTGGTCACAAATTAAAAGGTGAAATCACACCACAAGGGGCAAAAAACGAGGTTTTACAAATACTGTGTGCTGTTTTATTAACCCCTCAAGAGGTTCTAATAGAGAATATTCCTGATATAGTAGACGTCAACAAATTAATTGGTATTTTGGGTAATTTGGGTGTCAAAATTCAAAAATTAGGGAAAGGAAAATACACATTCAAGGCAGATGATATTAACCTTGAGTATCTTGAGTCATCACTTTTTAAAACTCAGGGAGGTTCCTTGAGAGGCTCTATTATGATAGTGGGTCCTCTTTTGGCTCGCTTTGGAAAAGGATACATACCCCGTCCAGGAGGAGATAAAATTGGAAGAAGAAGATTAGACACACATTTTGAAGGCTTTATTAAATTAGGGGCAAGTTTTAGATATAATAAAGAAGAGCGTTTTTATGGAGTAGAAGCACCCAACGGATTAAAGGGGTGTTACATGTTACTAGACCAGGCCTCTGTTACAGGTACAGCTAATATTGTAATGGCCGCTGTCTTGGCAAAAGGAACTACTACCATATACAACGCAGCCTGTGAGCCGTATTTGCAGCAACTGTGTAAGATGTTAAATGCAATGGGAGCAAAGATTACGGGTGTAGGCTCTAACATGCTAACTATAAATGGCGTAGAACACTTAAAAGGTTGTTCACATCGTGTTTTGCCAGATATGATTGAAATTGGTAGCTGGATAGGACTTGCCGCCATGACTCATAGTGAAATCACTATCAAAGATGTAAGCTGGGAGAATTTAGGTATTATCCCTGATACGTTCAGAAAATTAGGAATTACTCTTGAAAAAAGAGGCGATGATATTTTTATACCATCTCAAGATAGCTATGAAATCCAGGGATATATTGATGGTTCTACACTCACCGTTTCAGATGCTCCGTGGCCAGGATTTACGCCAGATTTATTAAGTATTGTACTTGTTGTTTGTACCCAAGCAAAGGGAAGCGTTTTGATACACCAAAAAATGTTTGAAAGCAGATTGTTTTTTGTGGATAAACTTATTGATATGGGCGCTCGTGTTATCTTGTGCGATCCTCACCGTGCAACTGTTATTGGACATAACTTTGAGTCTATGTTAAAGGCAACAACAATGGTCTCTCCAGATATACGCGCTGGTATTTCTTTGTTAATCGCTGCACTTTCAGCAAAAGGAACTAGTACTATTCATAATATTGAACAAATAGATCGCGGCTATGAAAACATAGACGAGCGTCTTCGTGCCATTGGAGCTAAAATTACTAGGGTAGAGGCTTAAGTACTATTTAAAAGAGCATCACCAAAAAAAATCCCAAACACATTTTTGTATTTGGGATTTTTTGTGAGTTTAAAATAAGCTATACTGCTTACTTATTCTTGTTAATTTCGTCTTGTAGCTTTCTTCTAAGTAGTTGCTGCTCCTCCAATTTCTTTTGGCGATAGGTATCAAATTCTTGTTCAATTTCAGAAAGCTTGAGTTTTGTTTGTTTTGTTATTATGTTGCTATTTTTAAACTTTACTATAAAGAGAAAAAGCCCTAGTATCAAAATACCTATGGTAGAAAACAATAAAAAATTATAGGTTCCTTTTTTTGTGGTAATACCAAAAAAGGAGATAGTTCCCTCTTTTTCTATGGAGGTGTCAAGATTGTTTTGAGTAGTGTTTAAGCGAGCCTTTAATGAAGTTATATCACTATTTTGGGCTGCAATTGTAACGTCTTTTTGCTGGATAGATTCTTCCAATGCATCTATAGAATCTAATATGTTTTTTCTTAAACTAGCTAGTTTGGTTCTTTTAATGACCTTATATTTTTGGTAATTATTAGACTTATCTATGACCTCTACAAATTGTGCTTCAATAGAGTTTTCTTTCTGTGCATTGTTTTGAGAGTAGCTCAACGTTGCACACAAAAAAAATAAGCTGCAAAAAAATGTTTGAATAGTCATGAGTGTAGTTTTGTAAAAATTATAAAGCGCCATATCTCGCTTAGATTATTACTAGCAAAAGTAAGTGTAATTTAGGTATTTGTAAAGGTTTGTTTATTGGTTTTTATTGGCAGGGTGTAATCGTAAATCAAAATAATCACTAAGTTAAAGTAACTTTTTATAAATTAAAAAGGCTCAAAGAACAGCAACAGTGGTCTGTTTTTAATTATTCATTTAGTGCTTTTTTATAGGTCTGTAGGCATCTCTGGCGAGCAAGTTTGTGATCTACAATCATGGCTGTGTATTGTTGAGATTGATATTCAGGCACCCATTTTTTAATGTACTTTTTATCTTTATCAAACTTATCTGCTTGTGTTATTGGATTAAATATCCTAAAATAGGGTGCTGCATCAACACCACTACCAGCTGCCCATTGCCAATTACCCACATTGCTTGATTGCTCATAGTCTAACAGTGTTGAGGCAAAATAGGTTTCTCCCCAACGCCAATCAATAAGCAGGTGCTTACACAAAAAACTTGCAACGAGCATGCGCACTCTATTATGCATATGTCCTGTTTTATTTAATTCTCTCATTCCAGCATCCACTAAAACATAGCCGGTGGTACCGTTTTTCCAGTGCTCAAATTCCTGCTCGTTGTTGCGCCATACAATGCGGTCATACTTTGGTCTAAATGCCTTTTGATGGGTGTGTGGAAAGTGCCAAAATATCTGCATAAAAAATTCTCGCCAGATAAGTTCGCTCCAAAAAACCTCATTTGTTTGAGATATAGCCTTTCTCATCATTGCCCTTATGCTAACGGTGCCAAAACGTAAATGTGGTCCTAGATGAGAAGTGCCCTCTAGTGCAGGGAAATTTCTGGTATCTTCATAATTCTGTATAAGATCTTCTGAGGTATTGTAAGCAGGTACTGTAATACTTGAGGTAGTAAAACCCATTTGCTCCAGGCTTGTATTGTGCAGGCTTGTATCTTGATATAGGTTTTTAAAGTAGCTGGTTGTCTTATGTTCTTTTAAATCTATCTCTGGGTTAAATAAGCTTTTCCATTTATTTTTATAAGGAGTGTACACGACATAGGGAGTTCCATCTGCCTTTACAATGCTGTCCTTTTCAAAAATCACATGGTCTTTATAATCATAAAAACCAATTGAAGGGCCGGTATTATTAGTTTGTGACAGGGTATTTAAATACTCCTTAATCTCAAAATCACGTTTTTGTCCATATGGCTCATAATCTCTATTGGTGATTACATTTTGGATAGTAAACTGCGATGTTATTTTTTTAAAGACCTCTAGTGGTTTGCCATAATATATAGCCAAAGAACTTCCATGATTTTGCAGGCTAGATCTAAGTTCTTGCAGGGAGTTATAAATAAAATTTACTCTAGCATCATCTTTTTCTAGCTTGTCTAAAATTTCGGTATCAAAAATAAAAATGGGCAACACGGCACATTTACCCTGTAGTGCTTTAGAGAATCCTACATTGTCTTCAAGACGTAAATCACGTCTAAACCAAAAAATATTTACCGTATCTGCCACTTTAATGTGTTTGTAATGTTGATTTCCCGCCATCTATCGCAAGCACTTGTCCTGTCATCCAGCTTGACTTATCTGAGAGTAAGAAACAAGCAGTGTTTGCTATATCTGCGGAAGTTCCAATTCTTTTAAGTGGGTGCATTTCTCCCATTCGTTGTTTTTTATCATCACTGGAGAGTAAGCGTCCTGCAAGTGGAGTGTCAGTAAGTGATGGTGCAATAACATTAATTCTCATCTTTGGTGCATACTCTGCAGCCAATGCCTTTGCAAAACCTTCAATAGCTCCTTTTGAGGCAGAAACACTTGTGTGGAAAGGCATCCCTACTTTGACAGCCACGGTGCTAAAGAAAACTAAACTTGCTTGTTGTGAGGCGGTTAATCTGGGAAGTAAGCCTTGAATAACTTTAACTAAAGATAAGAAGTTAACCTCAAGGTCTTCTTGAAATGCTTGAGGTTTTATTCTCTTAAATGGCTTTAAATTGATGCTTCCTGGGCAGTACACTAGTCCGTCTATTTGCTCTGGCAGGGGCAAGGTAGAAATGTCATCTGTTAGTGCATCAAAGACCATGTGAGTTACTCCTTGTGGCATGTTGTCTTGTGTTCTTGAGGCTACATATACCTTGTGGGTGTCTTTAAGTTGTTTTGTAATTGCGGCTCCAATTCCGTAGGATCCGCCAATAAGAAGTATGTTTTTCATAATTATAAGTCGTTGATTACTATTTATATAGTTCCAAATAGTTCAATTAATTTCATTTTTCTGTGTTTGAATATTTCATCCAGTTTAGGCTTTACTAATATAGGGTGAAAGAGCCGCCCCAGCCACCCCAGTGGAACTTTATAATCTATAATGTCTTCCATCTCTACACCTCCTGGAATTTCGTTTATAAAATGTTTGTGATGCCACAGGGCATATGGTCCAAAAAGCTGCTGATCCACGAAATATTCTCCTTTCTTAACCTGAGTGATTTCTGTCACCCATTTTGTTCTTATGCCCAGTAGTGGGGTTACGATGTAGTGTATAATCTGTCCCGCATATATTGGTCTGTCTGCCCCAGATTTTATAATAAAACCCATGTTCTTTGGTGTAATAATCTTTAGATTGTTTGGGTCAGAGAGAAAATCCCAAGCCTGTTGCTTGGTAATAGGTAGTTGTTGTTTGGAGTGTAGGGTGTAAATCTTCATAAAGTATGTAGAATAGAAAATTTTTGCTTTTCTAATTCAAAGATACTTTGATGGGTACCATTTAAGGTATGATTTTGAAAACTTTAAGATAATTACACTTCATGTTTTTTTTCTAAACTTTAAAAAAAACCAGAAACAAAACCTTTTTAAGAAGAATTATTGTTTAACAATTTTGGTCACAACAGGCATCATCTTTCACTGTCTTGCAACTTAACACAGCTAGTAAACAGCCTATAATTGGCGCAAAAATGTAAATCCAAATATCTGCAAGGTTTCCAGAAACTACGGCGGGAGCTATAGAGCGAGCTGGATTCATGGATGCTCCAGTAACAGGTCCAGCAAACATGGCCTCCAACAATACCACACTACCTATGGCAATACCGGCAACTACACCAATTTCTTTTGACCCAGTAGATACATTTATAATAACCACCATCAAGAAAAAGGACAGAATAATTTCTAGTATAAAAACTTTCATTGCCGGAAGCCCCGGGAGGGTAGCGCCAAGGGTTTGACTCTCCGGAAATAAATACAATAAAATACCACTGGCTAAAAAAGCGCCTATAAACTGGGCCAGAACATAAGCAGGAACTTCTTTCCACGAAAACTTCTTAGCATATGCAAATGCGATTGTTACTGCTGGGTTCATGTGTGCACCACTGATATCACCAAAGGCATATATCATGCCCATTACAATAAGCCCAAAGGTTATTGCTACACCAACATGGCTTACCGTGCCCCCTGTAAAATCATTAATAACCATAGCTCCAGTACCACAAAATACAAGTGCGAATGTTGCTATTATTTCTGAAATAAAACGTTTTGACATGCTACAAAGGTACTACAGAAAAACGGAATGTTTTTTACGCTTTTTAAATAAAGTGCCACAGCTTGTTTTTTTTGTATTTTTGCACCCTAACTAAAACATAACTATTTATAATGAAAAAAATAATTTTATACGCTGCAATGTTTATGGTAACCCTTGCGGTAAATGCACAAATTAAAACACCTGCACCAAGCCCAATGCAAACCTTAGAGCAAACTGTTGGCCTAACAGATGTTACTTTAAAATATTCAAGACCTTCTGTAAAAGGGAGAACTATATTTGGTGGTTTGGTTCCTTTTGATGCCATGTGGCGTACAGGTGCAAACCAAAACTCTATGATCACCTTCAGCGATGATGTTTTAATTGCAGATACAACGGTTAAAGCCGGTACCTATGCAATTTTCACAAAGCCAGGTGCGGTAAACTGGGAAGTTTATTTTTATAATGACACTCAAAACTGGGGAACACCAAAGCAATGGGATGATACAAAGGTTGTAGCAAAGGTTGTTGCCAAAACCTACCAGATGCCTACAAGTGTAGAAACATTCACTATGGCCATTAATGACCTTAAAATTGACGGTGCTACGCTAGAAATAATTTGGGATAAAACCTATGTATCTGTCGGTTTTAAAGTAATGACAGATAAAATGGTAAGCGATAGTATAGATAAAGTGATGGGAGGGCCAAGCGCCGCAGATTATTATAGCGCCGCTGTGTATTACCTTGAGGCAGATAAAGATATCAATCAAGCAAAAACTTGGATAGATGCTGCTGTAGCTTTAAATGCTACGGCGTTTTGGTATAAAAGACAACAGTCTTTGATTTATGCAAAATCTGGAGATATCAATGGTGCAATAAAGGCTGCAAAAGCTTCTATGGCACAAGCCAAAGAGGCTGGAAACATGGATTATGTTGCCCTTAATAAAAAATCTTTAAAGCAGTGGGGGGTTAACTAATAAATTCTCTTATAATTTATAAATCCTTTCAATGGCTATGTGTTATTGGAAGGATTTTTTAATTGTATCTACTTATCCTTATTGTATTTTGTTTTTGTTGAGGCCCACTAGTTGTAGTAAAAGAGCAATGGTAATCACCAAACAAGCACCTACAACATTGAGCCATAAATAGGGCATAAGGTCAATCCACCAGATATATACAATAATTACTTGTGTGCTAATAGCGGAAATGAAAACAGCCCTGCTTTTAACATAGGTGAAGAAAAATGCAAGCAAGAAAATTCCTAGTACATTTCCGTAGAAAATAGAACCAATAATATTTACAAGCTCTATTAAATTTTCAAATAAATTAGCCACACAGGCAACTCCAATAGCTATGACTCCCCAGAGCATTGTAAAGCCTTTCGAGGCCCTAAGGTAGTGCTTGTCACTCCTTCCTTTTATATTACGCCTGTAGAGATCTATGGTGGTTGTTGACCCAAGTGCATTAAGCTCTGAGGCTGTTGAGGACATGGCAGCACTTAATATTACTGCCAATAATAAGCCAATTAAACCTCTAGGCAGATTGTTTAAAATAAAATGTATAAAAACATAATCTTTATCATTGGTTTCTGCCTTTGGGTTCGCTTTTTTTATCAACTCTTTAGAGGCTATCCGTAGCTGATCTTCTTGTTGTTGCAATGCTTTAATATCTAAAAGAACGGTTTGTTTTTGCCCCTGGTTATCCAGCACGGCATAATTTAATTGCTGCTCTTTAATGGCCAGCTCTAAGGTGTTTTTTTTATTTTGTAGTTCTTGGTACTGTCCTGCGTACCGAGAATTTAAAACATCGTTTACTGCGCTAGGGTTAAAGTGAAGAGGAGAGGAGTTGAATTGATAAAACACAAAAACCATTACCCCAACCAAAAGAATAAAAAACTGCATAGGAATTTTAAGTAGCCCATTAAAAATGAGACCCATTTGCATTTCTTTCATAGATTTTCCGCTGAGATAACGCTGTACTTGGCTTTGATCTGTACCAAAATAGGAGAGTGCTAGAAAGCTACCACCAATGATACCGCTCCAAAAGGTGTACTTGTTATTAAAATCAAAAGAAAAATCTAGTATTTCCATTTTTCCACTTGCACCAGCAATCTCTAACGCTTTGCTAAATGTGATGTCTAATGGAAGGTAGTTTAAGATAAGCAAAAATGCCAAAAACATTCCTCCAAAAATAATTCCCATTTGCTGTTTTTGAGTCACACTCACTGCTTTTGTGCCCCCACTTACAGTGTAAATAATGACCAGCACACCTATAAAAATATTTAGGATCACCAAATTCCAACCCAGCACCGCTGATAAAATAATAGCAGGAGCAAAGATGGTGATGCCGGCTGCTAGCCCTCGTTGTATCAAGAAAAGAATAGCCGTAAGAGTTCGTGTTTTAAGATCAAAACGAGTTTCTAGATACTCATAGGCAGTAAAAACCTTGAGCCTATGGTATATGGGTATAAACACCAAACAAATTATAACCATTGCAATTGGCAATCCAAAATAGAATTGCACAAACCCCATCCCGCTATCAAAAGCTTGCCCTGGAGTAGAAAGAAATGTAATAGCACTTGCTTGTGTAGCCATAACACTAAGGCCAATAGTCCACCATCTGGAGTCACTACCACCCTTTAAATACTGAGTTACATTTTTACTTCCTCTAGACTTATATGTGCCATATAGCACTATAAATAATAAGGTCCCAATGAGTATAAACCAATCTATCTGCTGCATTTATACAAAGTGTTTCATGAGTAAATAAAAGAGTAGGATATAGATGGCATTTACAACAAGTACAAGTGTGAATTTTGGTGTCCACATAAATTGTTGGTTCTTAATGCTGTTTTTTTGTTCTTTCATAATGTGTTAGTAACATTCTATTTCCCTAAAGATATGATATTTGCAAATAACCTGTAAGCTCCTCCAACACCAGCGGGAAGCTCTCTAAAAAAGCTAAGTCCTGTATACACGTAATTTCCTTTACCGTAACTGGCCACTAAAAGGGAACCCTTTGTTTGTGGAGCACCTTTGTCATTCATTCCTAGTATAGGGGTAAACTCATCTGCCCATTTATTTGGAAAATAGAGGCCCCTTTCTTGAACCCAGCCCTTAAAGTCTGCCTGTGTGATTTTGTTTGGGCTGTTTAATACAGGGTGAGTGGGGTCTAAAATAGTTACATCAGCAAACTCATCTGTAACCCTGTCTCTAGAGAGTGATAATGCGTATGGTGCTAGTTGTTTTGTAACTAGCCTATGGCTTGTGTTGTATTGTACCACCATTGTGCCTCCCTGATGTACATATTTGTTTAACTCTTTTTGTGCAAAGGCAAGATCTGCATTGGTATTATAGGCTCTAATGCCTACAACAACCGCATCGTATTTTTTTAGACTTTCTGCTGAAATTTCTGCTACATCAAGATTAGTTACTCGATATCCAATTTGTTCTAAACTTTGACCCACGGCATCACCCGCACCCTCAATATAGCCAATGTGTTGTCCTTTTTTCTCTATATTAATCCTTACAACCTTAGCTTTGCTTGGCAATAATACAGACTGATAGGGGATATGATTATAATCAATATTTATTAATTCTTTGTCATAGTAGGTGTCTCCAATTTGTATTAAAGGTCTAAGATATCCTTGGCTTTGATTTTTTGGCGGAGTTACTGTAAACCATAGCGTGGTAGTTTCTCCTTGACGCTCTAAGGTAAATAATTGCGGGGAAGAAACAACCCATCCCTTTGGAGCATTTAATTGTAAGGTGCCCTCTAGATTGTCTTTTCCAGCTCTAAGGTGTACAGCAACCCTTTGAGTGTTTTTGTCGGCAAATACCAGTACTTTTTCTGCAATACTAGCAGAGACCTTTGGAAGCACATTAAAAGGTCTATATACTTCCCCATCTACAGGGTCATTTAATTTATAAACAACATCTCTAACTATCTGCACAGGTGTATTGTTTACTATTAAGGTACATGTGATTTGCTGTGCAGCGGGTGTTTGTGGAAGCCCAATCAATTCCTGTGGTGCGTTATACATCCCTAAAGATCCCTTAGATTTTAACCAGTAAGCAGTAGAGGGAGCTTTGTTTTGTGATGTTACTTCTAGTTCAAGGTTTTTACTTTCATTGGGTAACAGGGCAGTTTTTTTACTATATAAAATAAGCCCATTACTAGTTGCTATTTTAGAGAGTATAATAGTAGCGGTACCTCTATTAATGGCCTCTACCTTGAGTGTGTATTTTCCCAGTGGGTTGATACTTTCTTTACTAGACACAGCTTCTAAGAAAACACCACTGCACGCTATAATTAGGTCTTCTAATTCTTTGAGTTTGATCGTACGCCAATGTCCCTGTTTTGTGTTTTGTAAAAGCTTGTAAGCCTTTACCAATTCGGGTACTATTGTTGATGGGTTTTGATAATTAAAGGTGTCCAAAAGAGGGTTTAATATACTACCAATAGCTTCTCCACCTTCAATTCTTGACCAGCTTGTGTCAATGCCATCAAATACATTAGCGGTGTTTTTGGGAAATTCTCCTTTTAGAAATTCAAGATATTCTGTTTGTTTGCCTCTTGTTCCGGTACTACCAAAACCTTGTGATTTATGCATAGATCTACTCAAAGACGCAATTTCTCCGTTAGACAATCCGAGTGCTGGATAATAATTTCCTGTCTCAACACTAACGAGTTTTGATTTATCTGCTTTTTCAAATTTTTCTTTACTTCCATAAAACCACCAAGAGGTATTAAATAGAAGTCTTTTTGGTTGCCAAGAACCAAAGGCTGTCGCAGTTTCTGGAAATTGTGTTGCATCCCCCACCAAATCAAAAGCTTCAAAGCTTAACATCGCTGAGGCAGTATGATGCCCGTGGGTGCTTCCTGGGTTTCTGTGGTTAAACCTGTTGATAATAACATCTGGTTTAAATTTTCTAATTGCTCTTACTACATCACTCAAAACAGCTTCTTTATTCCAAATTTCAAGTGTTTCGTCTGGGTGTTTGGAATATCCAAAGTCATTAGCTCTTGTAAATAGTTGTTCTCCTGCATCTATAGCACGGGCTGCTAGTAATTCTTGAGTTCTTATAACCCCTAATAACTCTCTAATCTCTGGACCAATAAGGTTTTGCCCTCCATCTCCTCGTGTTAAAGATAGATACGCAGTTTTTGCATGCATATCATTGGCTAAATAGGAGATGAGCCTTGTGTTTTCATCATCTGGATGCGCAGCAACATACAGTGCGCTCCCTAAGAAATTAAGTTTCTCTAAATTGTGATAGATTTGTGAGGCAGTTGGTTTTTTGGGTTGTTGTGCTAAAACTTTGGCAATGCAAGTATGGGCAATTAGAACTGCCAAAAATAAAATTCTCATATTCTGGTGTTGTTGTTACAATAGATGTTTACCAAAGATATTTAAAACATTATATCTGCAAAATTGCTTTTACTATTATAGCTTTTTACAATATTTTGTAAATAGCATTATTTTTATCTAAGGGTAGCGCCAAAGTTTTTTTCAAAACGTTGCTGCAATTTGTTCATGATTTTATCAATCTGAGTATCTGTTAAGGTCTTGTTTTCGTCTTGCAGGGTGAAACTAAGGGCATAAGATTTTTTACCCGCAGGCAGGTTTTTACCAGTATATACATCAAAAAGATGTACTTCTTTAAGAAGGTTTTTTTCTGTTTGAAAAGCCGTGTTTTTTAAATCTCCAAATCCTACAGCATCATCAATTAGTAGTGCAAAATCACGTTTTACCTTTGGAAATTTAGAAAGTGGCTTTACAACAAAGTTTTTAGTGTTTATAAGAGATAGTATAGTATCCCACTTAAAATCTGCAAAGAGTACCTCTGAATCTACACCAAAATGTTTGGTTGTTTTTTGATTAACCACACCAAAACTTACTAGGTGTTGTTTTTTTGAGTAAAGGCTCAATCCTTCAGTAAATAAATCGCTTGGCGCCTCTTTTTCTGAAAACGAAGACAGCCCTAGTCTGTCTAGAAGTGCTGTGATAACACCTTTAAAATAGAAAAAATCTGAGTTGCCGGTATGAGTGTTCCAGGTGTTTTGTGTCTTGTTACCTGTCACTACTAAAGACAGGTGTTTTTGCTCCTCTCTACCGGTTTCGAAATTCCTGTAGGTTTTTCCAAATTCAAAAA
>CAJWXC010000031.1 GCA_913048215.1 uncultured Flavobacteriaceae bacterium | reverse complement strand
ATAACAGCAAAAAACAAATTTGAAGCACTAGCAGCGCACGATGCCATTGTTGAATCTCACGGAGCACTCAAACAAATGGCAGTTTCTCTTAATAAAATAGCAAATGACATACGAATGCTAGCAAGTGGTCCTAGAAGTGGTATTGGAGAAATTGCTATTCCTGCCAATGAGCCTGGATCTTCTATTATGCCAGGTAAAGTAAACCCAACACAATGTGAGGCACTCACAATGGTATGTGCCCAGGTAATAGGAAATGATATGACAATTGCTGTAGGTGGCATGCAAGGACATTATGAGTTAAATGTCTTTAAACCCGTTATAGCTGCAAATATGTTAGAGTCTGCGCAGCTACTTGCAGATGCATGTTTGTCTTTCGAGAAACATTGTGCTAGAGGTATTAAGGCCAATAAAGCGATTATTGAGCAACAATTAAACAACTCCTTAATGCTCGTTACCGCTTTAAATACTAAAATCGGTTACTACAAAGCAGCAGAAATAGCAAATACAGCACATAAAAATGGAACTACGCTCAAACAAGAAGCCGTAAATCTGGGTTATCTTACTGAGGATGAGTTTGATGCCTGGGTAAAACCACAAGACATGGTGGGCTAATAAATACCATTTAAGGACCATAAAAAAGAGTTTCATGCACACATGAAACTCTTTTTTTTGTGCATTTCATCGATTAAATGCAAATTTATTAGATAAAGTGTAAATGTTTTGTATCTTGCCCCTCCCAAATAAAATAACCTACTAATATGAAACATCAAATTTTTGCCCCCGCATTTTGTTTGTTTTTACTTTTGAGCCTATTTAGTTATGGTGCTGAAACAGCAAAAACACAACATCAAATTAACGATGGTATTGCACAAAGTTCAATACTATCAAGTGTAAATAACTTTGTAAGTATAACAGCAATGGCCTTACCTATAAAAGTAAGCCCAAAAGCAATACCAAAAATAAGATCCAAAGCAAGTGAAATTTCACAAAAGAGTGAAAAGACCTCAAACGAAGATCTATTTTATAAAGGAACTTTTTATGGCGCCGTAAGCATCATCTTGCTTTTAAATAGTATATGCTTTTTTTTATTCGAAGAAAAAATCTTTGGGTATTTTGCATTGGCAGTAACTGGAACCATGATATTGTTTTTTGGAGAAGACAGTCTCTCTAGTATGCTATTTCAAGATACTATATTATTGAGCACAGATTTTACAACAACCATACTTTGCGCTACGGCAGGTCTTGTAGCCCTGTATTCTTCAAAGTATTTATCAATAAAAGACTATTTTCCAAAGTTAAAAACATTTACAGCACCCCTATTTATTGTTGCTGCAGTATTATCTGTATCACACTGGTTTATTGATAATGCAATGATACCTGTGGCAGTAAATTGTATATCCTTTGCCCTATTGGCATGTTACTTTGGTGGTGGTATTATGTTATTCTTAAAAAACAACTATTCAAAATTTTATGTTTTAGGCATGGCTATACCATTGTTGCTAGTGCTAGATTACTTCGTGCTACAAGTAATTGGGATTGCATTTTTAAACGTCTCTTTATCTGTAGTAAAGGCATCATTTTTTATCAATATATTATTAATGACCTATGCCATAGTCTACAGAATGAAAGATATTAAAGAACAAACGGCAGCACATAAAACAGAAATGGAACTCTTTCTAAAAAATGAAAAAATGATGGAACGAGATAATATTATAGAATTAACAGAAGAAATGTATCTAGAAAACCTAATCATGCAATATGATCTTGACGGTATAGAGATAAAACTATTGCAATACATTAGCGAAGGAAAAGAAAATAACAAAATAGCTAAAAAGCTAAATACTACAGAAATAGAGATAGAACAAATGACAAGAAACTTGTACCATAAAATACAAATTGAGGAAGCCGTACAACAAGATGTTAATCTACTAAAGCTACAACCAGATTTTTTATATAATTAAGTGTGAGAGCTTTATTATTGATAAGGGATAGACCGGTGGTCTATCCCTTTTTTATATACTGTTTTTTATATACTGTTTTTTATAAAACACATAAGACACAATGGCCAATATCACTAAAAAGCCTATTAAGTAATACACAAAAGTAGGCGTTACTGGTACATCTCCACTTGCATAGGAGTGTAAACCAGTTAAGTAGAAATTTACTCCAAAATAGGTCATCATTATAGATCCGTAAGCAGCAATAGAAGCTACATTGTAGGTCCATTTTCCTCGAAGACCAGGAACTAGTCTCATGTGTATTACAAAGGCATATATCATAATACTAATGAGTGCCCAAGTCTCTTTAGGATCCCAACCCCAATAACGTCCCCAACTCTCATTTGCCCACTGGCCTCCTAAAAAGTTACCTATGGTAAGCATCACAAGGCCTACGGTTAAAGCAAGTTCGTTAATTGTAGTTAATTCCTTAATGTTTAAATCCATTTTTGCTTTGTTAGCGCTGTTGGTTAGTATCATTAGAATTAGAACGGTAACACCCAGTATCATTCCTAAGGTAAAAGGTCCATAACTAGCCACAATAACTGCCACGTGTATCATAAGCCAATAGCTATCCAGTACAGGCACTAGTGTTGAAATAGCGGGATCAAGCCAGTTTTGATTGGCTACCCAAAGTATAATGGCTGCAACAAAAGCAGTAGAGGCAACGGTAAGATCACTCTTTCTTCCGAATGCTAAACCAAAAAATACCGTAGCCCAAGCCACGTATATAATAGACTCATAGGCATCTGTCCAAGGGGCATGTCCAGAGATATACCAGCGTGCAATAAGACCTAGTGTCATCGCTACAAAGAAAGACCAAATTATTATTTTACAAACTTTAACAAAGCCGTTTACCAGAGGCCCCTCTTTAAATATTTGTATGATAATACCAATAAACATGAGTACTCCAAATAGGGTGAAATAACGATACAATCTATTGAAAATATCAATTTTATTATACGCTATCTCTGCACTAATTTTTGAATCACTAGGAAGCACCTCACTGCCGTGTTTTTTCTGATAAGCTTTAATTAGGTTGAGTATTTCAGTTGATTTTGTATAGTCACCGCTTGCCTTTGCAGCGCTCAGACTATTAAAATATAAAGGCAATGCTGTTTTAGCAAACATAGAATCTTGTCCTTTGATGGCACTTTCATTTAATTCTGGGTAAGACACCCACTTGTTACCAGAATCTGCAGGTACAGGAAATATTTTCAATATACTGCCACTTAAGGCTTGATTGAATAAATAATAATTCTCATAGGCCTTAATAAAATCTTTTTGAAATTGATTTGGAGTATTGGTTGATGTAGCTGCCTCTAGATATGGATCTAGCTTAAAATTAACATCCTTATCAAACAAATCTATTAGAGCTATTCTTTTTGTTTTCTTAGCCACCCCAACAATGTCACGTATGCTATCATTACCCCTTTTTAACTTTATAATTGGAACTTGAGACCACAATCTTGGAAATTGTGTTATTGACATAAATACTTGATTTGCATCTAGCCCTTTATAGGTATCACTTCCACTTACCTTACGTATCAACTCACTAGCAAAGGTGCTTATTGGTTTCATACGGCCATTGTCTTGGATTACTAATCTAGCAAAGGAAGCAGCATGGGCTTTAGAAACCGCATTAGCACTAATTAAAGAATCTATTTGAGTAGTAACAGAACTGAGGTGATTGTGGTTATCTGTCTGGCCTATTGCAAGGGTACTTATCAAGAACATCACAAGGCTTACCAGCAATTTCTTCTTTTTCTTTATTTTGTCTAAATATTTTTTGAGATTACCAAACCTGGAGTTTCTATCAAACAAAATGGCCATAAGTCCTAAATACAATAAGAAATAGCCTATATAGGTAATCCAAGTTCCCCACATGTCGTGATTTACTGCCAAAATAGTGCCTTTTTCGTCAGGCTGAAATCCAGACTGAAAAAAGCGAAACCCGTCTTTGTCTAGCACATTATTCATGAAAATTTCTTCTTCTTGAAAGGTTCCATCAGCATTATTAACGGTTACTTTACTTTTAAAAGACTTGTAGCTTTTTTCTGTGCCAGGGTATTTTTCTGCAATAAAATCATTGAGAGTAATACTAAAAGGTAGTGCTATTTTCTTGCTACCATAGGTGGCATACACCTGCAAGCCATTTATAGTTACCTTCACTGGTGATGGCGTTGAACCTCTTCCTCCAAGAAGCTCCAATGTTTTTGTTTGGCCTCCAGAGCTTACATCTAGTATCAAAGCATTGGTTGAGGCAGGAGCATCTTTAGTAGCTTTTATAATTCCCATACGGCCATTTACCACAGGGTCTGGAATTACAAATGCCATGGCTGCCATTTGATATAGCGCGCGCAATTGCAAATCTTGCAGACTGTCTTTTACAACTACACCTTTTTGTTGGTCTGCCATGCGCATATACTCACCCCCAAAGGATGATTGTATCTGATAGCTTTGAGTTTGCTGGTCATAGAAAATATTAATGGCGCCTTTGGTTGGTTTATTTACAGCAAATAATATATTGTGGATATTGGAAACCTCACCCACTTTTACATAATGATCATGGCGAGTTCCGTCACCAGCCTCTACAATTTTAAGGTATCCTTCTCCACCAGGATCTTCAATCATTCCCTTGGTGGCCCCTTTGATAAAGTTTTTGTAGGTAATGGTAACTGGGGTCTGATTGTACGTTTTACTAATCGTAAAATGATTGCTAAGTCTTTGGGAGAGATCCATTTTCTTTGGAGCTAATTTAAGACGTTGTTGCTGTCCATCGATGACATAATCTCCATCAATAAAAACATTTAAGTATGCAAATTCAGATAGTATTTCATTGGAGGTGTCTCCCTCATTAATCTGCATAACACCCTCATAACCGATATACCTTGTTACAAAAGCCCCAACGAGAATAAGTATAAAAGACAAGTGTAGAACTAGAGTTGTCGCTTTTTCTTTACTAAACATTTTAAAACGAACTATATTTCCAAGGAAATTAACCACAAACAACATCATAATGGCCTCAAACCACCACGCATTGTATATCAGGGCTCTAGAATATGGAGTTGGCGAAGTTTCAGAAGAGGCGTCAACTAAAGTTCCAACAGCCATTGCAATAGCAAATACAATAAATAAAGTAGCTGTTAATCGAGTAGAAAACAGAATAGAGGCTAATTTCTTTTGCATTGATGATTATTTTGTGCAAAAATACTACAAAAACGACTTTTTGTACTCCTTAAGTATCTTAAATGTGATAGCATTAACACTCTTGGGTATTGATTCCATAAAACCCATCCTATTAGCATAAAAAATTCTTGTATTTTTACACTATGATTACAGTTGTTATTTTAGGTTTGGGTAATGTTGGATCTCATTTATTTAAGGTGTTTGAGAAAACTCCTGGCATTAAGGTGCTACAAGTTTACACCCGCAGTATCTCAAAAGAAACTTCACAAAATCAAAAAATGGTATCCAACATAAAAGACATCACACCACTTGCAGATGTTTATATTGCTGCCGTTGGTGATGATAAGATAAAGCAAATTACATCACAACTCCCCTTTACACAAAAATTGGTAGTGCACACCTCTGGTGGTGCGGCTTTAGAAGATTGTAGTGATTCTAACAGAAAAGGAGTGTTTTACCCCCTGCAAACATTTTCAAAAAACAAAGCGGTAGACTTTAACACCATTCCCATTTGTGTGGAGGCAGAAAATGAGAAGGATCTCTCATTATTAACAAACTTAGGTTCTCTAATTTCACAAAGTGTAAGTGTTATTTCATCCAGTGAACGGGAAAAATTGCATGTGGCCGCTGTATTTGTAAATAATTTTGTGAATGAATTATATCATATTTCAGAAGATATTTTAACCCAGCAACAATTAGACTTTAGCCTCCTGGCTCCTTTGATTAAAGAAACCGCAAATAAAATTGAATACCTTACACCTGCTGTAGCCCAAACTGGACCGGCCAAACGAGGAGATAAAAATACAATTCTAAAGCATCAAAAGCTTCTTTCAAAACAACAACAAGAAGTATATCAACTACTTACAAGTAGTATTCAAAAAAGAAATATATCATAAGATGAGCAAAAGTTATAAAGAATATTTACACCAAATCACCACCTTCGTGTTTGACGTAGATGGTGTGCTAACAGACGGTACAATTACAATAACCACAGATGGAGAAATGCATAGAACTATGCACACCAAAGACGGTTTTGCCTTAAAAGAGGCATTACTTCAAGGTTTTAACATGTGTATTATATCTGGCGGTAGTAATCAGGGCGTTCGCAAACGTCTTGCAGGTTTAGGTATAAACGATATACATCTTGGGATACACAACAAAACAGAAATACTTGAAAAGTACCTTCAAGAAAATAACATCTCACCCCAGCAAGTTCTTTACATGGGTGATGACCTCCCAGACTACGAGGTAATGCAACACGTTGTTATGCCCTGTTGCCCGCAAGATGCGGTTCCAGAAATCAAAGGGCTGAGCAAGTATGTTTCTCACCTTAACGGAGGTAAGGGCTGCGTAAGAGATGTTATTGAGCAAGTTCTCAAAGTGCAAGGGAAATGGAATTACAGCACCACTGTAAGCGCAAAATATGACTAATTAATAGGATAAGGCAAAGTAAAAATTATATACAAATTAGTACATTTACACTTTATATAGCACCATATGTCTACAGCAAAAAAACAATACAAAAGAATCACTACCAAAACTTTGGTAGATATGAAAAATCGAGGAGAAAAAATCTCTATGCTCACAGCCTATGACTATACCATGGCAAAAATTGTGGATGGAGCTGGCATAGATGTTATATTAGTTGGTGACTCTGCCTCTAATGTTATGGCTGGTCATGAAACGACCCTTCCTATCACCTTAGATCAAATGATTTATCATGCAACTTCAGTGATACGCGCTGTAGACCGCAGTTTGGTGGTGGTAGACATACCATTTGGAAGCTACCAAAGTGACCCAAAAGAAGCATTGCGTTCTGCCATTAGAATTATGAAAGAAAGTGGAGGCCACGCTGTTAAAGTAGAGGGCGGTAAAGAAATTAAAGAATCTGTGAAACGAATATTAAATGCTGGAATCCCAGTGATGGGACACCTAGGACTTACACCACAGTCTATTTATAAGTTTGGAACCTATACGGTTAGGGCCAAAGAAGATGCCGAGGCAGAAGCGTTAAAACAAGACGCTTTACTTCTAGAAAAAGCGGGGTGTTTTGCTATAGTTCTAGAAAAAGTTCCTGCCAAGCTTGCTCAAGAAGTTGCACAAAGCCTTACCATACCTGTAATTGGTATTGGAGCAGGTAATGGTGTGGATGGTCAAGTACTGGTAACACATGATATGCTAGGGATGACACATGAGTTTAACCCAAGATTTCTAAGAAGATACCAAGATATGTACCAAGGAATGACCACGGCATTTAAAAATTATAGTGCAGATGTAAAAAGCGGTGACTTTCCAAACGATACAGAACAGTACTAATACCATTTGTATTTCGGAAAAAAAACACGCTCATACCAAAACAAAAAAAAACACTACACATAGCACCCCTGAGAACCTTCAAGTGTTATTTGAAGACAACCATATTATTGTTGTAAACAAGCGCCCTGGAGACATTGTACAGGGAGACAAAACAAAAGACACCCCTCTTTCTGAAATTACCAAAGCCTATCTTGCCAAAAAATACAATAAACCCGGAGCAGTGTATCTTGGTGTTGTACATAGACTAGATAGACCTACAAGCGGTGTAATTGTCTTTGCCAGGACATCAAAGGCGTTACCAAGGCTAAACAAGTCTTTCGCAGAACGAGAAACAAAAAAAATATATTGGGCAGTAGTAAAAAATCTACCTCCTAAAGATAGTGACACCCTGACACACTATCTTAAGAGAAATCCAAAGCAAAACAAAAGCTACGCAAACACAAAAGAAGTACCAGAAAGTAAAAAAGCCATACTTCACTATCATATATTGAAAAAATTGCAACGCTATGTAGCTTTAGAAATACGTCTAGAAACTGGAAGACACCATCAAATTAGAGCGCAACTTGCAAGCATTAATTGCCCAATAAAAGGGGACTTAAAATATGGTTTTGACAGATCCAACAAAGATGGAAGTATTCATCTGCATGCCAGAAAACTCTCTTTTATACATCCTGTAAAAAAGCAAGAAATGACAATTACAGCGCCCTTACCTCAAGATATCTTATGGCAAAACTGCAAACAACAAAAAAGATAACAAATACTTTAAACAAAGTAATTTAATATATTGAAAAGCAATATATTACATACTATTTTTAGACAAGACTAAAAAGATAAAAAATTCTTTTTCACAACCACTACCCCATTTTTTAAACAAGTTGTTTGTAATGTTTGGTTTGTGGAAACCGCAAGAGTTTTACAAAAAAAAGGGAAGCCATAAAGCTCCCCTTTTGTGTGATAATAAAAATTAATCTATTGCTTGACATCTTCTAGCTTTACTTCCTCTCCTTGTTTATCCAAAAGCAATACCTCATCAAATCCCATGTCTCTAAATTGCGTGTATTGACTTTGCGCATCACCCACAATCAAATAAGCCATTTTAGAAGTATCAAGGTATTTGTTTGCGAGTGCCTTGTGGGCATCTAAGGTCATATTTCTAACTGTTGCTTCTTCTGCAGCAATATAATCTTGGTCAAGACCATAAATACTCATTTCTTGCAACATTCCCAATAATGCAAATTGTGTTTCAAAACGTCGTGCGTTTGACTTAATTAAAGCGTTTTTGGTAAACTCTAGATCTTCTTGAGAAATTCCTTGCTTGTATTTGTTTATCTCATCTCTAAAAATAGCCACAGACTCTCCGGTAGTATTTGTTCTTACACTAGAAGAGGCTCTGAAAGTTCCTGGAATCTTACTACCTCTAAAGCCTGTACGCGCGCCATAGGTGTATCCCTTTTCTTCTCTTAGGATTCTGTTAACAACGCCGTTAAATGCACCCCCTAGGGCGTAGTTCATCACTTCTGCTGAATAGAAATCTTTATCGCTCCTGGCTAGAGATATATTACCAATCTGAATTACCGATTGTTTTGATCCTGGAATATCTACAAAATATACAGAAGATTTATCTCTATTGTTGGCAATTGGGTAGCTAGGGATAGTCACCTCTTTACTTGCCCAGTTTTTCTCCAAATTTCGCAATCCTGCCATAGCTTTTGTTTTATCTATCTGTCCAACAATATGGAATTTAGATATAGAAGGAGAGAAATTCTTGTCATAAAAGGCTTTTACATCCTCCATACTAATAGCTGCAATAGAGGCAACAGTTCCTGAACTTGGATAAGCAAAAATATGATCTTCACCATACAGAAGTTTATTAAACACACGGGATGCCACTGCGTTTGGATTTGCAGAAGATCTCTTCACCCTATTTGTAGCAGCAGTTTTGATACGTCCAAACTCCTCTATATCCCAACGTGGTTGCGTTAATATTTCTTCTACCAATGCCAATGTAGCCTCGTAATTACGTACCAATGTGTTGACTTGTATTACTATAGACTCTCGCGTTGTGTACATATTTATGTTGGCACCCAACATCTCAATTTCTTCTTCTAACTCTTGAGGTGTTTTTGTTGCAGTACCTTCCATCATGAGGTCTGTAATTAAACTAGCCACCCCATTTTTACTCATATCATCCAAAAGATGCCCACCATCCATAACCAAACTAAAATTCACCGTAGGGATTTCATTTTGCTCGATGCCGTATACCATCATACCGTTTGAAAGCTCTTGTCTCCAACTCTCTGGTACATTCAGCGCTGGAGAATCTCCCTGAGCTGGTTCTACAGAACGATCAATAACTGAAGGTGTCTTTGCAACAGGGTCTGTAATTTGTTGTGTAGTTTGTTTTTGAATATTTTCAACAATTTTTTCTTCAACTACCTCTGCTTTAACAGAGTTGTCTGCAATTAAATCCAATTTTCCCTTTGGCACGAAACTGGTCATAACAAAAGGCATATTCTTGATATAAGTATTGTAAACACGCATCACATCTTCTTTGGTGACTTTTTGAATGTTTTCTATATCTGTTTCAATAAAACTTGGGCTTCCTGCAAACACATTATAGCTCGCCAATTGAAAAGCCTTTCCTTGCACACTGCTGATGCCATTATAAAAACCTGTTTCTAAACCTGCTTTCACGCGCGCAATGTCTCTATCTGTAACCCCGTCTTTTTCAAACAACTCAAAAGCATCGTTAATACCAGCTTCAACATCCTTTAAACTTTTACCATCATTTGCAGTAACAGAAATTCTAAAAACACCAGCTAACTCTGCTGAGCCATTAAAAGAATAATAACTTGATGATAACCCCTTCTGTTTTTCCAGCACTTTATAAAGAGGTGCATTTTTACCACTAGATATTAATTCTGCAAGAACATCAAGGGCGTATGCGTCCTCTGTATATTGCTCTAGTGTTGGCCAAACCATATTTAATTGAGCGGTAGTTGCAAAATTGTCTTCATGATACAATCTTTTTGATTGTTCTAAAGTGGTGCGCATTGGGGTTAATTTTGGAACCTCCTGCCCTCTTTTTACTTCACCGAAGTATTTTTCAATCATAGCTTTGGCCTCTTGTGTCTCAAAATCACCAACTAAGACTAAAGTAGCATTGTTAGGACCGTAAAATTTTTCATAAAACTCTCTTACATCAGCTACAGTTGCGCTCTGCAAGTCTACCAACTCACCAATAACCTGCCAGTTGTATGGATGCCCTTCTGGATAAATTGCTTTGTCTATAACCCATCCGGTATGCCCGTAAGGATTATTATCAACACGTTGGCGCTTTTCGTTTTGAACTACTTCTTGTTGGTTTTCAAAGGCAGACTCAGTAACTGTATTAATGAACCAACCCATACGGTCACTCTCAAGCCACATCATCATCTCCATGGCATTATTTGGAACCGTTTCATAATATATAGTACCATCTTTCCAAGTACCTCCATTTAAGGTACCACCTGCATCTTGAATTTTCTTGAAAAATTGGTCTTGTGGTACATTTTCTGATTCTTGAAACAACATATGTTCAAAAAGATGAGCAAAACCAGTACGGCCTGTCTTCTCTCTGTTAGAGCCCACACCGTATTGAACCGCTAGTGATACTATTGGATCACTCTTATCTTGATGTAGTATAACATCTAAACCATTTTCTAATTCATATTTTTCATAAGCAACAGATAGTTTAGCACTATCATTTGACATAGCACCGTCTTTACAAGAGCTTGTAAAGAATAATGTTGCAAGTAACACAAACATTGGTGCTTTTAAAATTAATTTTTTCATCGTTTTTTTGTTTTTTTTTGAGTGTAAAAGTAATTTTAAACACCGTTTTTGACTCATAAATTAATGTTAAATGATTTAATCAACACAGAGATTTAATAAACAATACCTTTAGCACATAGGTGCAAAAAAAAGGTGATGCTAAACACATCACCTTTTTTGGGTATATAATTTTAAAATGTAATTACATTACATCAAATCTATCAAGATTCATCACCTTTGTCCAAGCAGCTACAAAATCTGTGACAAATTTATCTTTACCGTCATCTGCAGCATACACTTCAGCAATAGCTCTAAGTTCTGTGTTTGATCCAAAAATCAGATCGGCTCTTGTTCCTTTATATTTGATAAGACCTGTTTTCCTGTCTGATCCTTCAAATAAGGTATCATCCTCAGTCGTTGCTTTCCAGGTGTTACTAAAATCTAATACGTTTACCAAAAAATCATTGGTAAGTGTGCCAACAGTATCTGTAAATACACCGTATTTCGAATCGTCATAATTGGTTGCTAGAACTCTCATACCAGCCACTAAAACAGTCATTTCTGGAATGCTAAGTGTTAATAATTGTGCTTTATCAATCAATAATTCTTCTGCTGCTAAGTTTAAATCTTTTTTAATAAAATTTCTAAATCCGTCTGCTTTGGGTTCTAAATAACCAAAAGAAGCAACATCCGTTTGTTCTTGAGAAGCATCTGCTCTTCCCGAGGTAAATGGTACAGATATAGCGTGTCCCGCTTTTTTAGCGGCCTCTTCTATAGCCACACAGCCACCCAGTACAATAAGGTCTGCAATAGAAACACTCCCGTTAAAATCAGCTTTAATTGTTTCATAACTAGCCAAAACAGTTGCTAATTTCTTGGGAGAATTCGCTTCCCAATTTTTTTGAGGTTCCAAACGAATTCGAGCACCATTAGCACCACCTCGCATATCTGACCCTCTAAAGGTTGATGCAGAAGCCCAAGCTGTAGAAACCAATTGTGATATAGTAAGGTCTGAGGCTAAAATTAAGTTCTTTAAGCTTGTTACATCCGTTTCTGATAATGACTGGCCTGCTGGAATTGGATCTTGCCAAATTAGTTCTTCTTTTGGTATTTCTGGACCTAAGTATCTAGAGATTGGCCCCATATCTCTGTGTGTTAATTTATACCAAGCTCTTGCAAAAGCGTCTTCAAAAGCTTTGTGGTCTTTGTGAAAGCGTTTGGAAATTTCTAAATACGCTGGATCCATTTTTAATGCAATATCTGCAGTAGTCATCATCAAATCTTGCGTTTTGTTTGCATCACCTGCTTTGGGTGCTTTTTTCGCATTTGACACTGTGGTAGGTTTCCACTGATGAGCCCCTGCCGGACTCTTTGTAAGTTCCCAGTCATAGTTTAATAAAACGTCAAAATAATCATGATCCCAAACTGTTGGATTTGGTGTCCAAGCCCCTTCTATACCACTTGTAATAGTATCATCTAAAACTCCACTACCAAAAGAGTTTTTCCAACCAGTACTCATTTGCTCTATCGGAGCTCCATGTGGTGATGGTCCAACATATGTATCTGGATCTGCAGCACCATGGGCTTTACCAAAAGTATGGCCACCAGCAACAAGTGCTACGGTTTCTTCATCATTCATTGCCATTCTACCAAAGGTTTCTCTAATGTCTTTTGCAGAACCCATCGGGTCTGGGTCTCCATTAGGACCTTCTGGGTTTACATAAATCCAACCCATCATTACAGCCGCTAAGGGGTCTTCTAATTCGCCTTCGGCATATCGTTCTTTATTGTCTCCCATAACGGTTTCAGAACCCCAGTAAATATCTTGTTCTGGCTCCCATACATCCTCACGTCCACCAGCAAAACCAAAGGTTTTAAATCCCATAGATTCCATTGCGCAGTTCCCAGCAAGAATCATTAAATCTGCCCAAGATAATTTGTTCCCATACTTCTTTTTAATAGGCCACAATAACAAACGAGCTTTGTCTAAATTACCATTGTCTGGCCAACTATTTATTGGCGCAAAACGCTGCGATCCAGAACGTGCTCCACCACGCCCATCACCAACTCTATAAGTACCAGCACTATGCCATGCCATACGTACCATAAAGGGACCATAGTTTCCATAATCTGCAGGCCACCAATCTTGAGAATCAGTCATGGCATTAATAACATCTTGCTTTAAATTAGCAAAATCTATAGAGTTAAACGCATCTGCATAATTAAAATTTGCACCCATAGGGTTAGATTTTACTGCATTTTGACGTAGAATATTTAATTTGAGTTCATTGGGCCAAAAATCTCGCACAGAAGTTCCATTACCTGCTGTTTGTTTTTGAGTGCCTCCCATAAAAGGGCATTGGCTAATGTCGCCACCTTTGTGATTATCCATTGGTATATGTTTTTTATATAATTTTTGTTGTATCCAAAGTTACTTATTTAGTAATGTATCTGTATGTGTTTATTATATAATTAAATAAATATGGTATCAATAAAATCTATACCAAAGAAAAAAAGACATAGTTACATCAAATAGGTTAACTCAATACAGCAAAAAAAACCTGCATAACAAATACACGCATATTTTTAGAAAAACAAAAGACATTATTTATCTTTGGATAGGATACAAAATCACTACAATGTTAAAAAAACAACTCGCTAATTTTGATATTATTTTAGCCTCTGGTTCGCCAAGAAGACAGCATTTTTTTAAAGAATTAGATATACATTTTACAGTAGATGTTCGGGAAATCAAAGAGGTATTTCCGCCACACTTAAAAGCACAAGAAATCACAAATTACTTAGCGCAATTAAAAGCTAACGCTTTTAAGGATGTAAAAGACAGTCAAATTGTAATTACTAGCGATACAATTGTATGGAAGGACAATCGCGCTATAGGAAAACCTAAAGATAAGCAAGATGCAGTGAAAATGCTCCAAAATCTTAGTGGTGAAACCCATGAGGTTTTTACTTCTGTGTGTTTTTCAACAAAAAACAACCAAAAAACTGTGTATGACTGCACTAAGGTGCAGTTTAAAGAACTTACAATTGATGAGATTGACTATTACCTAAATACATGTAGGCCTTACGATAAGGCAGGTAGCTACGGTATACAAGACTGGCTTGGTTATGTTGGAATAGAAAAAATTGAAGGATGTTTTTTTAATGTTATGGGACTTCCCACAAGATTGGTGTATAGCACTTTGCTTGAGATAGCAAACTCAAAATAGTGATGTATTAAAAAACATGCTTGGGTATTGAATTATTGAGAATCTACCGTATCAAAAGCAATACCTTCTACCATATGAAAAAATCCATTTTTATGATAAAAATCTGTTTCTTTTATAACCGCAGAGTTTCCTTTACTGTCTGATATAACAAAGGCCTCCTCTTTTTTTGTTACTGCTAATTTTTCACCCTCAAGTGTCATAAAATAAGCGGTGCCGCCAGAGACAGAAATTGCCTTCTGTATTGAGTTTTTGTCTACCCTACCGGGGATGGTAAGAAATTTTACTAATTGTGTAACTCTTTGGCTATCTGCCAACAGCGCCTTACGGGCATCCTCATCTAATGACATAAAAGAGGTGTTGTTAGCAACAAAAACGGTTATCATCTCTTGACTGTATAGTTGAGTGGTAAGAGATTCGTTTTCTAAAATAGTGGTCATTACAGAAAAAGAAGCACTTTGTGCTATATTTTCTTGCAGGGTTTTATCTGATGTGAAAGTGATCCCTTGCCACTCTTTGGAAATAGAACTAGCGCTAGTGCTTTTGTATTTCTGAGCAATAACGACCGTAGAGAAGCAAAAAAATAGGGTGCAAAAAATGTGTTTAAAGTTCATGTTTTATTTTTTTTAAAGATACATAATACTAATTATGTATTATAACGTAAAAAATGGTAAAATAGTAACTATAAGATATTAATTATTGTGATTTGATTGGTTTTTTTAATCCTAAGGCAGTACATTTAAAATATATAAAACAGAACAACATGAATGAAGATAAAAAAACAGTCCGAATATACACAGGACCAACAATGATAGCAAACGGTCTTGTTGCAAGACTAAACCATCTTGGGATTTCTCCCATTGTAAAAGATGATCATCAAAGCGGAATTACCGGAGGATTCTCTACAGGGGTTCCTAATCAAGTGCGGCTATTTATTAGAAATGAACAGCTCGATACAGCAAAATCTATGATAAATGAATACTTTACAGAAGTAGGAGAACCCTTAATTAATTAATCATTTTTTTTTGGAAATAAGCCCCTTTAACAGCTCCTTTTCTCAAGCATTTTATGATCTTAATGTGCAGTGGCTAGAAACCTATTTTTATGTTGAGCCCTACGATAGAGAGGTTTTAAGTAAACCCTTTGATCATATTATAAAACCTGGTGGAGAAATATTTTTCATTAAACAAAACAACATAATAATTGGTACTGTGGCGCTTATAAAAAGAGGAGATGGTATTTATGAGCTAACAAAAATGGCCATAGAGCCGTCCAGTCAAGGAAAAAATATGGGGCAACAACTTTTAAAATACTGTATTGATTTTGCTAAAAAAAATAACTTTAAGCAGCTATACTTATACTCAAATACCAAGCTAGAAAATGCTATACACATATACAAAAAATATGGCTTTAAAGAGGTTACTATCCCCAAAGACAACCCTTACAAGCGTAGTAATATAAAAATGGTTTATCCTTTACAAAAAAAATAAAAAAAAACATTAGTATTTTTTCCACTTTAAATTAATGGAATTTATCCATCAAAAAGGAAATAGTCCATATTTATTGTATTTTTGTATAAATGAAAAACAATATTGACAATACAACCTTTGCGATTATTGATGTAGAGACCACTGGAGGGGTTGCCAAGGGAAGAATGACTGAGGTGTGTATTATTCTTGTAAAAAACAGAGAAATACAAAATACCTACACAACACTTTTAAATCCTGGGTGTTTGATCCCAACAACAATAACAGCACTCACTGGCATAGATAACCAAATGGTGGCATCTGCGCCAAGCTTTGCAGAAGTAGCCCGGGAAATATATGAATTTACAAAAGACACTGTTTTTGTAGCACACAACGTGAATTTTGATTTTGGTTTTTTTAAAAAACAGTTTGCAGAACTTGGTATTACCTATCTAAGAAAAAAGCTATGTACGGTTCGTCTATCCAGAAAACTACTACCAGGGCTTCCCTCCTATAGTCTTGGCAGATTAACTAGATCTATAGGCATACAACTTACAGGGGCTCACAGAGCAGAGGCAGACACTAGAGCTACCGTTAAATTATTTAATAAATTACTTGAAATAGACGCTAACTCTGGGTATGAAACTATTTTAAAAGCATTGGATGTAACATCAAAGGAAGCCACACTCCCCCCCCACCTACCAGCAGAGGATATTACAGCACTACCGCAAACCCCTGGAGTATATTTTTTTAAAAATGAGGCTAAAAAAATTATCTATGTTGGTAAAGCAAAAAACATAAAAAAAAGAGTGTTGTCACACCTGTATGCAAAGGCCTCTAAAGAAATTGCTCTGGCTCAAGAAACGCATCACATAGATTATGAACAGACTGGAAATGAACTAACAGCATTATTGCTTGAATCTCACCATATAATAAAGCACTATCCAAAATATAATAAGGTGCAAAAAAGACCTACCACAACCTTTCAAATTATTAATTATACCAATAGAAAAGGAATACTTCAGCTTGCCATAGGAAAGACCAAAACAACAACAAACTCAATTGCAACACTCTACAGCAATGCATTGGCTATTGAGCATCTGGAAAACCTATGTCAAGAGTATGAATTGTGCCCAAGATATTGTTCACTCCAAGGTCAAGGAAATGCTTGTTCTCATTATAAAATAAAAAAATGTAACGGAATCTGTCAAGACCTTGAAGATGCACAGGTGTATAATAAAAGAGTAAAAGAGGCTATTTACAGTTTTCAACAACAGCAGGACAGTTATATTATTAAAGGTAAAGGAAGGACCCCCACCGAGATATCTATAATTTTAATTGAACAAGGAGAATATAAAGGTTTTGGATTTATAGACAGCCAAGAATCTATAGCCTACTTTGAGGACTTCGCTACCTATATAACAAGGTATAAAAGCTCTTATTACACTTCAAAGATCTTACAGTCTTATCATAAAAAAAACGGCAAGCAAAACATCATCTCTAAAAAGGAAAATACTATGGTCTAGTATCTTGTTTTAAAAAAAGGCA
Source organism: uncultured Flavobacteriaceae bacterium (assembly GCA_913048215.1). GTDB lineage: Bacteria > Bacteroidota > Bacteroidia > Flavobacteriales > Flavobacteriaceae > Patiriisocius. The sequence goes on along the minus strand of CAJWXC010000031.1, from coordinate 309 downwards.
TAATGAAAACTCATTGTGCCTTTTTAATACAGTCGGGATGACAGGATTTGAACCTGCGACCACTTGACCCCCAGCCAAGTACGCTACCGGACTGCGCCACATCCCGTAATAAATAATAACTGTAAGAATACCGTTGTTATTTACAGGATGTAAAAATAATAAAATCTATTACTAACAAGGGTGAAATAATTTAAAAAAAGCGTGTGGTATCTATATAAATCATTAGTTTTGCAATCCGAATTTAAGTATTAAACTCGGGGTGTAGCGTAGCCCGGTTATCGCGCCACGTTTGGGACGTGGAGGCCGCAG
>CAJWXC010000030.1 GCA_913048215.1 uncultured Flavobacteriaceae bacterium | reverse complement strand
GGTTGAGGGTTCTTACAGTACCAATAAGTTCTGCACTCTCTGGTATGACATTAAAGCGAGTACCGCTAGTTATTTTTCCAACAGTAATAACCGCTGGCGCCTCTATAAGGTAGGCCTCTCTGGAGATGATGGTTTGAAATCCATCAATAATTTTTGCCGAGATCAAAATTGGATCAACACCACTCCAAGGGGCAGAGCCATGAGATCCCTTTCCCTTAACCGTAACTACAAAACGTTCAACGGCTGCCATAATACCCTCTGGTTTTAGGGTTATGGTACCAACGGGTGTACCGCTATTAATATGTAATCCATAAATAGCATCTACCTTAGGGTTTTCTAATACCCCTTCTTTTACCATTAGTTTTGCGCCACCCTCTTCACCGGGTGGAGGTCCCTCCTCTGCGGGTTGAAAAATAAATTTTATACTTCCCTTAATTTTATCTTTATGCTTGCTTAAAACTTCTGCAACTCCCATCAAAATCGCGATATGCGTGTCATGACCACAGGCATGCATTACTCCTGTTTTTGTCCCCAGAAAAGTGTCTACAACAGTACTTTTATAGCTTAGGTCATTACGCTCTGTAACGGGCAAGCCGTCAATATCTGCTCTAAGGGCAACGACCTTTCCTGGATTATCTCCCTTTAAAAGCCCAACAACCCCTGTTTTTGCAACTCCTGTTTGTACTTCCATTCCAAGGGATTTTAAATGAGCAGTAATTTTCTCTGCTGTATTAAATTCACGGTTAGATAATTCTGGGTTTTCATGAAAGTAATGACGCCAGTCAATTACCTGAGATTCTATTTGTTCAATGTCTTTTAAAATACTTTGATGGGTTTGTGCATCTAAAGTAGTTCCACATAATAGCAGTAGTAGGATAATAAGTTGTTTTTTCATGAGATTTACCTATTTAATTTAAATAAAATATGGTTTAAAGATATTGAAATTTCAGAAATAACACCCCAGCTTTGTTGTTTATAAATTCTGAAATTTCAGTGGGTTGAATCCCGCAGTTTTCCGTATTTTCACCTTCAGTATATTGCCTAATTTTGTCACAATTCCGAAATCACTTTGGAGCCTTAAAAATTTCAGAAAACCCTTGCAAGAATATTTACAACAATTAAACCAGGCTCAGTTAGCACCAACCATACAAAAGGATGGCGCTATGATTGTAATTGCTGGAGCTGGCTCAGGTAAAACACGTGTACTTACCTATAGAATAGCCTTTTTAATGTCTAAAGCAGTAGATCCATTTAATATTTTGGCGCTCACCTTTACCAATAAGGCAGCACGTGAGATGAAAAAACGTATATCCACCATTGTTGGGCCCAGTGAAGCCAAGAATTTATGGATGGGAACCTTTCATAGTGTTTTTGCCAAAATACTCCGTATGGAGGCAGACAAATTAGGCTACCCCTCAAATTTCACTATCTATGACACCCAAGATTCTCAAAGTGTCATTCGTGCTGTAATTAAAGAAATGCACCTAGATAAGGAGATTTATAAATACAAACAGGTGTATTCTAGAATCTCTAGTTATAAAAATAGTTTAATTACTGTGAAGGCTTATTTTAACAACCCAGAACTCATGGAGGCAGATGCAATGGCCAAAATGCCACGTTTGGGAGATATTTATAAAAGCTATGTAGATAAGTGCTTTAAAGCTGGCGCTATGGATTTTGATGATTTATTATTAAAAACCAACGAGCTTTTAACCCGCTTTCCAGAGGTTTTAGCAAAATATCAAAATAGATTTAGGTATATCTTAGTTGATGAGTACCAAGATACCAACCATAGTCAGTACTTAATTGTGCGCGCATTGAGTGATAAGTTTCAAAATATATGCGTGGTAGGTGATGATGCTCAAAGTATTTATGCCTTTAGAGGTGCTAATATTAATAATATTTTAAATTTTCAGAAAGACTATGATGATGTAAAGACCTATCGTCTTGAGCAAAATTATAGATCTACAAAGAATATAGTAAATGCTGCCAACAGCATTATTGAAAAAAACAAAACAAGACTAGACAAGGTAGTTTGGACTTCTAATGACGAGGGTTCTAAAATAAAAGTCAATCGCACCATGACAGATGGAGATGAGGGACGTTTTGTAGCAAGTACTATTTTTGAAACTAAGCAAAATGAGGAGCTTAAAAATGGGGATTTTGCAATTTTGTATAGAACTAATGCGCAATCACGCGCTATGGAAGACGCCCTTCGTAAAAAAGATATCCCGTATCGTATCTATGGTGGTTTGAGTTTCTACCAGCGTAAAGAGATTAAAGATGTATTGTCTTATCTGCGCCTAGTGCTCAATCCTAAAGACGAGGAGGCTCTAAAGCGCGTTGTCAATTATCCAGCAAGAGGCATTGGGCAAACCACCATAGAGCGTCTTATGGTGGCAGCAAATCACTACGGCAGGTCTATTTTCGAGGTGATGCAAAACATCAGTAAATTAGAACTGAACATCAATAAAGGGACACAAGCAAAGTTGTCAGACTTTGTTACCATGGTACAAAGTTTTCAAGTTTTAAACCAGACCTACGATGCTTTTCAGATGGCAGAATATGTAGCTAAAAAAACAGGGATACTTACAGAACTTAAAAAAGATGGTTCTGCAGAGGGTATTGCTCGTATAGAGAACATAGAAGAGCTTTTAAATGGTATGCGTGATTTTGTTGAGGAGCAAAAAGAATTGGCAGACACACAGGGTTCTTTGTCTGAGTTTATGGAGGATGTTGCTCTTGCCACTGATCTAGACAATGACAAAGGTGATGAGGATCGAGTTGCTTTGATGACCATTCATCTAGCCAAAGGGTTAGAATTTCCTTATGTCTTTATCGTTGGGATGGAGGAGGAATTATTCCCAAGCGGTATGAGCATGAATACCAGAGCAGAGCTAGAGGAGGAGCGAAGGTTGTTTTATGTGGCTGTTACCAGAGCAGAAACTCAAGCATATTTAACCTATACTCAGTCTAGATACAGGTGGGGAAAACTCATTGATGCAGAGCCTAGTAGGTTTATAGAAGAGATAGATGCTTCTTATTTGGAATATTTAACACCCGTTACAGAGCACCGCTATAAACCACTGTTAGATGCAGATATATTTGGAGAGGTTGATAAAAGTAAATTACGACTACGTAAACCAACATCTTCAAGCCCTCCAACAGGTCCAAACCAAGAGCAGCTGCGCAAACTACGCAGATTAAAGCCTGTGGCAAGTAGTGCAGAGAAAAACTTTGATCCTGCAGCTGCAAACCTACATATTGGTACTTTGGTTGAACATGTAAGGTTCGGAAAAGGGAAAATCACCAAAATTGAAGGGGTTGGTGCAGACACAAAAGCAGAAATTGATTTTGAAAATGGGGGCTTAAAAAAGTTGCTGCTCAGATTTGCAAAACTAAATATTATAGAATAAAAGGCGATACATTTAAAACACCCACGGACCATGGCAACATTTGTTAAAATATATGATGACAATCCAAATCCTCGAGATATTGCCAAGGTAGTACAGATTTTAAAAAAAGGTGGTTTGGTAATTTACCCAAGTGATACGGTGTATGCACTGGGTTGCGATATTACCAACAACCGTGCTCTAGAGCGTATCGCTCAAATTAAAAAAGTAAAACTGGCAAAGGCTAATTTCTCTTTTGTGTGTAAAGATTTAAGCAACCTCTCAGACTACGTTAAGCAATTAGATAATACTACGTTTAAACTTTTAAAAAGAGCCCTTCCAGGACCTTACACGTTTATACTTCCTGGAAATAATAAGTTACCAAGTGTCTTTAAAAAGAAAAAGGAAGTAGGAATACGGGTGCCAGACAATACGATTGTTCAAGCTATTGTTGCATCTATGGGAAACCCTATTGTGTCTACTTCCATCAAAGATGAGGATCAGGTTATAGAATACACTACAGATCCTGAGCTTATTTTTGAAAAATGGGAACACCTAGTAGATGTAGTAATAGATGGAGGTTATGGAGGTAATATCCCTTCTACTGTTATTGATCTTATGGGTGATACGCCTATTTTGGTTCGTCAGGGGAAGGGAAGCGCAATTCTTTGATTTTTTTAATTGTATAATTATTCTATTTGCCTTGAAGTAATCAAAAAATCTTGTTTTACATCAAAGGAGCTAATCTTTTGATCTGTTTGTAGGGTCTTCCATGAATTGCTAGGTTGTATCCACATTACAACTCCATTTATAGTAACTTGCACCGGCATATCAAAGCCTTGTATTGTATCTGTATATCTGTATGTGAGTTGGTTTTGTTGAATCGTGTATTGCAAGTCAGGAATCAATGTGGTGCGAAGGTATTGCTCCCAGAACCGGGTTAAATCTATCCCGCTTTTTTCCGAAATATAGCTTTCAACCTCGTGGCTTGTGACAGTTTGATGGTAAAAATCTTTATTTAAACCTCGAAGAATATTGCGCCACTTTTGATCATTATCTATGAGTTGTCTTAGGGTGTGCAAAATATTAGCTCCTTTGTAATACATATCATTGCTGCCGCGGTTGTTTTTATTATAAATGCCTATAAGTGGAGTGTCGTTTTGTATCATTTTTTTAGTTCCAATAACATACTCACTTGCTGCTTTTTTGCCAAAATGATAGTTGAGGTATAGGTTTTCTGAATAGGCTGTAAACCCTTCATGAATCCACATATCTGCAACATCTTTATTGGTTATGTTGTTAGCAAACCACTCATGGCCTGCTTCGTGTATAATAATAAAATCAAACATAAGCCCCCAGCCAGTTCTAGAGAGATCTCTACCTAGATACCCATTGTTATATTTATTTCCATAGGTAACGCTACTTTGATGTTCCATACCCAGGTAAGGAACCTCCACGAGTTTAAAACTATCTTCATAAAAGGGGTAGGGGCCAAACCAGTATTCAAAGGCCTCTAGCATCAAAGGAGCCTGTTTAAATTGCGCTTTTGCTTTGTCTAGATTATCTCTTAACACCCAATAACTTACATCTAATTTTCCGTTAAGTCCATTGTATGTTTCAGAAAAATTAACGTAATCTCCCACGTTTATATTTACCCCATAGCTATTGATAGGATTTACTACTTGCCAGTGCCATGTTTTTGTGTCTTTGTTTTTTATTTCTTGTATAAGTCTTCCATTACCAACACCTACCAACTCTTTTGGAGTTGTAATCAATAAATCAATCCCTTTGTCTGGCTCATCTTGGGGGTGATCCTTCACAGGCCACCAAACACTCGCGCCAATACCTTGGTTTGCACTTGCTATAAAATCAATACCATTATTATCCTTGCTCCATACAAGGCCTCCATCCCAGGGAGCATTTAAAGCCTCTCTAGGAGCCCCAGAAAAATGAATAGTTAATTTGTTTTCTGCACCTATTTTTTGCTCTTGCTTTAGGCTAAGAAAATGCGCGCTGCCAATGCTTTGAATTTTAATTTTCTCACCATTTTGAGTAACAGAATCTATTTGCATGGGCTTTTGCAAATCTATTTGCATTGTATTGTTTTGGGCTACCACTACATAGGTAATAGTATTGGTGCCAGACAAGGATTTTGTTTTAGTTAATACATCAACTTCTATTGTGTAGTGTTGCAAATCCCACCAGGCTCTTTGGGGGGTTATAGATCCTCTCAGCTCATCTGCTTGGGTAAATTTTTCTTGTGCCGTGATATTTACACTACAACCCAACACTATGAAAATAAATAGAAGTTTTTTCATTTAAATATTTGTCTAGTATTAATAAATTACTTGGTTTTTATCTAAAAATTGCACTAGGAAACACAACCACACTCTCATGCCCATCTTCTGCTATACTTGCAACTCCAAAAAAGAAATTATCTATCACAACTCCATCTAAAGAGAAATGATCTACATCACCAACAACTCTGCTGTAATCCCAGGTTGGTGATGTGGTGTCTCGCCAATATATCTTATAGCCCACTGCATTTTTGGATTTTTCCCATCTTAGTTTTACAGCTGGCGCTACCATTCCTCCAATTGCAACATTTGTTGGAGCCTTTGGAGCCCAGGCTAAGCTTGCCATCGTAATTGCGTTTACGGCTGTTAGCTTTTTTGCATAATTAAAATTCACAAATTTGAGTTTATCTCCATATTCAATACCATCTTGAGTCCTAATATCTTGGTGTTGTTGGGTGTAGTTTTCATGAGCTTCCATAATACGGATGGCTGGATATCCTAGATCGTTAAAAGGCCTGTGATGTCCTCCACGGCCAAAACGATCTAGCCTGTAAATCATCATTGGGTTTAATTGCGGCATATACGTTTTGGTAGTTTTAAACACATAACGCGCCAATTGTCTTGAAATTCCGTCTACTTCACCTCCATAAAACCTTCTTAATCTTCTTTGTTTTTGAGTTTCAGTAGGAGGAACAGGTTCAGAAAAAATTCTAAAATCTACATTGCTAATCACACCATCAACTCCTTTGATATTTCCAATCATATCATTGTTTAATACCCCAATAATATCCCAGTTGTTGTCTTGGGCATACCTGGCAAATCCAGCGCCACCAAAAAGACCTTGTTCCTCACCACTTAGGCCCAGATATACAATATTGGCATCAAATTCATAGCTGCTTAAAACTCTTGCGGCCTCTATAGCACCAGCCATACCGCTTGCATTATCATTAGCCCCTGGCGCATCTTTTATAAAATCACTGCCATCACTATTTCTAGAATCTATATCACCACTCATAATAATGTACTCATTAGATCCTGTCTTGCTTTTTTGTATGGCTACCACATTAACCACCCAAGTATCTCTAGGAACTCTGTTACTAGAGGCTGCCTTAACTAAATCCTTTTGGTAAAATACCTCAAGACACTCTTCACAGTCTAAAGATATTTGATCAAATTGAGCCTTGATCCAGCGGCGGGCAGCTCCAATACCTCTTGTGCTGCTAAGGGTGTCACTAAAAGTGTTTCTTGTACCAAAATTGGCAAGGGTAGTGATGTCTGCTTCTATGTTTTTTGCAGATACTTTTTGTATGATATCATACACTCGCGCATCTGTTTGGGCAAGTGTAGTAAAACTAAAGGCGATGAGTAAGGCAAGAAAATAGTTTTTCATTTGTTTTTTTTAGTTTAAAAATAAGGTAAACTTTAGTTTTTAGTACCTACTAATGCTATTTTGTTACCCTGTGGGTTTACCGCCACACGAGTAATATCTGTAATTGCATATTGCCCTAGATCTGCTACTTGCTCCCATTGTTGAGTTCCAAACATATCATAGAGGTATATCTTACTACCACTTCCAAGTAAAAGTTGGCTGTTTGTAATCCAACAATGATCCTTGACTCCTACAGGTAATTGGCATACAAAAAAACTCTCTGCACCTTGATCCAAATCTAAGATATATACCTCCATGTTTTTATCTTCATTACTAAGAGTATAGCTCACAGAGGTGCTTTGGGGTATGTTGTGGATTGATCTGCCTGAGTTTTCTATGTAAGGGGTCACCTTTTTTGTCTTTAGGTTGGCAACCATCAAGTTTAATTGATTTGCAGCCAATACAGAGGCCACGATACGGTTATGATCAAAAAAGGCAAAATAGGCAACCTCTAGGGTGTCTAAAAGCATTTTAGAATCGCCTTGGTTTGTATCTGTTTGAGTATAAGAGTAAAGCCTTTGTAAGCCGTTTGTATCTAGGCGTACGGCGGCAATATTTTTTGATCCAGGGATTTGTTTGGGAGAATACTCACCACCAGGGGTAGTTTTATTTACAATATTTGATGTGTTGGTTGTAAGATCATACATTACAATATCTGTCTGTCCATTTTGCGTACCAGCGTATAGTAATGTATTAGTATCTGTAAAAAAGGGTTGGCTGTCATAGCCTGCGTTGTTTGATATGTTTTTAAGTTCAGAGATATTCATTAGCTGGTTGTTAAGAGTAAAATCCATGACAAAGACCTCTGTATCTGTTTGCGAAAAAGCAAGAGCGGTATTAAGAAATAACAAAACAACAAAATTCTTCATAGCGTTTAATTTATAGCCCAAGGTACAAAGTTTGTTTAATTTACAAGAGATCGTTTTTTGCTAACTAAAAAAAGATAACGAGATACATTTTAAACAGAATTAGTTAAAAAAAATAAGTCCACCTTTTAAAGTGGACTTAGTAAATGTGTAATTCAAATAAGATTAGTTGTTTTAGTCAAGCTTTGCCTGATTCCAAAGTTCATTTTGTCTTACAATTTTACCTTCATCATTAAATCCATGATTAAGCATTACAGGAATCACTGTTACTTTTTTATCAGACTTACGAGTAAGGGAAACACGCCACCATGATTGAACATAATCTCTCTGGCTATCAAATTCATAGTATTTAATCCAAGCACAATCAAAACTATTGACGGTATAAGAGGCTAAAAATTCCATTTGTAAGGCTTTAAAATCTTCTTTATTTAAAGGGTCATTATCCCAATCGTTAAACAACCCATCAAATTGAGCAGTGTCGGCAAATGCTTCGTAAAAAGCATCCATATCGTTAAACTCTAATGCATGGATCGCTTTTCTAACGGTATTTATATTTGGATGATGAGAATAAATTTGTCCATCTTTTAATTTTCTTTGACTTCTCCAACTCTCTGTGAAAGGCATTTGATTTTGATATATGCGTACAAACACAATTTGATTTTCATCTGTTACCCCATATTGTACATGTCTTGGTTGATTAAATTTCACTCCAGTGGTTCCACCTATACCTGTCATTTTTTCCCAAGCATATACCCAGGTTAAACTACTGAAAGTTTCATCTTTGTATTCAACAGCATCGGGGTATCCGTTGTCTGTTTGTTTTAAAGTAAAATATCTATTGTAGGTTTGCCATGCAGATACATTTTGAAGAAATTCTTCTTTCGTTGTCGCTTCTGCATCTTTATTCATTTCTTCTCCACTATACCCTTTAAAATCATCAGCAATAAGACTGGCTAACTTTAGAGAGTCTTTTGTGTTTACAGCTTCATACATTTGATTTATTACGTCAATTGCAGGGTGCTCAATGTATATTGTACCGTTTTTCTTTTTTTGCGCAAATAGTCCCGAGCAAAGTGCAAGGGTTACTAAAGTTAATTTGATTTTCATAAAATGTTTATTAAGTTAATATTAGTTTTTAAACACAACCAATTTAGGGATTTTATTTTTAAGATAAAAACAACATTTTTGCATGTGTTTTTTTAGCCTGAGTGTACTCCATGAAATAGCTGGTTTAATGTTTATATTTGCAGTATGCTTAAAAGGTACTTGTTTTTTGTTTTACTTATACCATTTATTGGGTACGCCCAAAGTTTGGATGATCTCTCCTTTGGCAGCGATGACAGCTTTGAGGTTGTTACCTGGAATATTGAAAACTTTCCTAAAAATGAGCCTGCAACCCTGCAATATGTATTGGAGATCATCGAGGCCATAGATGCAGATATTATTGCAATACAAGAAATCCAAAATTATCCTATTTTAGATAATCTAGATTCCTTTTTGGACAACTACACACTCTATAGCCAATCACTGGATAGGGCGGGGCTTGTGTTTTTATATAAACATGACGCTGTCCAGCTCAATAGCGCCTATGAGCTTTTTACCCAAGCTCCTGAGTGGAATAATTTCCCTAGATTTCCTATGGTAATTGAGGTTACTTATGCAAATCAGGATTTTGTAATTATTAACAATCATTATAAGTGCTGCGGAAATGGTCTTTTGGATTTAAATGATCCCTGGGACCAAGAAACTCGCAGGTACACAGCAAACCTACTTTTAAAACAATATATTGACACCAACCTATCCAACGCTGCTGTATTTGTAGTGGGAGATTTAAACGACATCTTAACAGATCCCGAGATTCACAATGTGTTTTCCCCTTTTTTAAATGATCCATCCTCTTATCTATTTGCTGATATGGATATTGCCCAAGGGAGCATTTCAAATTGGTCTTTCCCAAATTGGCCCTCACATCTGGACCATATTTTAATCACAGACGAGCTCTTCGATTTGTATGCAATGCCTGGAGCTATTACCCAAACCATCAAAGTAGACTCTTATCTTCAAGGTGGGTTTAGTGAGTATGATCAAAATGTTTCAGACCATCGCCCTGTAGGTATTCGTTTACCTCTTGCTCAAGAATTAGGAATCTCCTCTGCTGTAACACCCCCTGTTACAAGTTATCCAAATCCAGTAGAAGATTTTTTGTTTATCAATACGGCAAGCTCAAATAAAACAGATGCTGTCTTTGTCTATGATATGCTAGGTAATTTACTTTTGCAAGAGAGTCAATCTACCAATGGGCTTTTTACCCTAAAAGTGTCTTCACTCTCAAGTGGGCCGTATCTTGTAAAAGTTTACCAACAAGGTGTTGTAGTTAAAACCATAAAGTGTATTAAAAAGTAAATGCGCCATAATTATGACGCATTATTATTATTATTATTATTATTGCATTATGAAAAATAAATATTTAATTATTATTTCCCTTGGTAGTTGGGCAAACATCGGTTTTTTCTATTTACTACACTTAAATGAAATATACACCACTTTGATTGGTGTTTTTAAAGAACTCACAATGATACCCTCTTTTTTATGTGGCATCATATTTCCAGTGTGGTTGTTAATTAAAATAATATTTAACAAAAAAGAATCTAACAAATAGAAAAACCTTGTAATACCTCTTTTTAAAATTAAAAAGGGTATTGGTTTTCTAAAGCCACCTTTTCTGCAATTGTGTTACGCAGCCCAACAATATTTGGCATATTTTGGTATTTTGTAAATCTTTTAAGCCCCATAAGCATCATGCGCTGTTGGTCACCCTCTGCAAAAGAGATAATTGCCATTTTTGCTTTGGAGGTTATAGTATCTACTGCATTGTATAAATACAACTGAGCCATAGCCACTTGATAGTCTGCATTGCTAGAGCTGTTTTTTGTGCTTTTTTCTGCACGCAATACAGCACTTTCTGCCATATAGATTTCAATTAAAATATCACTGGCTGCTAAGAGCATTTGTTGATGTTGTTCAAGTTCTGGTCCGTATTTTTGTACAGCAGCTCCGGCAACCATTAAAAACACTTTTTTCAATTTAGCAAGCATGTCTTTTTCTTCACTTAGTGTCTGAGAGAAATCTGGCGTGTCAAAAGAAGGAATCCCTAGTAGTTCATCTGCAACTGCTTGTGCTGGACCCAGTAAATCAATATGGCCCTTCATAGCCTTTTTAACTAACATACCCACACATAACATGCGGTTAATCTCATTGGTACCTTCATAAATACGGGTGATACGCGCATCACGCCATGCAGACTCCATGGGTGTATCTTCAGAGAAGCCCATTCCCCCAAATATTTGAATCCCTTCATCGGCGCAATTCTGGACATCTTCAGAAACAGCTACTTTCAAAATTGAACACTCAATGGCGTATTCTTCTACTCCTTTTAATTCTGCCTCTTGATGGGTGTTTCCTTGTGCAATTCTTATGTTAATTCTATCTTCAATATTTTTTGCCGCTCTATAGGTTGCAGATTCTCCAGCAAAAGTATTGGTGCTTGTTTCTGCAATCTTAGCTTTAATTGCTCCAAATTCTGAAATAGCAGTATCAAATTGTTTGCGTTGATTTGCATATTGTACGGCGCCACTAACTAGACGTCTTTGAGAGTCTAAGCAGGCTGCAGCCAATTTAATACGGCCAACGTTTAGAGCGTTCATGGCAATTTTAAAACCTTCACCACGACCAGCTAGCATATTTTCTACAGGCACTTTTGTGTTGTTAAAAAAAACTTGTCGAGTAGAAGAGGCTCTAATACCTAGCTTGTGTTCTTCATCACCCATGGTAATGCCATTTTCTGGGTTATTCTCCACAATAAACCCCGTAATATTTTTATCATCCTCTATGCGGGCAAAAACAATTAGTACATTGCAAAATCCTGCGTTGGAGATCCACATTTTTTGTCCTGTTATATTGTAATGTGTTCCATCTTCACTAAGTACTGCTTTGGTTTTTCCTGAGTTTGCATCACTACCTGCGCTTGGTTCTGTCAAGCAATAGGCTCCAAACCACTCCCCGCTAGCTAGCTTTGGCACATATTTGTTTCTTTGGTCTTCAGTCCCATAGAGGGTGATTGGCATAGTTCCAATACCTGTATGGGCTCCAAAAGCAGTGGAGAAAGACCCTGTTCCGCTAGAGATGTAATCACAGGTAAGTACTGTTGATACAAAACCCATACCCATGCCGCCAAATTTTTCTGGAACAGCAACGCTTAAAAAACCAAGTCCTCCAGCTTTACGCATCACCTCTTCTGTGAGTGCAAAATCTTTTGCTTCAAAACGTTCGCGGTGAACAATAATCTCACGATCATTAAATTCCATTACCGCCTCTTTCATCATGCGCTGCTGTTCACTAAAATCCTCAGGAGTGAATATATCATTGCAATCTGTTTGTTTTACTAAAAATTGCCCTCCTCTTAGAATGCTCTTATTTTCTTGTGTTGTCATATTTTTTCTTGTAATTTCTTTTGTAAAGGATACTGTTGTTATTTTAAAAATTCAAATATTCCTGCTGCTCCTTGCCCTGTACCTACGCACATTGTAATCATACCATACTGTCCCCTCATGTCTCGTTTTCTCATTTCATCAAAAAGCTGCACAGATAATTTAGCTCCTGTGCACCCAAGCGGGTGGCCAAGGGCAATAGCACCTCCATTTACATTAATAATGTCAGGATTTAGATCTAGTTCTCTTATCACTGCAAGTGATTGTGAAGCAAAGGCCTCGTTTAGCTCAATGAGCTTGATATCTTCTTGTTTGAGTCCAGCTTGTTTTAAAGCCTTTGGAATTGCCTTTACAGGACCTATCCCCATTATGCGAGGTTCTACTCCAGCGGCGGCATAGTTTGCCATTCTAGCAACGGGCTCCAGGTTTAATTCTTTAACCATTTCTTCGCTCATTACCATTACAAAAGCAGCGCCGTCACTCATTTGAGAGGAGTTACCAGCTGTCACACTTCCATCTTGAGCAAAAACTGCTCTAAGCTTCGCCAAAGCTTGTTTGCTAGTTCCTTGTCTTGGCCCCTCATCTTTTTGTACTACATAACTTTTGGTTTGTTTTTTGCCCCCCTCATTAATAAATGTTTGGTCTACTGTAATTGGCACAATCTGATCTTGAAAACGATTTTCTGCCTGTGCTTTTAAAGCCTTCATGTGTGAGTTATAGGCAAAAGTGTCTTGATCTTCTCTAGAAACATTAAACTGTTTGGCAACTGCTTCTGCGGTATTTCCCATACCCCAGTAATAGTCTTCATGTCCAGATTGTATGACATCGTAATTTAGTTCCGGTTTAAAACCTGTCATAGGGACACTACTCATAGATTCTGCTCCACCTGCAATAATACAATCAGCCATTCCAGACTGTATTTTTGCCACCGCCATAGCAATGGTTTCAATACCGCTTGAACAAAACCTATTTACCGTTACACCAGGAACATCTACAATATCTAGCCCCATCAGAGATATAAGACGTGCCATATTTAGACCTTGTGCTCCCTCTGGCATTGCATTACCTACAATAACATCGTCAATTCGTTTTGGATCTAGACTTGGTAGTTTGTCCATCATAAATTTAATGGTTTCTGCTGCAAGCTCGTCAGTTCTTTTAAATCGAAAAACTCCTTTAGGGGCTTTTCCTACCGCGGTTCTGTATGCTTTTACTATATATGCTGTTTTCATTTTTATTTGTGTATTACAAATGTTAGTTTCTAAGTGGTTTTCCTTTTTGTATCATGTGTTGTAAACGCTCTAATGTTTTGCGCTCTCCGGTAAGACTCAGAAAAGCTTCACGTTCTAAATCCAAAAGGTATTGTTCACTTACTAGGGTGGGTTCACTTAGATCGCCACCAGCCATTACATAGGCTAATTTGTTGGCAATTTTTTGATCATGTTCACTAATATACTTGCTTGCATTCATTGAATCTGTTCCTACTAGAAACATCCCCAGGGCCTGTTTACCCAATACTTTCACATCATTTCTTACCGCTGGTTTGGTGTATCCCATGTCTGCCATCTGTCTTGCTAGTGCTTTTGCCGTTGCAATTTGTCTAGAGGTATTTACCACCACAATGTCTTTACCGGGTTTTAAAATATCTAAATCATAGGCCTCATGCGCTGAGGTTGAAACCTTAGCCATACCAATGGTCAAGAAATGTTCTTGCAGTACATTTAGCTCAACGTCCCCTTTTTGAAAAATATCACTAGCTCTAAGGGCCATTTCTTTAGAGCCACCTCCGCCAGGAATCACACCAACTCCAAACTCAACGAGTCCTATATAACTCTCTGCAGCAGCAACCACACGATCTGCATGGAGGGTTAACTCACAACCACCTCCAAGGGTTAGGCCGTGGGGAGCCATAATTGTTGGTATGCTTGAGTATCTAAGGCGCATTACTGTGTCTTGGAAATACTTTATAGCAGCATTCAGCTCGTCATACTCTTGTTCTACCGCCATCATGAAAATCATGCCAATATTGGCACCCACAGAAAAGTTAGCACCTTGATTTCCTATAACCAAGCCGTCAAAATCTTTTTCGGCAAGATCTATGGCTTTATGTATACCTGCTAGCACATCACCACCTATGCTATTCATTTTTGATCTAAACTCACAGTTTAAAATACCATCACCTAGATCTTCTATCACAACACCACTGTTTTTAAATACTTTGCTAGATTCTCTAATGTTGTCTAAAATTATAAAAGCGTCTTGCCCCGGCACTTTTATTTGTTTTTTGGAGGCTATATCATAATAGTAGGTAGCGCCCTGTTTTACAGAGTAAAAACTACTACAACCAGCCTTTTGCATGTCTTCTATCCAAGATGCTGGCTGGTGTCCCTCTGCTTTCATTATTTCAATACCCGCCTGTAGACCTATAGCATCCCAAATTTGAAAAGGACCATGTCCCCAACCAAAACCTGCTTTCATAGCATCATCTATTTTATAGAACTCATCTGCTATTTCTGGAATACGATGAGTAACATATCCAAATAAAGCAGCCAATGTTTTTCTGTAAAATGTACCAGCCTTGTCTTTACCGTTTACTAAAACTTTAAACCTGTCTGCAACATTTTCTATGGATTTAGTGAGCTCTAGGGTAGCAAACTTTCCTTTTTGTGCTGCTCTGTATTCTAGGGTGTTTAAATCCAGGCTTAAAATTTCTGTTTTACCATTACTATCTTTTGTCTTTTTGTAAAACCCTTGCCCAGTTTTGCTTCCAAGCCATTTGTTGTCCATCATCTTAGTTATGAAATCTGGCAACTCAAACAGCTCTAAGCGCTCGTCATTGGGGCAGTTTTCTCTAATTCCGTTGGCTACATGTACCAAAGTGTCTAGACCAACTAAATCTACGGTTCTAAAAGTGGCAGATTTTGGACGTCCAATAACAGGTCCAGATAGTTTGTCTACTTCCTCTATGGTTAAGCCCATTTGTTTAACGGTATGAAACAAACTCATGATTGAAAAAATACCAATACGATTACCTATAAAGGCAGGAGTGTCTTTGGCAATAACTGTTGTCTTACCCAAAAACTGTTCTGCATAGGTGTTGAAAAATGCTAACACTTCTGGTTTGGTTTTGGGACCAGGAATGATTTCAAACAACTTTAAATATCTCGGCGGATTGAAAAAATGGGTGCCACAGAAATGTGCTTGAAAATCTTCACTACGCCCTTCACTCATAAAACCAATAGGAATACCAGAGGTGTTTGAGGTGATTAAAGTTCCGGGAGTTCTGTGTTTTTCTAAATTCTCAAATACTTGTTGTTTGATATCTAGCCGCTCAATAACAACTTCTATGATCCAGTCTACACTGGCTACTTTTGCTATGTCGTCTTCAAGATTTCCAGTTGTAATTCTTTTTGCAAAGGCGCCTTTGTATAAAGGAGCCGGTTTAGATTTAATAGCGTTTGCAAGGGCTTGGTTTACAATACGGTTGCGCACAAGGGCATCTTGTAGGGTTAATCCCTTTGCAATTTCTTTCTCAGTTAATTCTCTAGGTATGATATCTAGCAACAAAACCTCGACACCAATGTTTGCAAAATGACAAGCAATTGCGCTGCCCATAATTCCTGAGCCTACAACGGCTACTTTGTTAATTCTTCTTTTAGACATACTATTAATTATATTATCTTTTTATATATGCTTTTATTGCCAATTAGCTCCGTAATGGTGCTAGCAACTTTTTTAAATATTTTTATATCCTCTTCAGAAATCTGTTCTTTAACAGTCTCATCAAATTTTAAAACAACACCCTTAGAGAATTCTCTCATTTCTTTGCCAAAGGCAGTAAGGTGAATTAGTACCCCACGACCATCTTCTGGATTTGGCTTTCGGTCTATAAGTCCTTGCTGCTCCATTTTTTTCAGGGTGCGAGATAAAGAAGTAGCTTCTATACCCATTTTTGGCCCAAGGGCAGTAGAAGGGGTCCCTTTTTCTGGATCAATACTTATGAGCGCAAAACCTGTAGCCATTGTGCTGCCCTTGGTACCCGCCTCTTCATTGTACATTTTTTGCACAGCCATCCAGGTAGCTCTTAATACATAATCTATTGTTTTTTCTTTCAAGGGAATGGCGTAAAAGTGTTTATTGTGATTTCAAAGATACAACTAATTTACTATGCATGCATAGTAAATTAAATAAAAATATGTATAAAAAATTAGTGTTTTAAGTGTTGAGAATTTTAAAGTAAGTCTAATGCTATTATTCAGATGTAATTTCTAGAAACATCTTTTTGATACAGGGGAGTACAAGGGTAAAGAATTCCAAAATAGTTGTTTATAAATTATGAGTTTAAATTCATTCAAAAAAAAGATAAAAAGTTGTTGCAGATTATCTAAATATATCTATTTTTGCAAACGCATTTATTGAAAGGTCAATAGTGTCAATATACTAAAGAGATTTAAGATGAAAAAAGGTATCCATCCTGAGAATTATAGATTAGTAGCTTTTAAAGATATGTCAAACGATGATGTGTTTTTAACAAAATCTACTGCAAATACAAAAGAAACAATTGAGGTTGATGGTGTAGAGTATCCAGTGGTTAAAATGGAGATCTCAAGAACATCTCACCCATTTTACACAGGTAAATCTAAGTTAATTGATACAGCAGGACGTATCGATAAGTTTAAAAACAAATACGCAAAATTCAAAAAACCAGCTGCTGCTCCCGCACAGGACAAAGAGTAGTTTTTTGTTATTATAATATATAAAGCCTACGAGTAATCGTAGGCTTTTTTTGTTGTCACTTGCCAAGGGGTAGTCTTGGCATTGGCTTATGGGTGCTATGTTATGTTTAATTGCTATTTTTGATCTTTATGTTTAATACCTTGCTATGAATTATATTCTTTTTGACGGCGCAGTGCGCAACCAATTATTGCCCTTTACCTTTACACGCCCAGTGGCAGATATTAGAGTAGGTATTTTAACTATTCGTGAAAAATGGGAAAAATTTTTAGGATCAACCACTACAACCGTGACCGAGGAGTACCTCTCAGATAAATTTCCTATGGTAGAGCTGGAGCAAAATGTGCTTATAAATGCCTCTTTTTGCCCATCAAAAAATTTAGTGTTATTGATCAAAAATTTGCAAGAGAATCAGGCTATTTTCTTTAATGATGAGCCTTTGGCTTTTTATGCTACAGAAGATCAAGAAATAGACTTTACTACCTTTACAATTACTCAATACACAGATGATGATGTACTTCGAATAGAGAATACCTGGGATATCTTTCAGAAAAATGCACAAGCAATTCAAAGAGATTTCGAGCTATTGACTCAAGGCAGAACCTCTGAAGCTATACCAAAAACCACAATAGCTTATAATCCACAACATATATTTATTGAAAAAGGTGCTAAGGTTATGTGCGCCTCTTTGAATGCAACAGATGGTCCTATATATATCGCCAATGATACCTTGGTTATGGAGGGGGCAACCATACAAGGGCCTTTTGCTCTTTGTGAGCATTCAAGTGTTAAAATGGGTGCAAAAATATATCCTGGAACCACCATAGGGCCGCACTGCAAAGTAGGAGGAGAGGTATCCAACTCGGTATTGATGGGCTTCTCAAACAAAGGGCATGATGGGTATTTAGGTAATTCTGTGCTTGGTTATTGGTGTAATCTAGGTGCAGATACTAATACTTCAAATTTAAAAAATAATTATGCCGAGGTTCGTCTTTGGGATTATGATAGCGAAAAATTTGCCAAAACAGGAACTCAGTTTTGTGGTCTTATGATGGGTGATCATAGTAAATGTGGTATCAATACTATGTTTAACACTGGAAGTGTAGTGGGGGTGAGCGCAAATATTTTTGGCGCTGGCTATCCTCGTAATTTTATTCCAAGTTTTGCTTGGGGTGGATCTAGTGGTATGCAGGTTTACAATACTAAAAAA